>JBOHGH010000011.1:0-62217 GCA_050699975.1 Pseudonocardiaceae bacterium | reverse complement strand
GGCCGGTCTCGTGGAACTCGCGCCAGCCGGCCACGTCGGGGAAGGTGCCATCGGCGATCTGTGCCAGCAGGGACCGGACCCAGGCTGCCTCAGCCCGATGCATCGCGAGTGCGTACTCAGCCTCGATGAGGAACAGCCGCCCCGGGCCATTGCTCTGCTCCAGCGCGGCGCGCCGTGCGGCGACATCGTCGTCCAGCGCGCGTGCGCGCTCCCGCAACGCTATTCCCCCATGAATGAGACCTATCAACGGAATGGAAGGAGAATGCCATGCCCTCAGGCGTTCACCATTGAGGGTTCGACGATTCGGCCCTGTGACAGGGAGACCAGGAACAGGCGGTGGGCGTCGCTGCTGATCGCCAGATCATCCAAGGGGATCCGCGCGGCTGCGTCTGGGTGGTGTTCGCCGAGAGGGATCGGCGGGAAGACTGCGGGTTTCGGGCGAGGTTCCCGGTCCACGGAGAGAGCGGCGGATCACCGCCGTACGCTCCCCAAGATGGACGTCGACGCGGCTGGCGCCGCCACCCCGGCAGAGCTCCGAAGCCTGATGGTTGACCGGTTGCGGGGGAATCGGCTGGTGCGCACGACACCGGTCGAGGCGGCCATGCGCGCGGTACCGCGACACCTGTTCGTCCCTGATGCCACCGCCGGGAGGGCTTACTCCCAGGAGAACATCGTCACTCGTCGCGACGCTGACGGTGTAGCTGTCAGTTCGGCCTCGGCGCCGGGAGTCGTCGCGGGGATGCTGGAGCAGCTCGACGTCCAGCCGGGACACCGGGTGCTGGAGATCGGTGCCGGCACGGGTTACAACGCGGCGCTGCTCGCGCATCTGGTCGGCCCGGCAGGGCAGGTCACAACGGTCGACATCGACAGCGAGGTCGTCCGGGGGGCCCGCGAGTGCCTGGCCGCCGCTGGCTACCGGGGTGTTTCGGTGGTCTGTGGTGATGGGGAGTTCGGCTACGCAGGCCATGTGCCCTATGACCGGATCGTCGTCACCGTGGGTGCGTGGGACCTGGCACCTGCCTGGGTGGACCAGCTGGCTCCCGGCGGGCGGCTGGTCGTCCCGCTGCGGATGCGGGGCCTGACGCGTTCGATCGCTTTCGAGCGTGCGGACGGGTATTGGCGGAGCCGATCGATCGAGGAATGCGGCTTCATGCCGATGCGGGGTGCGGGCGGCGTGGCCGAACGCAACATCCACCTGGGTAGCGACTCCGGCGTCATCTTGCGGATCGACGACGGGCAACCAGCCGATGAGAAGGCCCTCGGCACTGCCCTTGACCATCCCGCAACGCTGTTGTCGACGGGTGTGATGGTCTCGGTGACCGGTCATCTGGACTTCTGGCTGGCTGGCATGGACGGTTTCTGTCGGCTCCTCGCGGGGAGCCAGGCCGTCGACCGCGGGCTTGTTGCACCGGCGTTCGGGTGGGGCAGCATGGGGGTGTTCGACCAGGGCACGTTCGCCTACCTCACCCTGAACCCGACCGGCGAAACAGACGGTTCCCCGTGGCCCCGGTATGAGCTGGGGGTCTGCGCGTACGGTCCTGGCAGCGGGGACCTTGCGAAGCGGGTCACTGACCGGATCCGGACCTGGGACCGTGACCGCCGGTCGATGACCGAGCTGTGGATTGAGGTTCATCCAGCCGACACCGGCGAGGTGCCCACCGGTCAGGTCGCCATCCGCAAACGGCACACTCAAGTGATCGTCCGCACCGCCCACCTCGCCGATGATCTCAGCGGAAGTTGAGGTCTCAATCAGGCTCGTGGAGCAGCGCGGGTGGCTCCCCGGTGCGACTGGCGGGGTGCCGTAACCGACCGCTTCGCGTGACGGGCTATCCACACAACGTGGCTGACGATTACCGTGCTCCCGGTGTACCGTCACCGATATGAATGAGAGCAGGGTTCTCGACGATGCCATCGCTGACCTGTTCGACCTCGATCTCCAGACGGAGCTTGCTGCCGACCTGGACGGTGTGGCCCGCTCTGCGGATTGCACCAACAACGGGTGCACCGGTAGCTGTCAAACTTGCTGACGCTGTCTACTGGGCCGACGGGCTGGTTAGCCGGAGCGTGCCAGCGGCAGTCGTGAGTGGGATGGTGTGAGCAGAGGTTGTGGGTCGTCACCCGTTCGTCGTCCACTCTGATGCCGGGTTGGCTCGTATCCCGCTCCTTCCTGCGGAAGGTTCCTATGACCACTCATCCGCCGCAGTAAATCCGCTGCTCATCGAGGGGATGCTGCTGGCCTCCCGCCAGATGGGCGCGGCAGCGATATCGGCCGAACACCCCGTTGACGACCGTCTCGCCGCGACGCTGCGTGGCTACGAGATCCGGGCGCGGTTGCGGCCCACCCCGAATGCGGTGTTCGCTGGTGTGGCTCCCGTTGTGTTCTCCCGTGAGACCGCCAGCCTGCGCTTGGGTGGCGGGCACCGGGCCCGCAGCAATCCGAGCGCGGCCTGGCTGACGGCGGTGTGCGCGCAACTGCTGGAGGATCCTGATGTCCTGGCGCTCCTGATCCTCACCGCCAGCAATCTGATCACCCGGCGTGGACGGCGACTCGAGCACGAGCAGCAGGCCGCACCCGGCAGAACGGGTCCCCACCGGGTCACCGTCCGCGCGACCGACGCCACCATGCTCATCCTGAGGACGTGCCGGGCGGGAGCCACCGTCGACCAGGTGATCGCCGAGGTGGGCCGGCGGTGGTCGACGGTACCGGAGTCCGTGGTCAGGGCCACGGTGCTCGGCTTGGTCCGCGCCGGATTCCTGCTGTCTGATCTGCTGCCCGGTGATCTCGGCGACGACCCGCTCGGGCACCTGCTCGGCAGGCTCCCCGCCGTCAGCCCGGTGCGGGAGAAGCTGGCGAGTCTGCGGCGGCTCTTGGCCGACGCGGACCAGTGTCGACCCGGTTACCCGAGCCGGCTGGCGGCGCTGACCGCCGCGAGGGACCTGGCGGACGAGATCTCCTTCCAGGAGCGTGCTCTGAGCGTCGATGTGGTCGCCGACGCGCACCTCGTCCTGCCCACCGCCCTGGCGGACCAGGCCGCCCGCGCCGCCGGGGTGCTGTGGCGGATCGGCTGGGGTCGGGGGCCGCTGACCGGCTACCACGACCGATTCCTGGACCGATACGGCCCGCACCGGTTCGTTCCACTGTCGGAGGCCACCGACCCCGCCATCGGCCTGGGCGTCGACACCGACGCCTCCGACATCGACGCCGCACCCCCGCCACCCGGCCGTACCACTGTGCTGACCGCGCTGCTCGCACACGGCACCACACGCGGCGGCACCGAGGTCGTCCTGGACGCCGAGGCCATCGCCGCGCTGGTCGGCGACCAGACCGCAGAGCCACCACCCCGGACCGCTGAGATCCATGTCCGGGTGCTGACCGCCACGCAGCAGGATCTGGCCCTGGGGAGGCTGCATCTGGCGGTGTGTCCCGGAGGTGGCTCCCAAGACGCCGGATCGAGCCAAGGGCGGTTCACCGGCCTGCTCCCCGGCACCCTGAGCGACCTGGGGGAACCTTCAACGCTGGTTGCGGAACTGGCCGTGCGGCCTCGTGTCTCCGAGGGGGCGGCGCTCGCCCCGCAGACGGGCTTCGCGCCGTGGCGTATCCCCGTGGGCGTCCCGGTGCGAGACGGCGATCTGGTCCTCGACGACCTGCTGCTGGTATCCAACGGCGACCGTCTGATGGTGTGGTCGGCCAGCCGTGACCGGCAGGTCGTCCCGGTCCTGTACTCACGGCTGGCACCTCGCCTGCTCCCGCCCCTGGCCAGGTTCCTGCAACTGCTGGGGCATACCGGTTGCCGTCCCTGGCGCGGCTGGTCTTGGGGGCCGCTGGCAGACCTTCCGTTCCAGCCGCGTGTGCGGTACGAGCGGACCGTGCTCTCCCCGGCCCGCTGGGTGCTGCCCCCCGAGCTGACCGGAGCAGTCCATGACCGCACAGCCTGGAACGGGGCGCTACACACCTGGCGGACCGCAGCGACTCCGCCCCCGCCCGACATCGTCGTCACCGAGGACGCCGACCGGCGCCTGCCCCTGGACCTTCGCCGGCCAGACGACCGTGAGCTGCTGCGCCGATACGTCCGTCGCGGGGTGCTGGCGGTCGCCGAACAGCCCGGCGGGCCGGACGCCATCCAAGCGGTCGTCCCCGGCCCCACCGGCGACCACGTGCTGGAACTCGTGGTGCCCCTCGCCCGGCGCACCACCGTGACAGAACCGGCTCGCCCGGCCGCCACCCCTGTCCGCGCCACCGGTACGGGTCTGCACCTGCCGGGCGGTCCATGGTTGTCACTCACGGTGCGTGGACCCTCCCACTGCCACGACCAGATCTTGTCGGAGCTCGCCGCCGCTGCCGCTGGTCTGACTGGGCACTTCGATACCTGGTTCTGGCTGAGATACGCCGACACCTCGCACGGACCCCACATACGGGCCCGCTTCCACGGCAATCCGGCCGCCCTGGGCGGCCGTGTCCTCCCGGCCCTCTCGGCCTGGTGCTCAGAAATGATCAGGCAACGGCTCTCGGGCGGGTTCACCGTGGAACCCTACGACCAGGAGATCGAGCGGTACGGCGGACCGGATGCGATCCACGCCGCGGAACAGGTGTTCGCCGCGGACAGTCACCTGGTCCTCAAGGCGCTCGCCACCACCACCACCGACCCTGATCAACGGCTGGTGATCGCAGCATTGTCCGCCGCCGCCATCGCCCGTGCCGTCGCCGACGGCGACCCTGCGGCCCTGCGCGGACATCACCTCGACCGCGCCGCTCGTCAACGTGTGGTGACTCTGCGCCCACAAGTACGGTCAAACCGATCACAGGACGACACCAACTCGCCAATCCCGTCGCTCACCGATCCCGCATGGATAGCCCGGCAAGACGCTCTCACCTCCTACCGCGACACCCTGAAACCAGCACACCGCCCATCCTGCGCATCGGCCCTGATCCATATGCACGCCAACCGGCTCCTCGGCAGTGCGGACACCGAGCGGATGGCCCGAGCGCTGGCCGCAGACCTTCTCGTGCTACCGACTTCAGCGCTGTGAGCGCTGGGATCGTCGTGAGTGGGCAGCAGGCGCTGGCCACCGCCGAGCGGCTCTTGGACCCCGAGAACGTCCTCGCCGCCGTCCCCGCTTCCGCCGGTGCATCCCTGGCCGGCGGGCTGGCGGGCACCGCCCTGCTGCACGCCCGCCTGTCAACGACAGACCCCGTCTTCGCCACCGCCGCCATCCGCCACTGGGAAACATGCGCCGTGCACGCCCGGCGCTACGGAGGCAACAGCGCGGGAACTTTCACCAGCCCCGGAGGCCTGGCGGCCTCGCTGATCATCGGGTCGCAGTACCTGCCCGACCCCGACTTCCAACGGACCGTCACCACACGCGCCGCCCGGTGGCTATCCGCACGAGCCCTCGATCTCACCCGCCGTTACGAAGAACGCCGCCGAGCCGGCGGCGTGGGCACGCCATGGTCGATGTATGACGCGATCAACGGCCTGACCGGGATCGGCAGAGTCCTGCTCGCGGCGTTCACCTCCGGTCACGATATGACAGAGCCCGGACTGCTGGCCGCTCTGCAAACCCTCACCACCATGATCGGCACCCACCACGGCAACCGGCCCGGCTGGTGGCTACCCGCCAGCGAGCACCCACCGGCGGTGACCGTCCACCCGTCCGGGGCGGCGACCACCGGCATGGCGCACGGCATCGCCGGTACCCTCGCCCTGCTCGCCACAGCCCACACCGCCGGATGGTCCGTCGCCGGGCAACGAACCGCGATCCAGGAAGCGGCGCACTGGCTGCTGCGCTGGCGCACGGATGCTGCGCACAGCTGGGCGCCCTATGTCACGGGTGACGAACTGGACAGTGACACCGCAGCGCCGACCGCCGGACGACGCGACGCCTGGTGCTACGGCGCGCCCGGAATCGGCCGCGCCCTCATACTCGCCGGCAGCGCGCTCGCAGATCCCCGGCTGATCACGGCCGGTGAAGCCGCCATCGCGTCCCTTTCCGATCGCCCCGCAGATCTTTGGGACGTGGAAGGACCGACCTTGTGTCACGGATACGCCGGAGTCCTGCAGAGCACGACCACCAGCCAAGGTGGCACCGGCGACAGCGCAGCAACCGCCGTCACCGAAGCATTCAACCCACAGCTCACCTTCGCCTTCCAGCACCTTCACAACGGCTTGCCGTCCGATGAACCCGGCCTGCTCACCGGATCAGCCGGCGTCGTCCTCGTCCTTGCAGATCGTGGACAGCTACCAGCGCCACCGGTCCCCGCCCGATGGGACTCCCTGTTGCTTCTCTCCTGATTCCGGGGCTGTCCTCAACCCGCCCCGACCCGAACGGGCCTCAGCCGATCGACGGGCCCAGGCCCAACGACTGCGGGGTGCTCGAGTCGGGTGACGGTTGCTGTAGCCCCTCGTCCAGCGACCCGAACTCCGTCATCAGCGCCCTACTGCCGCCCCACGGAGTTTGCTCCTCAGCGACCAGGGAGTTGGTGGTGAGCAGCAGCCCGGCCACGGACGCACCGTTCTGCAGCGCCGCCCGGGCCACCCGCAGCGGGTCGATGATGCCCATCTCGATCATGTTGCCGAAGCGGCCCTCGAGGGCGTCGAACCCATCGTCGACCCCGAGCTCGGCGATCCTGCTGACCACCTCCTGGCCCGAGTAGCCGGCGTTGCTGGCGATCAGGAAGGCCGGCTCGGTGAGCGAGCGGCGGACGATGTCGACGCCGAGCGCGTAGTCGTCCTTCACGTCCAGGTCGTCCAGCGCCTGGTCGGCGTGCACCAGCGCGGCGCCGCCACCGGCCACGATGCCCTCGGCCATCGCGGCGCGCGTCGCGGACAGCGCGTCCTCCACCCGGTGCTGCAGCTCGGCGAGCTCGGCATTGGTCGGGGCCCCCACACTGATCACCGCGACCTTCCCGGACAGCGCCCCGATCCGCTCGTTGAGCACGTCCTCGTCGACGCCGTAGCTCGCGCGTTCGCGTTCGGCCCGCATCTGGGTGAGCCGGAACTCGATGGCCTCGGACGAACCGGCCCCACCGACGATCGCGGTGCGGTCGGCGTTGACCCGCACCTGGGACGCCCGGCCGAGCTGGGCGGCGGTCATGGTCTCCAGGGTGAAGCCGGAGTGCTTGCTGTACACCTCGCCGCCGGTCATCGTGGCGATGTCCTCCAGCTTGCGGAGCCTGCGGTCGCCGAAACCGGGCGCCCGGACCGCCACGCACTGGAAGATGCCGTTCACGTGATTGTGCACCAGCATGCTCAGCGCGGTGCCCTCCACGTTCTCCGCGACGATCACCAGCGGGCGCGGATCCCGCATCACCTTGTCGAGCAGCGGCATGAGCTGCTGGACCTTCGTGATCTTCTCGCTGCACAGCAGGATGTACGGGTCGTCGATGATCGCTTCCAGGCTGGCCGGGTTGGTCACCATGTACGGCGAGACGTACCCGTTGTCCCACTCGAAGCCCTCGACGAAGTCGACGCTCATCCCGTGCACCGCGGACTCGGTCACCGTGACGATGCCGCCGTCGCCGACCGTGTGCAGTGCCTTGGCTATCACCTCTCCGACCATGTCATCGTCATTGGCCGAGATCGCGGCCACCCGGGCGTAGTCGTGCTCGGTGGCCACTGGGTGGGACACGCTCTGCAGGTGCTCCACCAGCCGCGCCACGGCGAGGTCGATGCCCCGCTTGATCAGCACCGGGTTGCCGCCTGAGTCAATGGCTTTCATGCCCTCGCGGACGATCGACTGCGCGAGCACCGTCGCGGTCGTCGTGCCGTCGCCGACGATGTCGTTGGTCTTGATCGCCGCTTCCTTGACCAGCTGGGCGCCCATGTTCTCGAACTGGTCTTTCAGGTGGATCTCCCGCGCGATGGTCACACCGTCGTTGGTGACCACCGGCGACCCGGTGATCTTCTCCAGGATGACGTTGCGCCCCTTGGGCCCGAGCGTCGACTTGACCGCCTCCGCCAGCTGGTCGACCCCGGACAGCAGCAGGTTGCGGGCTTCCGCACCGAAACGTAGTTCCTTGGCCATCTGATCTCCCTCGGTGTGGTGGTGGAACTACGGGACGAGGATCGCTCGGCCGCGGACCCGGCCGTTGTCGAGGTCGTCGAGGGCCTCGACGGCCGAGTCGAGCGGGTACGTCTTGGTGTGCAGGGTGACCTTGCCGGCCTGGGCGAGGACCATCAGCTCGGCGAGGTCGTTGTAGGTGCCGACGATGTTGCCGATGATGTTGCGCTCGGTGGAGATGATGTCGAGGGTCGGTATCTGGACCTGGCCCCCGTAGCCGATCACGAAGTAGGAACCGGCCCGGCGGGTCATCTCGAATCCGTCGTGTTCGGCGCCCTGCTCGGCGACGAAGTCGAGCACCACTTCGGCGCCCGCCCCGCCGGTGAGGTCGGCCACCGCGTCCACGTGCTGCCCGTCGGCGATCACGGTGTGCTGCGCGCCCAGTTCCCCGGCGAGCGTGAGCGCATCCGGGTTCCGGTCGACCACGATGATGGTGGTCGCGGTCAATGCGGCCAGGCACTGGATGCCGATATGCCCGAGGCCGCCCGCGCCGATCACCACACAGGTCGTCCCGGGACACAGCAGCGGGATCGCCTTGCGCACCGCGTGGTAGGCGGTGATCCCGGCGTCGGCCAGCGCCGCAACGTCCGCCGGCTGGGTCGACGGGTCGAGCTTCACGCAGGCCCGTGCCGAGGTCAGCAGGCGCTCGGCCATCCCGCCGTCCCGGACCAGACCAGGGAAGTCGCCGTTGCTGCAGTGCATGTCGTCGCCGGCCCGGCAGGCGCGGCACAGCCCGCAGCTCGGCGCTGGGTGCAGGATGACCGTGTCACCCGGGGCGACGTTGGTGACCCCGTCGCCGACGGCGTGCACCCAGCCCGCGTTCTCATGGCCCAGCGTGTAGGGCAACGCCACCCCGCTCCGGTCGGCCCACTGGCCCTCGATGATGTGCAGGTCGGTGCGGCAGACCCCGGCCCCCCCGATCTTCACGATCACATCCAGCGGTCCGGAGATGGTCGGCTCGGCGACGTCCTCCACCACTGCCGGCTTGTGGTAGTCGTGCAACCGGACTGCTTTCATGACCTCTACTCCTGTCCTTCGGCGACTGAGTCGGTGACTGAGCCGACGCCGTATCTGGTGGCGAGCAGGCTGAGGCAGTGGCTGGCGTTGGCTTCGATGGTCACCCTGGTGGTGCGGACGCGCCGAAGGTGCAGGGGTAGCGCCTCGAGTCCCACGGGCGCACCGGCGCCGTCCACCAGCAGTGGCGCGTCATCGTCGGATCGGATGCCAAGCTCTGCCCGGCGCTCCCGGAGGCGGTCGAGATCGGGCGACGGCGCGACGTCGCCTAGCCGCATGCCCGCCAGGTCCGCGGGCTGTGCACCCGCCGCGAGTAGCGGTCGGGCCACCCGGTCCTGGCCGGCCAGCATGGCCTTGCGAATGAAGGTCGACCGCAGCTCGTGCAGCTCATTGCACGCCTCGCCGTCGAACGCGGCCACAAACCCTGCGCGGGCGGCCACCCCGTCGTTGATCGTGGTGGCGGCGAAGTGATCCTCCAGCACGATCTGCGCCCGGGTCACCCCGTCCACGGCCGACACCGCATCGTAGGCGTCGGCGACCATCAGGAACGCGAAGTTCGGGGCGCAGAAGAAGGTCGGCAGGCGCAGCCGCACCTGCGCCACCCCGTCCTGGGCGACGGTGCACGACGACACGAACTGGAGCTCGACGATCGAGGTGTCCAGTTCGGGGTCGCGCACCGTCTCCAGCGCGGCGAGCGCGCGGGACGCAAGCGTCACGCCTGGGCCCCAGCGGTCTCGGTGGTCAGCTGCTCACCGGGCGCCATGTCCTCGCCCGCCGCCGTGGGCAGCCGGCACTCGGCCGGGACCTCGATGTCGTACAGTTTCGCCGCGTTGAGTCCGAGGATCTTCTTCTTGGTTGCGACGGTCAGCTTCGAGTAGTCGGTGAATGCCTCGTCATCGGGCATCTGCCAGTCGACGAGGCCCTCGACCTGCCACTTCGGTGTCCAGATGTTGTAATCCGCGCCGAAAGTGATCCGGTCTTCACCGACCCAGAACAGCAGCTCGCCCATCACCCGAGCGAAGAACTTCGGCCGGGCGTGCATCAGGGCGCCGATCACCACCGAGCAGCCGGCGTAGACATTGGGCTCCTGCACGGCCATGTAGCAGAAGTCATCGATCCGCGGGATGCCACAGTGCTCGACGATGAAGTTGAGTTCCGGGAAGTCGGTCGCCACATGATCGACGTCGCTCATGTCGAAGGCGTCCTTGTCCAACGGCCAGATTGTCGGGCCCTTATGGACATGGATGTTTTTTATCCCGAGCTCCTGGCAGCGCTCCAGGAACCGGTAGGCCTCCGGGTCGGTGAGCTTCCAGCCGCGGGAACCCTGGTACCACTCCGCCGTGTAGAGCTTCACACCCCTGAGGTTGAACCGCTCGGCGTCCTCTTCGAGCTGCTTGAGCCCGGCGTCACCCTCGCGCGGGTCAAAGCGACCGTTGGTGATCAACTTGTCGGGGTATTTCTCGGTGAGCACGTGGTTCTGCGCGGCAGTGTTGAAGCCGGTCTTGTACCACTCGGTCAGGTAGGTGGACTGGAAGATCGCGACGTCGACGTAACCCTCCTCGAACATATCGCGCATGAAGTCCTCTTCGGAGACCTTCAGGTAGTGCTCGTAGTCCCAGTGCGTCTCCGGTGGGGCCAGCTGGTGGTAGCCGTAGAAGCAGTCGATCCAGCCCTTAGCGTAGTTCTCGGCGCCCGGTACCCAGTTCTCCCGACTGGCATCCCAGAAGTGCGAGTGGGTGTCGACGACGAAGTACTTCTCGCCATCCTTCTGATACATCGTGGTGGGTCCTTTCGCTGGGCGGCTCCTAGGGCTACTTCGCCTTCAGGTCGAAGTCGATGAACTCCGCCGCGTCCTCGGGATTGGCGAACATGATCGTCCGGTCGTCCTCGTGGATCATGCGGCCGTAGTGCGTCGACATGTTCTCCTCGAACTCCGCGGAGTCGAACCAGCCCTCCTCCTCACCGGCGGCATCGTCGATCTCGGCGTACACGACATCCATCCGGTTCTTCGCGTCGACTCGGATCATCGACGGCAGCGGTGTCACCGTGACGTTGTCCTTGGTCGCCATCACCTGCGCGACCAGGGCGCCGACCTGGTTATTCATCAGCGTGAAACCGCACATGTTCGAGGCGGTGTTGTTGGCCTTGAACGGGCTCTCGGCTGTCTTGAACGTGGTCACTGGGCCAGCTCCTTAGGTACTTGCAGACCAAGGTCGGACACGATCCCGCTGAAGCGGTTCTTCGCGCGGTCGAGGCCGTCCTCGAACCGTGGCGGCTTGAAGTCGGGCTGCGACCACAGCGGCTGCAGCGCCCGCGCGGCCTCGAGAGCCTGCGGCACCCACGTGGACAGCCAGCCCTGCATGATCTCCTTGTTGTGCTCGGCGAACTCCTTGTCGCTGGCCCGCGGCTCGAACATCGCGATCGTCATGCGCAGGTCGCGCCGCGCGTAGTCGTACTCACCGGCACCCACGATGGTCGGGGTCACGAAGTCTCCGTTGCCGGCCGCCGCCTGCTGCACGAGGTTGCTCCGGAACAGCTCGCCCAGCAGTGGCTCGAAAACCACGTTCGCGGCGAACATCGACTCACCCCAGTCGTCCTCGATCGCGGTCAGCGCCTCGACGAGTTTCCGGGCTCCTTGCCAGGCCGGGTCGGAGTTCCATGCCTCGATGTGCGCCGAGCCGTCGAATCCCTCGATCTCCTCGCTGAGCGTGAGGTTGTACAGCGCGAGGTCCTGCGCGAAGCGGATCTTGTGCATGCCGTTCACGGCGATCGCCGTGTTGTGCATGTTCGTCGGGCCGGACCGGTTGGCGTGGCTGAAGACGTAGAGCCCGAGGACGTGCTCGATGTGCATCCACGCCCCGACGTGGCGCTCCACGAAATGCACCCAGTTCGGGTTCCACTGCTCGAACGCCTTCGCCTGGCGGGCCACCTCAAGGTTCTGGTTGACCTGGCGTACGACATTGGCGCCGTAACGGTAGAGCGTCATCTCCCATTCTTCGTTGGGGTCGCGGAACTCGTGCCAGCCGTGTGCCGGCCAGTCGAGCCCCTTGCCGCCGCCACCGGTGCCGGGGCCCCGTTCGGGTTCGGGCAGGTCCTGCCCCCAGGCCTTGAGTCTTGTCCAGGTCAGCGGGTAGCCGACCTCGCCGTTGGCGAAGCCGTAGATCCAGCCCTGGCTGAGGTAGTGCCGGGGATCCGGCTGGACCTCGACGGTCACGTCCTCGTAGTGGGTCTGCTTGCGCTTCTGCGGGACGAAGTAGTTGTACCGACGCGCGTTCGAGTCCGGGAATTCCTTGGCACCGGCCTCAGCATCGGTGAAATTGACTCTCGGTACGCTGCGTTCCTGCGCAGTTGTCATCAGTGTTGCCTCACCTTGAGTTCGGCCGATGTCGCCATCGGTTGGAGTCTGGAGCGGTCCTCCTCAATGGCTGTCGGTCACTGGCCGGGTTCACCGGTCGTGGTGAACTTGTCGTAGTAGATGCGTTCTTCGGGCATCCTGAGGCGGGTCAGCGTGGCGATGGCCGCGTCCACCATGGGTGGGGGCCCGCAGACATAGCCGTCTGCGCCTCTCAGGTCCGACTCATGCCGGGCCACCACGTCCGTGATCAGCCCGACCTCGCCGTCCCAGGCGTCCTGTTCGGTCGGCTCGGACAGCGCCGGGATGTAGCGGAACCCGGGCAACGAGTCCTCCAGCGCCCGCAGCTCCTTGTCGAAACACAGGTCGCGCCGCTGGCGGGCGCCGTAGTAGTAGGTGGCTCGCCGGGTGATCCCCCGCTCGGTCATCGAGCGCAGCAGCGACAGGATGGGCGCCATCCCGGCGCCGCCGCCGACGAACACCAGGTCCGTGTCGTGGCCCTCGCGCAGGGTGAACACCCCGTACGGCCCGGTCACGTCCAGCCGGCCGCCCGCCTTCACCTCGGTGTCCAGGAAGTGGGAGAACAGCCCGTCCGGATAGATCTTGATCACGAACTCCAGCCGGCCGTCCTCCCGGCTCGACGTGTTCGCCATGGAGAACGAGCGGTTTTCCTCGGTACCCGGGACAGCGAAGTCCAGGTACTGGCCCGGGAAGAACTTGATCTCCCGCGGCTCGACGAGCCGGAGCACCAGGTGCCGCATGTCGTGGGTCACCGCCTCGTTCGAGACGACCTCAGCGACCGCCTGCTGGATCGGCAACCCCGACCGGATCATGTCCTCGTCGTAGTTCAGCAGCTCGATCGTGAGGTCTTCATAGGCGTGCGCCCGGCACAGCAGGGTGAACCCTTCCTCCTTCTCGTAGTCAGGCAGCGCGAACGTCGAGTACCGATCGAGCTCGATGTCGTCGCCGTCCAGCACGAACGACTTGCAGGAGGCGCACTGGCCCTCCTTGCATCCGTGCATGAGCATGACGCCTTGCTCGAAGGCGGCACGCAAGATCGTCTGGTCCTCGTCGACCTCGATCTCGATGCCGACCGGCTCGAACCGGACGACGTGCTTGTCGGCCATGACTGTTGCCAGCTCGGCGCGGCGGCCGCGCTAGCCAGCCGCTGGCGCCGGCCGGCCGGCCGGACCCTGACGCACGTAGTCGGCGTGGAAGGCCTGCCGCTCGTCGTCTGACATCTCGTTGAGGAGCACGTTCGGGCTCAACAGGTTGCCCATGCGCCGCATGTGATCCAGCGTCCACATCTTCTTGGGATCGAGGTTCAGATGCGGTTGTGCCGTCATGGTCTTGCCGTCGTCGCGGACGAAGCCCATGTCGCTGACGACGTCGGCCCAGTTCCAGCCGTGGTAGAGCGTCTCCCACTCGCGTTTTCCGGTGAGGCGGCCCATGTTCGGGGTCTCCCGACCCATGAAGGTCGGCCGGAACGCGGTCTTGTCGGTCCACGCGCACATCTCGTGGCAGTAGGTGCGCCACTGCCCGTCGACCTTGTCCATGACCATGTCCTCCCGCACCAGGCACGGAACCATGCAGACCCAGCAGCGGTGCGGGTACACGTAGTCGACGTTCTCGGCGACGATCGGGTGGTGGCCGTTGGGCAGGGATAGGCGGTTGTAGTTCTCCCACCACTTGCCGTACCTGTCGTACCAGCCTGGGTACTTGTACTCGAACCACTCGAAGTCCTCGTCGGTCATCGAGTCGATTCGCCAGTAGTTGGCGAGCCAACCCGTGGCGAAGAACTGCGCGACCTCGTGGACGTAGCCCTTGTTCCAGATCTGGTTCCAGGCTTCCTCGATGAGGTCGTGCGGGATCACCAGCCCGTACTTCTCCAGCGGTACCAGGTAGCTGCGGTAGTAGTCGTCGTAGATCCACCGCCGCCACATCTCGGCGTAGCTCTCCCGCTCCTTGCGGCGGTCCTTCGTGCCGTACTCGATAAAGGTGCCGATCGCGGCATCGACGACACGGTGGTTGTTCCACCACGCGTACCGCAGGTCGCGCTCGAGCAGCTGGTGGTTGCCCTCGTCGGACAGGGCCATCAGCAGGGTGGCGTAACCGTTGCTGATGTGCCGCGACTCGTCGGACTGCACCGAGTGGAACACGGTCGGCAGCAGGTAGTCGCCGTTGGCTGCCGCCTCGGCGGGCATGGCGACGAACAGGGTGTTGGTGAACGCGGTCTCGGCGACGATCGTCAGGTAGATGCTCGCCGCGGTGATGGCGTCACCGGTGATAAAGCCCTCGGCGAACTGCCGGCCGATCGTGCCGCAGTAGTCGTTGTGGAAGTTGCGCAGGCTCGAGTTGAAACCTGCCGGGTCGATGTAGTTGTTCATGTACAGGCGCTTGAGGTTCTGCTGGATCGTCGAGTGCCTGACCTCGTCGATCATCTGGATGGCCTGGCCGTTGTGCAGCTCCGGGTTGGGCACCGTGTGGAACAGCATCGGCATGGACCGGGCCGCCGAGATCTCGGGCAGCGGGATGATGGACAGGAACAGCTTCTGCCACTCCAGCCAGCGCTCCTGCACCTGGCGGAACATATTTCCGCGGATCGCGCCGTCGGAAGCCCCGTAGACGCGATGGTCCTTCTCCTCCTGCATGGGGAAGTACGACCGCAGAACCTGCTTGAGCGGGTCCCTCTTCTGCGCCTTCTGGAAGGTGTAGTCGGTCCCGTACTTCTGGTACGGCGTGTGATACATCGGTTCCCAGGACAGTTCCTGGATCTTCTGGTGAGCCTTTGCCACGCTCTGGCGACTCATGGTTTCACTCCCTCACCCGCGTACTCGGGTCCGCTGCGGCGCTAGCCGTCAGCGTCGATCACTTGCTCGGGTTTGTTGCTCGATCTCGTTATGCAGGTCGTTGTTCCGCGCTGCCGTGTGCCTGGAATCACACCGCACGCCAGACTGGCCGGTGGTCTCAACATGAGACGAATCAAGATCAGATACGTGCCCGCTCCCTCCGACGTCCGTGCTGGTCAAGTGCCGAGATCGGGTCACGGGCGCTCGCCGAGCACGGCCGTCCGCAAATCGGCCAGTTGCTGCCTGATGTCCTGCCTCGTGTGCTCGGACCGCTCCGGGCCGGGCTCGATACCGAGCGCTCGCAGCAGCTCGGCTGCCGGCCGCGCCGGGTCCCCCGCCTCGCCGAGGACGGGGTGCAAACCCTTCGCAGCCAGATGGTGGAACACCACGTTGACGACGCTCCACGGGTTGAACGTCTCGGCTGCGGACGGCTCGGGCTCACTCATCGAGGCCGCCTCATCTCCGTGACCTCCTCACGCTCGCGCCCGCACCCGCCGGCGGAGCCGGCACATCGGACACCCACCAGCGGAGCAGGCACGCCGAACACCCGCCCGGACGGGCCGGTGCGGACCCGTGTCTTGGATCACACACCCCTGTGCGAGCGCGGACAGTCTCAACATGAGACAGTAGTCGGTTTTGGCAGTACCTATTAGGGTCGCCCCGGGCGGTTACGATGGTGGCAAGTTGCCGACGGCGGTATGGTGCCGCTACCGCGGATCATCGGGGTTCCAAAGGGGCGACTTGTGGTCGAAGCGCACCCGCTAGGCGACCGACGGGGAGCCGCAACCAGCGACCCGACGGGCGCTAGCCCGCACCTGGCTAGTGCGCGGGAACATTTCCTGACCGCAGAGCCCGTGAAGCCTGGTGTTGTACGGGACAGCATCATGGCGTCCTGGACCCGGTCCCGGGACTGGAAGGTGCCGGCGGATCATTTCGACCTGCCTTACGACCCCAACCCGAACCGGGACACCCAGCTCACGCGCAGCGCCAGTAACGTCATCGGTGACCTGGCAGACCAGCTTGCCGGTGAACCAGTCTGCATCGTTCTGACCGACGCCCATGGTGTCGTGTTGGACAGGCGCACCGGCGACTCTGCCCTCCGCGCACATCTGGACCGGGTCAAGCTCGACATCGGGTTCAGCTACTCCGAGCAGCACGTCGGAACGAACGGGATCGGCACCGCATTGGAGGGACGCGGCCCGGCCGAGGTCTTCGGGCACGAGCACTACGTCGAGCACCTCGAGGACCTGGCCTGCGCCGGCGCACCCATCCATCACCCAGTGACCGGCAAGCTGGTCGGCATCATTGACCTGACCTGCTGGCGAGCGGACGCGAACCCCATGATGGTGGCCGCTGCCACGACGGCCGCCAAGCGGATCGAAGAGGCTCTGTTCGAGCACTCTGGCCGCCACGAGCTGGCCTTACTGCACGACTACCTCATGACGTGCCGGCGCGGCCACGGTGCCGTACTGGCGATCAGCAACGACATGCTGATGATGAACGACCGGGCCCGCGAGGTCCTCGACCCCGGGGACCAGCAGATCCTTCTCGCGCAGGCCACCGAGGCGCTCAGTGCCGGCGGTCGGCAGCTGCTGATCCTCGATCTGCCCAGCGGTGCCACGGCGCGGGTGCTGTGCAAGCCCAGCTGGGAGGACCGCTCGGTCACCGGGGGGATCGTGCAGGTTCAGCTGACCCAGCCGATCGCCGCCGGCGGTGGTCACGAGGTCAGGCAGCCTGCGGTGACCCTGCCGGCGGTGGTGGGTTCCGGGGCGCTGTGGACCAAGTGCTGCCGGGAAGTAGACCGGCATTTCCAATCCGGGGAGTGGCTCGTGCTGGAGGGCGAGCCTGGCGTGGGCAAGCTGGCGATCGCCCGCGGCACGCACCAGCTTCGCTCGCCGGCCGGACACGTGCGGGTGTTCGACGGGATCGAGGTGGCCGAGAATGGCGACTCCGCGCGGTGGGTGGATGAGGTCGCGGAGGAGATCGACGGCGGCACCGCGACGATCATCCTGACCCATATCGACCAGCTGCCCGGCGAGGTCCTGCGGGCACTGTATGACGTGCTCGAGCCGCATCGCGAATCGCCCGACATCGATCGGCCGTGGGTGGTGGCGACCTGCGGCCACCAACTTCCGGACTACGACGGCGACCTCGCCCGGCTGCTTCGCTGTTTCCCCCGGTCGCTGCAGATTCCGCCGTTGCGCCACCACATCGAAGACCTGCGCGAGCTCGTGCCGTTCATGATCTCCCGGCTGACCAAGGGTGGCTCGCTGTCCTGCTCGGCCGAGGCGATGCGCGTGCTGATGCGCAACCGGTGGGCGGGGAACATCGCGCAGCTCTACCAGAACATGCGCAAGATCGTCGCGAACCGCCGGACGGGTGTGATCACGGTGGCCGACCTGCCGCCGGAGTGCCGGGCCAGCACGCGCCGGGTGCTCACCCCGCTCGAGTCGATCGAGTGCGATGCGATCGTGCAGGCCCTGCTCGACGTCGACGGCAACAAGGTCCGCGCCGCTCAGCAGCTCGGCATGTCCCGCGCCACGATCTACCGCAAGATCCGCGAGTACGGAATCAGGGTGCCGCGCGTACCGGAGCCCCCGACCCGAACTTGACCGACCCGGCGGGTAGACGTGCTAGGAAGCGCTGGCCGGTGTCAGCTCGGCCATCTGCCCCCACCCGTCGCCGGGCACCTCGACGTTGATGATCTCCGGCTTCGTCACGATCACTCCGGGAACCCACGCTATGAAGTTCTTGAAATGGTCGGAGCTCACGTGCACCCCGCCCGCTGCGCTGTCCGCGAATGCCTCGACCAGGACGAACTGGTTGGGCGTGTCGACGCTCCTCGACCATTCGAAGAAGATGTTGCCCTCTTCTCCCCGAGTGGCCTGGGTGAACTCGTCGACGAGCGAGGGCCACTCGTCGGCCTTGTCGGGACGAATCGTGAACTTGACGACGATGAAGATCACCAAGGGCTCCTCTGTCTCGTGCTTGGAAATGTGGGTGACCACGACCCGCTCTGCCACGCAGGTAGGGCTGTCACGCGCAGCTGCCGGTCTATTCTCACTTCTCGGGGCGGCGCGTAGCGCCCACGAGGTTGGTTTGTCATTGAACACCTGGGCGTTGTCGATAACTACGCCGTCGAGCATGCACCAAGCAGCGTAGGTTGACGAGCTGTGGACGCGGGACCACAGAATTGGGCTACTCCGCTCTACGAGCGGGTCCTGCACCGGACATGCGTCGGTCGGGGAACCTCGTTGCTGGACCTGGGTTGCGGAGCCGGGTTGCTGTGCCGGATCGCCGCGGACCGTGGCGCGCAGGTCACCGGGATCGACCGGGACACCAGGCAGATCGAGCAGGCTGCCGCGCTGGTGCCCGAGGGTCGCTTCGAGGTCGGCGACATCCTGGTGCTGCCCTATCCGGGCGCCAGGTTCGACGTCGTGATCAGTGTGCAATCGATGATGCACGTTACGAACCCGCTGACGGCGCTGCGCGAGGCCGCCCGGGTTGCGCGTCCCGGCGCGCCGGTGGTGATCACGGTCTGGGGCAAGGAAGAGAACTGTGACATCCGCGCCTTCGGGCGTGCCCTGTCCGGCCTGCTGCCCCGCCGCGCCGGCCGCGGTGAGGGAATGCAGCCCCCGCCACTGTCGGCGGACGGACGGCTCGAGCGGTTAGCCACGTTGGCCGGGCTCGCCGTGGCTGAGGTCGATGAGGTCGTCTGCCCTTTCCGGTATCCCGACGAGGACACGTTGCTGCGCGACCTCCTCGGCTCCGGCCTCGGGCGACGAGCGTTGCGCGTCGCGAGCCCCGACGCCGTGTGCCGTGCTGTGCTGGAAGGGCTGGCCGGCTACCGGACACCGAGCGGCGGCTACCGGCTGGACAACACGTTTCGCTACCTCGTCGGCAGCTCTCCCCACACGACGTAACGTCCCGCGGGCTGGCCGAGACGTTCGGGCGCCCGCTGGCCCTCAACATTTCGGCGCCCCGACGAGGGCAACATGCACGCACATGCTCGAGCTCATCGCCACCGACGAGCAGAAGCAACGCTACCTACGCCCGCTGGCAGCCGGTGACGTCCGCTTCTGCTTCGCCTTGACCGAGCCCGCTCCCGGTGCCGGCTCGGATCCCGCGGCGCTGACCATCGCTGGGCGATTCGCTCGCCGCGCCGGTGAACGTGCAGGCGCCGGTGTCCACTCCCTCCAGCAGCCGCCGGCTCGCCCGCCCATGACCACGTTCTCTCATGGCCGCTTGCCGTCTGCGATCCACTGGCGGAACGTGGCGATGCGCTCCGGGGGCCAGGGGTTGTCGCAGGGCATGGTGCCCTCGTTGAGCCGGGTCAGAATATTGATTGCGTGGTCCCGCACGTCCTCGTAGCGATGCAGATCGAACCGGAAGAGCATCCGGGCGCGGTCGGGATTCGCGCGGAAGAGGTTCTTGATGTCGGACTCGAAGCTGAGCGGATCCTGCGCAGTGACCGGCTCCGGCTTCGGATCCCGCTCGTGCTTGACCCCGATCTCCCCGGGCGTTTCGTCCGGACCGCCCTCGGCGATCCACTGGCGGACGAACCCGATGCGATGCTCGGGCACCGGCGGGCGGAACCGGGGCATCCGCTTTCCCTCCGCTGTGCCCTCCAGCCGCTGCACGAGGGGAGCGGTGTCCGGATTGCGGTCGACGGTGCCGTCCGGGTTCAGCGTCACTGGCTGGAATGGGACCGGAACGGCGAGGAACTGTTCTCGGGTTTGCCCGGCCCAGAAGAAGTTGCTGTGGGCGCCGATGCTGAAACCTCGCACCGCTTCCTCGAGGATTGTGACCAGTTTCTTGAAGCCGGTCGGCAGGCTTTCCGGTGGTACGCCGCTTCCCTCGGCCAGGGACTGCATCAGGACCTGGGCGTCAGTATCCCGGCTCACGAGATCGGTGAGGAAACCGTCGGCGTCGGTTGCGGCGTCGTCGGGCTGGAGCTTTTCGCGGACGAGCCGGACGGCGGCGCGGGAGGCGTCGAGGTGCATCCTCCAGCGCTGCGGCTCGCTATCGGGAAGGTTCAGGGTGTATGGCAGTTCGAAGGGCGGGCCGGCGTGGACGGGGCCCGGTGCTTTGTCCTTCGGCAGCTGCACGAGCTTACCGGCGATCTTCTTCAGGTGGCGCATCTCATCGAAGGTTCCGATCAGCAGCAGGCCGCGATCGGTGCGGTCGCCGAGCCGGGGACCGGGCGCGTCGGAATACAGCTCGTGATCAAGCCGCAGGAGGTGCGAGAGCTGTCCCAGCAGCAGGCGGTAGCGGAGGTTGAACAGGTGCGCCCAGGCCAGTGCCCGCGGATGGGTGATGCGCCCCGTGTTCGCGTGTTCCTCCAGCGCCGCCTGCACCGCGTTGGCTGCGCCATGCACTGCTGACGGTACTGGCGTGGTGTTGGGGTTTGTCACCACCGGCCAGGTGATCACCGCCTCTGCCGACAGCAGCGCCTTCACCCGCTGGTAGATGTCGAAGAACCGCTCGAAGTGCGATTCGCTGTCGACGGGGCCGGGTTCGAAGCCCTCACCCTGGGCGCCGATGGCCCGCACGGCGGTGACTGCGGCCTCCCGCACGAGACCGGCGTCGGTGTCTGGGAACGACGCGACGATCAGCGGCTCCCCGGCCGCGGCATCGGGCGGCTCGAACCCCCAATCCGGGAACTTCGCCTGCTGGGCATAGGTGTCCCGGCGGATGTCGGCATCGGCCAGGTCTTCGGAGAACAGGTGCGCCAGTCGCTCGAAGATCGGTCCGACGTGCCGGACCTCCTGCCCGTTGGCGATGTCGGCATCGAGGTGGATCTGCTCGACAAGCGCCCGTTCCTCGTCCGACATTTCCGAAGGGAGCTCGGCCGGGCTCTCGGCGGTCACGTACTTGGACAGCGACTCGAGCGTCAGGGGCTCGAGGGTGAAGCGGAACGGGTAGATCTCGCTGGCGTAAGGGGAGTGCTCCCGGTTGAAGTTCAGCGGCCCGCCGACCAGGTGCAGCAGGTTCTGCACGGTGGCGAGGTGGCCCATCTCCTCGCGGGCGATCTGGATGAGAAGGTCCTGCACCGCCGCGAGCTGCTCGCGGTTGGGGTCACCATCGACAACGCGTACCGAGTAGGCGGCGTAGAGGTACTGCACCATCAGGGCGTGCTCGATCTCGGCCGCTGCTGTCAGCAGGAAGACGGCCTCGTCGCGTGGCTCCAGCGTCGGGTCGTGCATGGGGTCCGCTGGGTCGGCCGGCGGCGCCGCGGAGACCCGCAGAGCACCGTCCTCGCCCTCCCTGGATGGCAGGGTAGTGATCGAGCCCAGGGCGAAGAAACGTCCTTCCACGGTGCGCTCCTCGATGTCATCGGATGGTCTGCAGCTGGCGGTGCCGACGTTGCCAGAAGGGGCCGTGCGGCCACCGGTTCTCGCGTCGGTAGTACGCCAGCCGTGTCGACAGATGAATGCGGTGCTCCTCGGCGGTCTGGCGCGAGAACGCGTCCAGCGCGGCCTCGCGGCGCGGGTCGAGTACCGTTTCCGCAGCCCTTATCGCCGACGTCAATGCCGTGGTCAGGCCTTGACCGGACAGCGGGTCCAGGGTCAGGGCGGCGTCGCCGACAGCCAGCCAGTCCCGCCCGGTGCATGGGGACAGTGTGCCGGTGGATGCCACGGCGGCATAGATCCGCGATGCTCCGGTCGTCGCCATGATCTCCGGTACCAGCCGTGTTCTGGACAACGCCCGCGTCCACCAGCGGTCCCGCTCCACCGCGCCGACCGGGAGAAGGTCGGTGTCGGTGAACAAGGCGGTGACAGCCCGGTCGTCTGGCAGCACCGCCGCGTACCACCAGCCCAGGGCGCACGCCTCGAGCAGCGTCCGGGACTCGGCAGCGGCCGATGTCCCGAAGCGGACGAGCCCGACCAGCCGGTCCACCCGATGTCGGGTGACTCCGTGGCACTTGACCCCGTGGCACTGCGCGACGCGGGCGGACCGCCCGGTCGCGTCGATGACGAACGGTGCCCGCAGGTGCGGCCCGTTCGGCCACCGCATGCTCCAGCCTCGGCCGTCGTGCTCCACACGGCCACCGGGCGGCAGATCCTGGATCTGGGCACCGGCCCGGCCGGCCGCGCCGATCAGCATGGCGTCGAAACGAGAGCGGTCCCGATGCCAGCCATGGCCGTAGGGGTTGACGATGAAATTGTTCTCGTACGGCTGGTCAGCGCCCCAACAGACCACGGTGCCGGGTGCTGGGGCGTGGCGGTCGGCGACGACGGCGACCGACACACCACTGCGGGCGAGCGCGAGGGCGGTGGCGGCTCCGGCGGGGCCGCCACCGAGGACCATCACGTCGACGGACGCCCCCGGCCTCGGACGAGGCAGTGTCACGGCTGTCGTAGAGGTCGCGGCTGTCGTGGGAACTGCGGGTCGCGGTCGACCTCGACGAAGACCGTGTCCTCGCCCACCTGCTGCGAGTCCGCTCGATCAGCGGCCTGATGTGCCGGGTGAACGATGGGCTGGCCTCAGGCTGGATCGCCCCCTTGTCGATCCCAGCCTGGAATGCGATGTCGTAGAGCGACACGATGGCGTCGATCCTCGGTGCGAAGTCGGGTGGTGCGACGGCCACCCAGGCCGGCTCGTGCACTGCCACCGGGGCCTGGCCAGGCAGCGTCACCGTCGCCGATACCGGTCCGTCGGACACATCGTCATGCCACCGGTCGTTGTTGGCGAAGCTGAACATGGGTTCGCCCGGTGGGACGGAGCCGCTCGCGCCGTGCCCGCCCAGGACGAGCAGCCGGCCGGCGCGGTCGGTCTGGATCTCCCCGAGGTATACCTCCTTGCCGAGGAACGTCCCGCTCAGCACCTCCGGTGGCTGGCCGCAGCCGGCGATGGTCGCGGGCTGCTCCCCCGGATGATCAAGCTTTCCCGGTCGGTGATGTCCGCGTTCCGCGGCCCCGCGGGGCCCACGTTGCCGTCGAACGCCGCCTTGCGGTTGACGAGATCGACGGTCCACTCGACGTGCACGTCCGGCCCAACCTCGCCGACGAGATGCTGGTTGCCGACCGCATCTTGCTCGTAGGCGAAGACCCGGAAGCGAGCCGCCTGGCGCTTGACCCGGCCGCCCTCCTTGTAGCTCGCCAGCGGGGTCTCGACCCCGTCGGCGTCGATCTCCACACCGGGCGAGCCGGGCGACTCCGGTCCGATGAAGAACGCGGTCTCGTGGTTGCCGACGCGCGCGACGCCGATCGCGGGGTGGATCTTGTAGGCGGTTCCCACGGTCTCCCTCTCAGGATTCGGTGTGCCGGATGGTGAGCGACCGTCCGGCCTTGGTCAGCGGATGTGCACGATCTGGCTTTCCGAGCGGCCGTCCAGGGTCACCCGGATAAGGAAGCTGCCGGCCAGTGGCTGGCCGGCGTCGTCGGTGACGTCCCATACGACGGTGCGCGGTCCCGGTGCGGGCCGGGGCTCCTCAAGTAACCAGAGGTGCTCGCCGAAGCGGTCCCAGATGTTCACCATCAGGAGCTCGGCGCCGTCGGGAACGGTGACCGCGAGGTGCAGGGGTGCCTCGCTGCGGCTCGGGGTGTTGTCGGGCAGGAAGCGCAGGCCCTCGGGTGGCGCGATCGACCGCAGCGCCTCGGCCGGCTCGGCGGAGTACTGGTAAACGGTGAGTCCCGAGGCGTAGCCGATGGTGACCGGATCGCCGAAGAAGCGGAAGCGGTTGATGAACAGGCCGATCTCGTTGGCGTCTTGCCAGGTCTTGCCACCGTCGACGGTCGAGCTGCTGAAGCCTTCCTGGAAGCTGGCCGAACCCCAGCCCCCGACCCAGCCCGTGCACTCATCGATGAACCCCACACCCTCGAGGTTGGCGTTGCCCTGTGGGTCATTGATGTCGATGCGGGTCCAGCTGTCACCGCCGTCGGTGGTCTTGAGGATCGCGCCCCGCTCGAAGCTTTCTAGCCCGACGTAGCCGAGCTGGTCGTTCAGGAACTGGATCTTCCATCCCCACTCGCCGAGCGGGAGCTGGGCACTGAGCCCGGCGACCTTGTCCACCCAGGTGGCGCCGCCGTCCTCGGTGCGCAGCACCACGGCGCGGACGTCGTCGCGGGTCGGGTTGGCCACGGTCGCCTTGCCGCCCACGACCCAGCCGTGGTCGGCGTCGGTGAAGTAGGTGTCCACCAGCAGGGTGGCGTGCGCCGACATGTCCCAGGCCTGCCAGGTCGCTCCACCGTCGACGGTGCGCATCATCCGCGCGGGCCGGTTCGGGTAGTTCGTGCCCGAGGCGTAGACGACGGACTCGTCGACCACCGACAGGCCACAGACCGCTGATGGAGCCAGCTGGGGGAGGTTGGTGACGTTCGTCCAGTTCGCGCCCCCGTCGGCGGTCTCGAACAGCCGCTTGCCCGCCGTCAGGGTGCCTGCCCAGCCGCGGGTTTCGGACGCGAAACCGACGCAACGGAAGTAAACCCCCGGGTCGTGGAGCTGCTGCTGCCAGGTGGTGAAGCCGTCCTCGGTGTGCACGATCTGGCCGTTGCTGTTGACCGCCCATCCGCGCTGCGGGTCGTTGAACCAGATGTCGTCGGTCCGCGAACTCGCCACGGGTGCGTTGGTGGGGCGCCAGGTCAGCTCTGCAGGGGGCGGGGCGTCGTCGGGGTACCCGTCGTCGGGCGCGTCAAGTCCGCCGACCGCCTCCTCGAGGATCTCCCGCACACGCTGGAAACGCTCCATGTCCTCTCCTCTTGCTCTTGCGCTCGCCGTTCACTTGCTATGGAGTCCGGGCCGGCGCACTCTGATACAAATCCCGCGAAATTCGGCTCCACCGCCGGTGGTACCGGAGCGCGACGAGAGCCGCCACCGAACTCGGGGTCACTGCTCAGCGACATTGTGTTCATGTGCGGTACGGTGGACAAGATCGAACCAGGCGGCAGCGGCGCTTCCAGGAGAGATAACGCGTGCTCGTCTATCTGGGAGTGGGATCGGTAGCGGCGGCGACTCTCCTGTACGAAGTCGCTCTCACCCGTATCTTTTCCATCGCTTACGGTTACCATTTCGCTTTCCTGGCGATGAGTCTCGGGCTCCTGGGGTTAGGGGCGAGCGGTACCCTGCTCGGGTTTCGTCCACCGCCACACCAGCCGTTGCGCCCCACACTCCTGGCTCGCCTGGCGGCGGCGGCTTCGCTTGCGCTGGTGTGCGGATACGCCGTCTCGAACCTGATCCCCTTCGATCCCTATCGGGTGGGCTGGGAGCCGAGCCAGCTCGCGCTGCTGGCTGCATATCTCCTCTGCTATGCCGTAGCGTTCCTGCTGGCCGGTTTGGTGCTCGGCTTGCCGCTGACGAGGTGGCCGGCGCGGGCCTCGGGCCTGTACGGGGCGGTTCTGGCGGGTTCGGCGGCCGGGGGGGTGAGCGCCCTCGTTGTTCTGGATCGGGCGGACCCCACCGTGGCCGTCCTGCTGGCCGGGCTGACTGCCGCGCTCGGTTCCTGCGCGTTCGCGTGCGCACGGTCGGAGGCCGGAACGCCCGCCGGCGGCGCAGGCGGTGCGGACCGGTTCGTCGGGTTGGCGGCGGCCGGCCTGGTCCTCGTGATCTTGTGGCAGACGCCTTCCTGGTTCGAGATCCGGCTCTCGCCCTACAAGCCGTTGTCCCAGCTGGAAAGCGTTCCGGACGCCCAAGTGCTGGAGCGCAGATCCAGCGCGGCTGCGCGGATCGACGTCGTGTCGAGCTCCGCCATTCATTCCGCTCCCGGGTTGACGCTCCAGTACCAGGGACGCCTGCCCGACCAGAGCGCCGTGGTCCTCGACGGCGAGATCGTGCTCCCGCTCACCGCCCGGGAGGGCCTGACCGCCGACTTCGTCGACGGCCTGCCCACCTCACTGGCGCATCGCCTGCGGCCGGCGTCCCGGACCCTGGTCCTGGAACCGGGCGGGGGACTGGAGGTGCTGTCGGCCCTGGAGCTCGGTGCGCACTCGGTCGTCGCAGTGGAGAACAACCGCCTCCTCGCGGAGCTCCTCACGTCGGACCTGTCGTCCCGGGCCGGCGGAGTCTATGCGGATCCGCGCGTCGAGCTCGTCGTGTCGAACCCGCGTGGGTACCTGTCACGCCCGCAGGAGGGGTTCGACCTCGTCACGCTGGCCCTGTCGGAGAACCGCCGCGCAGTGACGGCCGGGGCCTTCTCCCTCTCGGAGACCTACCCGCTGACCGCCGACGCGTTCGACGCCTACCTCGGGCACCTGGCGCCTGGGGGCCTGCTGATCGTCCACCGGTGGTTGCAGCTGCCTCCGACCGAGGAGCTGCGCGCCGCAGCGCTGGTGGTGGACGCCCTGCGACGTGCCGGGAAGAGCCCGGCCACCAGGATCATCGCTATCCGGTCGTTCTCGACGATGCTGATCCTGGCGAAGCAGGAATCGTTCACCCAGCCGGAGATTGAATTGGCGAAGGCATTCGCCCGACAGCGCCAGTTCGACCTCGTCTGGTATCCGGGAATCCAGCCCGGGGAAGCGAACGTCGCCAACGTGCTGCGCCGGGATCGCTACCACGAGTCCTTCCAGGATCTTCTGTCCGACGAGCAGGCCCTCTACGACCGGTACTCCTACGACGTAACGCCACCGCGCGATACGCAGCCGTTCTTCTTTCACTTCTTCAAGTGGGAGCAGACGGCGACTGTCATCGCCCTGCTCGGCAGGACCTGGCAGCCGTTCGGGGGAAGCGGGTATCTCATCCTGGTGGCACTGCTCGTGCTGACAACGGGACTGTCGCTGGCACTGCTCCTCGTGCCGGCCGCTGCCATCCGACGGCGAGACCCGAACCGAGCGCAGCGCAACAGCCGTGCCCCGCCGATGGTGTACTTCGCGGCACTGGGATTCGGATTTCTGCTCGTCGAGGTGGCCCTTGTGCAGCGCTTCGTGCTGTTCTTGGACCATCCCGCCCGGTCGTTCGCCATCGTGGTCTTCGGAATACTGGCCTTCTCGGGACTGGGGAGCATGTTGTCGGCCCGGATTCCCTGGCGCGGCGCGCTGGCCGCGCTCGTGGCTGCCGTGGCGCTGTACCCGGTGGTGTTGTCGGCCGTTCTTCCGGCGTCTCTCGGTTGGGGACTGGGGGTGCGCATCGGGATCACGCTGCTGTTGCTCGCCCCGCTCGGCTTCCTGATGGGGATCGGATTCCCCCGCGGTCTGGTGTCGCTGGGCGCCACCAGACCCAGCCGGTTGCCGCTGGCCTGGGGGGTGAACGGGTTCACGTCCGTGGTGAGTGCCATCCTGGCTGCGATGATCGCCCTGTCGTGGGGCTTCGAGGTTGTGTTCTTCTGTGCTGCACTCGCCTATGCGGTCGCCTCACTGACTGCTCGCAGTGGTCCGCAGATCGGCGCCACCGCCACCGTCACGGATGTCGGGTCAGCGGAACAAACGCCACGTCGGTGATGTTCTCGGAGACCACCTTGCCCTGCTGCTTGGTGAGCCGCCACAGCGTCTGGTAGCTCCCCGGCGGACCGACCGGGATCACCATGCGGCCGCCTTCTCTCAGCTGTGCCACCAGCGGGGCGGGGATGTGGTCGGGGGCGGCAGTGACGATGATGCCGTCGTAGGGGCCATGCTCCTCCCATCCGAAATACCCGTCCGCGTTCTTCGTTTCGACACCTGCATAGCCGAGCCGGTCGAGTGTTCCTGCCGCGCGCCGCGCGAGCTCCGGGAGAATCTCCACCGTGTAGACCCGGTCGGTCAGCTCGGCAGCGACCGCCGCCTGGTACCCGGAGCCGGTACCGATCTCGAGGACGACATCCCCGGCTTGTACGTCGAGCAGCTCGGTCATGAGAGCGACGATGTAGGGCTGGCTGATCGTCTGCCCCTCGCCGATGGGCAGGGCCCGGTCCTGGTAGGCCCGGTCCGCCTGCTCGCGCGGGACGAATTCGTGGCGCGGGACGGTTCGCATCGCATCGAGGACCCGTGGATCGTTCACCCCTCGGGCGGCGATCTGCGTCTGGACCATTGTCAGGCGGTCCGGTGGCGAGACGGTCTCTGGCGGCAAGCCGGCCGCCTGTTCGTTGCGCGCAGAGCACGAGCCGAGCGTGCCCATCACCAGCAGCAGGAGCAATACGATGAGGGCCGGTGAGACGGCTCCCCTCAGGGAGCTGGGCAATTCCGAGCCCGAGGCGAGTCGAACCAACGCGAGCACCTCTTTCCCTAATCTGTCAGGGTAGCTATCCAGCAGGGCGCTGGTAGCCACCCGGCCGGGGAGGCGGGTCACCACCGGTTCGAACCTCTCAGTGGCCTGACGGCAGAATGACGGGCGTGAGTGCAAGATCATTTGCTGACTACCTGTCCGGTCTGGACGAGGCGTCGTTGACCGCGCTACTCCAAGGGCGTCCGGATGTCCTAGTGCAGCCGGTACCGCGTGATTTCAGTCAGCTCGCCCAGCGGCTGGACGGTGCGGATTCGCTGGTCGGCGCGTTGCGCACGGTGAACCGGGACACGGTCATGGTCAGTCAGGCGGTCGTCGCGCTCGGTGCGTCGGCGACGATGCCGGATCTGGTGCGGCTGCTGGACGCCCCGGAGCCGCTGGTGCATGCCGCGGTGGCCGAGCTGCGCGCGCGGGGGCTGGCCTGGGACAGCGCCGGGGTACTGCGCCTGCCGGAACGGCTGGCGGCGCACTGGTTGGCGCAGATCGGTGGCGGCCGACCGGTGGCGAAGATCGCGCCAACGGTGCTCGCCGAGGACTTGCGCGCGGCGGTCGCCGCGTTCGGTGGCACGACCGATGGCCTGCGCAAGACGGAATCGGCGGCGCGGCTGTCCGAGCTGATGGCGGATCTGCCTTTGCTGGCCAAGGTGATCGCTGAGCTGCCGAAACCGGCTCAGGAACGGCTCGGCGAAATCCGGCGTGGCTATCACGACTACTACTCGGGATACTCGGGCTACGGCCGCTCCCGGCCGCGCGGTGCCGGTGATCGTGATCCCACCGAGTTGCTGATTGCGGCTGGCCTGCTGCTGCGGGTCAACCACCATCCTGAACTGCCCAGGGAGGTGGCGGTCGCTGGTTGGCTGGCCGAACGCGAGCTCACGCTGACCGGCCAGCCTGATATTTCCTCGGGCGGTGCCGACGGGGCAGCGGTGCGCCGGGCTGCCCAGGCTGCCGCCCAGGAGGCACTTCGGGGAATGACGACCCTGATCGACGAGGCTGGTGCGACGCCGATTGCGGCGCTGAAGAAAGGAGGGGTGGGGCCTCGGGAACGAGCGCGGCTGGCCAAGCGGCTGTCGGTCGCTGACGACGTCCTCCTGTTGTGGATCGATGTGGCGTACGCGGCTGGCCTGCTGGGCCGAGCTGACGCCGGGTACGCACCAACGCACTCGTATGCGGGATGGCGCGACGCGGAACCAGGTCGGCGGTGGGCGGTGCTGGTCGATGCGTGGTTCTCCCTCGAGCACGCACCGACCAGCCGGGAAACCCAAGGGGACAAGGAACATCCGCCGCCCTTGCCGTTGGCGTCAGCCGCTGGGCTATTGCGGCGCGCTCTGCTGTCAGCCGCTCGTTCGGGTGCGTCGGTGTGCGCCGCGGGCAAGGAGATCGACTGGTTCTTCCCCCTGCACGGCTACGACGCTGAGCGACGTGGCGACAAGGTGGCCGCCGCCGTCCGCGAAGCCGAACTGCTCGGGGTGATCGCCACCGACGTGGTGTCCGAACTCGGTGAGCACCTGCTGGCCGTGACCGGGACCGCACCGGCGGACGCGGTGGAGGAACTGGCTCGACGGTGCGCCGCATTGCTCCCGGAAGCCTCGTGCAGCGTGATCCTGCAATCGGACCTCACCGCGGTGGTCTCCGGCCAGCCGAGTGCGGCTGTGGCGCGGCTACTGAAGGAATCGGCCATCGCCGAGACCCACGGGGCCGCCCGGACTTGGCGGTTCAGCCCGGCGAGCATCCGGGCCGCACTCGACGCCGGGTGGACTGCCCAGGACCTGCTCACCGAGCTGGCCACCATCTCCGCCCGCGCAGTTCCCCAGCCGCTGGAATATCTGATCACCGACGCCTCCCGCCGGCACGGACAGGTTCGGGTGCGTGGCATGCGCTCCTGCGTCATCGCCGACGAAGCGCTGATCACCGAGATCCTGCACACCCGATCTCTCAACAAGCTCCATTTCAGCCGGCTCGCCCCTACCGTTGCGTCCAGCCCCAACAACCTCGATGACGTTCTGAAACGTCTGCGCGAGATCGGCCTAGCCCCCATGGCTGAGGATGCCCAGGGCACGGTGATCGTCGATGCCCGTGAAGACCACCAGGCGCCGGCCCTCAATCACCCGATCATCGCGAAACCGCGATCCGTTCTCTCTGCCACCGAGTTGGCGCGGCGGCTGGCTACCGACCCACACGGCGAGACCTTGTGGGCCCCCGCGGACTCGGGAACCTTCGAGCTGCTGGCGCAGCTCAACTGTCACCTCGACGACGCCGAGCTGGAGTTGTTGTCCGACGCCGTGGACCATCACAACGACGTGCTCATCGTCTACCGCGACAAGAACGGCAGCCGCAGCACCCGGGAAATCCGACCACAACAGCTCTACGGCAAATGGCTCGACTCCTGGTGCCACCTCCGCAACGCCCAGCGCGACTTCACCATCGCCAACATCGAGGCGGTCGCCCCCGCCCGTTGATCCGGTGCCACTGTGCGCCGGTACGGAATTGCCGCGCGGATCCTGTTCAGGTCGCTCGACGTCGTGTACGGCAAGCCTCTCACGCTGAGCAAGTTCAAGGTCCTCGAGTTGATCGCCCGTGTTCCTTACATGGCCTGGGAACAGGTCGCCTTCATCGCCATCACCCATGTATTTGAGGACACAGGTATGGCCCGGCGCATACACGAGCGTGTCGCCATGTCCCGCGCGCAGCAAGACAATGAGATGTACCACCTGCTCATCATCGAAGAGCTGATCGCCAGGTCCGGCCAGCGACAGTCACAGATCAAGTTCTTCTGGCTACCGCAGGCGATCGCATTCGTCTATTATCAGTTGTCATGGTTACTCTTCGTGGTGAACCCGAGCTGGTCATATCGTCTCAATGCGGACTTCGAAGACCACGCAGAGCACGAATACATGACCATGTTCGCCGAAAACCCTGACTGGGACAGCGCACCATTCAAATCCTCGTTCGCTGACGAGTTCGGCCACTTCGCCTCACTCGGGGGCGTGTTTCGGCAGATCGGCCACGACGAGCGGGTGCACAAGCTCGAAAGCGAGGCCCTGATGAGGAAACCCCGGTTCCGCTGACCTACCCCACCGGTCGTGAGCGCTATGCCGTCGTGAGGGCGGCGAAGGCCCGCACGTTCTTTGACCAGGCATCTGGACGTGGTTGGGGAGCTCAGTTGCCCGACCACGTCATAGACACAAAGGAGAACGCTAGATGTGTGAGGACATCATCGATGTACGGATTCCCAGCGACATCGCTGTGCTGCGCGAGGTCCTGGTCGGCCTGGTCAAACCGTTCACCTTGGACGACGTGATAGCGGAGGCACAGGATGAGGCGGACCCGAAGCGGAGGACGAGACCCATGTCGGAGGTACTCGCCCGGTACTCGGTGGAGGCGCCCGACGCCGCACTCGCCACCATCCAGCATGAGCGGTTGGTAGCTGTCCTGGCGCAGCATGGCGTCACCCTGCACTGGGTCGAACCGACAGACGTCCGCATCCAGCTCTACACCCGGGACATGGGGTTCGGGATCGACGATGTGTTCTTTCGCGCCCGGCCAGCGACAGCGGTCCGACGCAGGGAACAAGCCGGCCTGGCATGGTTGTTGCCGCGCTTGTCAAAGGTGTGCGAACTGGCCGATGGTCACATCGAAGGCGGCGACGTCATCGTGACCGATGACGATGTGCTCGTCGGCATCGGTGACAGCACCAATGCGGAAGGTGTGGAATCCCTTCGCAAGGCGTTGGCCGCCGAAGGAATTGGCCGGCGCGTCGTGCCGATCGAGTTCGCGCATCCGGGCGTAGTCCACCTCGACGTCCACTTCACGCTGGCCGGACCAAATTTCGGTCTGTTCAACCCGAAGGCATTCGCCCCTGGTAGCCGTGCCTACTTCGAATCCCGCTTCGACCTCGTCGAGGTGACGGAAGACGAGACCCGCAGTCTGGCCGTGAACACGGTTGCGCTTGCCCCCGACAAACTCATCCTGCACGCCACGGACGAGCGGATTGCAAGCGAGATAGAATCCCGTGGGACGACTCCCGTGCCGATCGACTACTCCGAGATCACCCGCTTCCCTGGCGGGCTGCACTGCTCGACCCTCCCGCTGGTGCGCGGCTGAAGCCCAGGTGCGACCGGAACCCTCGACTCAAACACCATCGTCGACGTACCTAAGTGGTCGGCGCCGGAAGTCCGTGGTGTTTGACAGGACCGCAGGTCCGAGTATGCGTTGCTCAGGGGTCGGGGTGCCAGGTACCGGCTGGCCGGGGCAGTCGAGTGCGTCTGGCGCGCGCTATCTGCTGCGCAGTCTGGCTGACACGTGCACTCTGCGTTGCTACAGCCTGCTGGTGCCAGCGACCGCCAAGAAGATCAACGTGATGTTCGCCGATGTGCTCAACAGCCCCACCGGCCGGGTCGCGCAGCTCTACCTCATTGTGCGGATGCTCCGCCGCGTCGACGATGGTGACTCTCCGGCACTCTCCCGGCTTGCTGGTATCTTCTCCTATCTGAGGCCCCTCCGACCCTCCGAGGTTCGTGAGCAGCGCGGTGATCTGTGCCATGCCGGTGGCCAGGGTGGGTTGGCGTCGCCACTTTCCGGAGCGCGTCACGCACGATGCGGGAACCACCTACGGAAAGGCGTCGTACAGCCGTGGAACGGCTTCTTGAACCGTGCTTGAAAATGACGTGAATGGTGTGGCGAGAACGACCTTCTTGGAGCCGCGACCGGTTCGCTTCCACGTGCCGATGATCTCGCCGTCGGCGACGACGGTCGGCTGGAACATGCCGTTGTTGCCGGGAACGACGCGCTGGGCGAACTCGGCGGGCAGCGCCGCGCCACGATCCTGGTAGCCCAGCATGTATTCGTCGAATCCGGGGAGCAGGAAGACCCCCTTCGCGCGGCTTCGGCACGAGTCGAACAGAGCTGGTGTCTCCGGGTGCATGAAGTACTCGACGCCGTCGACCTCGATACGTTCAAGCTGGGGTCGTGCGATGGCGAGTCCAGTCTTGACGTCGGCCGCGATGAGCTTGGTCCACCACGCGAAATCTTTGACGGTGGCCGGTCCGTGGCTGTGGAAGTACCGCAGCGCCCACTCGCCGAGTGCCTCCTCGCGCTCTGGGCGCCTCGGGTGGGGCACCCACTCGTCGAGGAGCACGATCTGCTGCTCGCCGTCTCGTACCGGCCCGTAGCACAGTGTGCCGGTCTGCGCGAGATGCCAGATGAAGTGGTAGCTGCGCTGCTTTACCGTGAGGAGGCCGGCATCGTCCCAGACGGCCAGCAGGGCGTCGCGGCGCAGGTGCCGCCCGCCTGCCAGGGCATCTGTGGCGAGTTGCCTGGCGTGCTCGATGGTGGGCATGTCCAGGCCGAGCGCTGCGCGTCGCGATGCCGCTGCGGCGATTTGGCGCGTGGTCGTGAGGTCCAGCATCCATGGCAGGTCTTCGGCCAGGACGAAATGCAGGGTGCCGCGCATCGGCCACGATCTGACGACGTCACCCGCGTCCAGCGCCGCCTCGACGCTATGGCGGGTGCCCGACTCGGTTCGCAGCGCGACCGAGGTGACAGCTCCCGGATAGTCCTGTGCCTGCACGGCCGTGAGCCAGCGCACGGCACCGGTCGCGGTGGCAAAGCCGGGCCCGGCGATGCGCTGCGCTGCGAGTCTGAGCAGGGCGATGTCGTGCGGCGTCGTCATATCTGGTCGGTCGGACCGATCATTGGGAGATGCGCGTTCATTCAGCCGAACTCGTGTTGGCGCAGCGCGGTGGTGAACGCGGTCCAGGCGTGTGGGGGGACGGCCAGCACGCCTCCGGCCGGATTCTTGGAGTCGCGCAGGGCGACCACCGGTCCGGCGAAGGCCATCTCGACGCAGTTAGACGTATCGGTGCTCCGGCTGCTCTTTCGCCAACGGGCGCCGCTCAGGTCCAGTGTAGGCATCCCAGGCTCCTCTCCAGTGCGCGTGCGGCCCTTAGCCGGGTCAACTGAGCTCAGCGGCGATCTGGGTGATCAGCTCCGCCGTTGCAGCGGGTGCAAGGGCTCCGTGCAGGATATTCCCCAGCGCCAGCCGGTAGGCGGCCAGATCGGCCTCTTCCTCCAGGAACAGCCCGGTGCTCTGGTTCTCCACGTGGACCAGCGCTGGCTCCTCGGCGAACTCCAGGATCACGAACGGTCCGCGCAGCCCGGCATGCGCGCCAGCCGCCAATGGCACCACCCGCAGCGTCACGTGCGGTTGCTCCGCCACCCCCAGAAGGTGGTGCAACTGCCGGTGCATTATCCCGGGCTCGCCGACCGGGCGACGGAGGGCGCCCTCGTCTACCACCGCGAAGAATTGCGGGGCGCGTGCCCGGGTCAGCACTGTTTGGCGAGCCATCCGAGCGGCCACCAAGTTGTCCAGCTCAGCTTCGGAGACGGTGGGGGCGACGCCCTCGATGATGGCCCGAGCGTATTCCGCGGTCTGCAACAGCCCCGGCACCACCAGCGCCTCATAGTTCTGCACGCGGGTGGTTTTGGCTTCGAAGTCGATCAGGCTGCGCCGCAGCTTGGGCAGCCCGGGTTGGCGGGTCCACCAGCCGCGTTCCTCGGAGCGCCGCACCAGGTCGAGCAGCTCGTCGCGGGTGGAGGCGGGTACCTGGTAGAGGCCCAGCAGCGCGGCGACGTCCTCGATCTGCAGGCCGCTGTTGCCGGTCTCGATCCGGCTGATCTTGCTGGGCGACATGCCCAGACGCTTGGCCACCTCCGCGCCGGACAGCCCCGTCTGCTCCCGTAACGTGCGCAGCTCCGCGGCGGCTTGGCGGGATCGGACCGAGGTGTGCGGGTTACCGGCGGGCATGGTGTGCACTCTGCTGTACGCGTTGACCTGATCAAATCACTTGATCAGGTCAACGCTTGCAGTACATGCAACGGTTGACGGTTCTGGCATGGACCCAGTGAAGACTGACCCAGTCACATTTGACCCAGTGGAGATCGAGCGCAAGGTCATGAGCCAGGCCGTGGTCGTGAAGACCTGGGAGGTCCCGGCGCACGGCGGCAAGGGGCCGGTCACCGTCACCCTTCGGATGCCCGACGTGACGATCACCGACTCGCAGGGCAGGCACATCGTGATCTCACCCGAGCAGGCCGACCTCGTGAGCTCCAAGATGGGCGATATCGCCTACTGGTTCGAGGACATCAAGGAAGCCGTGGGCGACTGAGCGCTCAGTGGTCGAGTCCGACCAGGATGAGCAAGGGACGCAGGTCCGCGAAGCAGCGGGGTTGTGGGTCAGCAACGGCAGGCGGTGGTGTGCCGCGACCGAGGCGATGAGCAGATCCATCCAACGGGCCGAATGCGGCAGACTGGCCGGGCAGCCCCGTCGTCGAGAGGAACAGCCTGTGACCCGGCCGCAGACCGACGTGCTGGCCGTCGCCCGCGAGCAGGTGCTTGAGCGTGGCGAAGGACTGTCCGAGCGGCAGGTCCTCGCGGTGCTGGAGCTGGGCGATGACCTGTTGGAAGAGCTGCTCGAGCTGGCCCACGAGGTGCGGATGCGCTGGTGTGGCCCGGAGGTCGAGGTCGAGGGCATCGTCAGCGTCAAGACCGGCGGCTGCCCGGAGGACTGTCACTTCTGCTCGCAGTCCGGCCAGTTCACCTCACCGGTGCGCGCGGTGTGGCTGGACATCCCCGGGCTGGTCGAGGCCGCCAAGCAGACCGCCGCCACGGGCGCGACCGAGTTCTGCATCGTCGCCGCGGTGCGCGGGCCGGACCGCCGGCTGATGTCCCAGGTGAAGGCCGGCATCGAGGCGATCCGCGCGGAACCGGAAACCGCGCAGATCAACGTCGCCTGCTCGCTGGGGATGCTCACCCAGGAACAGGTGGACGAGCTGGCCGCGATCGGCGTGCACCGCTACAACCACAACCTGGAGACCGCCCGCTCACATTTCCCGACCGTGGTGACCACGCACACCTGGGAGGAGCGTTACGAGACACTGCGGATGGTGCGCGAAGCCGGGATGGAGGTCTGCTGTGGCGGCATCATCGGCCTGAGAGAGACGGTGGCCCAGCGCGCCGAGTTCGCCACGCAGCTCGCTTCACTGGCCCCCGACGAGGTGCCGATGAACTTCCTCATCCCGCAGCCTGGCACCCCCTACGAGGACTACGACGTGGTTGAGGGCACCGATGCGCTGCGGACTGTCGCGGCCTTCCGGCTGGCGCTGCCGCACACGGTGCTGCGCTTCGCCGGTGGCCGTGAGCTCACCCTGGGAGATCTGGGTGCCGAACGTGGCATGCTCGGCGGTATCAACGCGATCATTGTGGGCAATTACCTGACCAATCTCGGTCGACCCGCGCAGGCTGACCTGGAGATGCTCACCGAGCTGCGCATGCCGATCAAAGCACTGAACGAGACGTTATAGGGGTTTCCCGGTGACTTACTGCATGCGCTGCGGCCGTCCCGAGAGCGACGGCGACCACGCTGGTTGCCACGCGCGGGCTGACTACGACCCGCCCCGCTTCTGCCCGCAGTGCGCGCGCCGGATGGTGGTGCAGGTGACACCGTCGGGCTGGTCGGCGCGGTGCAGCGCACATGGCGCGGTTGACCCTGACCAGAGGCTGGTATGACCGCTGCGCAGCGGGCGCAGGCGGCTCCCGAGTCGGGTGACCTGTCCTCGCCGTCTCAGCCCGGTGTGCTCATCCGCGCCGACCTGATGCCCGCACTGGTCGTGCTGTGCGTCGTGGCCGCGTCGGGCCTGCCGCTGGGCTGGCTGTGGTCCCGGCTCGCGCCGCCGGAGTTCGTGGTGCACTCCGCCCGTGCGACCGAGCCGGGCGGGGTGTTGCCCGTTGTCGGGCAGAGCGAGCATCGCTTCGACGACATGGCCACCTTCCTGCTGCTCGGGCTGGCTGCCGGGGTGCTCACCGGTGCGGCGCTGTGGCTGCTGCGGCAGCGGCGGGGCCCGGTGGTGCTGGTCGCCGCGATGCTCGGCTCGCTGCTCGCGGCGTGGCTCGCGATGCGGGTTGGGCTGTGGCTGGCCGCTGCCCACTACCCCGATCTGGCCAGCACCGGCCTGGCGTTCCCGCGCGCTCCCGTGCTCGAGTCGAGCTGGGTGGTGATCGCGCAGCCCTTCGGAGCGGTCGTCACCTACTGCATCACAACTGCCTGGAACGGCTCCGACGATCTGGGCCGTGAGTGCCATTGAGTGCTATAACAGGCGAAGTGCTATAACACTGTCCCACTCACGGGTCAGTTTCGACTGGGCTGCACGGCGAACTGGTTCAGCGGGACCGGCACGGCGCGCAGGGTCCGCAGAAACGCTGCCTCGCGGACCAGCAGGGTGCGCACGAGGCGCAGCCGATCGGCCGGGTCGCGTTCCTCGAGTAAGGCCTGCCGGTCCTCCAGGGTGAGCAGGCAATCCCCGGCGAGCAGGTGCGAAAGACCCGCGGGATCGACGTCGTCGGCGGGCTCGTCCCAGTCCCCGTACTGCCACGCAGCAGAGCAGTACCGCCGGTGGGCTTCCCGAGCCGAGCTGGCCAGCATCGGAAGCAGCATCACGTCGTCGTCCGGCGGGTCGTCATCCGGCACCCACTCGACACTGCCGACCAGGTAAGGCGCCGAGTTCTCGTCGATGTCGAGCAGCCGGAACCGCTTCCCGCCGCGGGTGACAATGTCGAAGCGACCGTCGGGGAGCCGGCGCGCCTCCCGCAGCACCGCACTGCAACCGATGTCGTGCGTCGTCTCTACGGAGTCCAGACACTGCTTCACCGCTATCACACCGAAGCTGCGGCCGGGTACGGCTCCGGTCACCAAGTCGACGGTCAACTGGCGGTAACGGGGCTCGAAGATGTGCAGCGGAAGCGATGCCCCGGGCAGCAGCACTGTGCCCAGCGGGAACAACGGGAGTGTCTCGGCCACGACATCACGCTACGGCGCTGCGCCGGGATCCGCTGGTTGGGCAAGTGCGCACGGGCCTGGGTGCTCCACAGGGTGCCGCGATTCTGGTGGTCGTAGCACCGCGAATGGGTCGGTAACCCGCATGCCGCGCTCGGCGAAGCGGTACAGCGCAGCGGGCCGCCCGCCCGACGGTCCTGGCGCGGCGGTGTCGCCGGTGGACAACAGCACCCCACGGCGGGCCAGCACTCGCTGCAGGTTGGTCGCCGACACCCGGTGACCCAGCGCGGCGGAGTAGAGCTCACGCAGCGCTGAGACGGTGAACTCCGGTGGTGCCAGCGCGAACCCGAGATTGGTGTAGGAGAGCTTGGCGCGTAGCCGATCCCGGGCGCGGCGCACGATCGGGCCGTGGTCAAACGCAGTGCACGGTGAGCCCTGCAGGGCATCCGCCACCGGCTGCCATGCCGTGTCGGATGGCAGCGCGGGATCGGCCACGCAGGGCACCAACCCGAGGAACGCGGTGGCCACGGTGCGCCGCCGCGGCATCCGGTCCGGCGCGCTGAACACCTCCAGCTGCTCCACGTGCGCCACCTCGCGCACATCCACCTTCTCGGCGAGCTGGCGCAGCACCGAGGCCTGCACGTCCTCGCGGTCGCCGAGCCGGCCACCCGGCAGTGCCCAGCGTCCGGCGTCGGGCCCGATGCCGCGTTGCCACAGCAGCACCTGCAGCTGGCCGTCGCGGACCTGGAGCACCGCCGCGAGAACCTCGTGCACCGCGAGCCCGACGCTGTTATCATTCACGGTTTCCGATTATAAGGCGAAAACTCGGGCAGGGGCCAGCGCGGGTGCTAGCAACGAAGGAGGCGATATGGCCGCTACTGCTGTACCGGAGCGGACCCGCGCCGGCCACCCCGGGCCGGTGCCGGATCGGGACTGGTCGGAGGAGGTGCGCGAGCTCGCCCGGCAGCGCGACGCGGTGCTGCTCGCGCACAACTACCAGGTGCCCGAGATCCAGGACATCGCCGACCACGTCGGGGATTCGCTGGCACTGTCCCGGATCGCGGCGGACTCGGCAGGGGGCACCATCGTCTTCTGCGGCGTGCACTTCATGGCTGAGACGGCGAAGATCCTCGCACCGGACAAGACGGTGCTCATCCCGGACGCGCGGGCGGGCTGCTCGCTGGCTGACTCCATCGACGCCGAGCAGCTGCGGGACTGGAAGGGCGAGCACCCGGGTGCGGTCGTGGTGTCCTATGTGAACACCACCGCTGAGGTCAAGGCCGAGACCGACATCTGCTGCACCTCGTCCAATGCCGTCGAGGTGGTGGACTCGATCCCGGCCGACCGTGCGGTGCTGTTCCTGCCAGATCAGTTCCTCGGCGCGCATGTCCGGCGCGTGACCGGCCGCGCGAACCTGCATATCTGGGCCGGTGAGTGCCACGTACACGCCGGGATCAACGGCACCGAGCTGGCCGCCAAGGCCGCCGCCGCACCCGATGCCGAGCTGTACATCCATCCGGAATGTGGCTGCGCCACCAGCGCCCTGTACCTGGCCGGTGAGGGCGCGGTACCCGCCGGGCGGGTCCGGATCCTGTCCACCGGCGGGATGCTCGACGCCGCCCGTGCTACCGACGCCCGCCGGGTGCTGGTCGCCACTGAGGTCGGCATGCTGCACCAGTTGCGGCGTGCGGCTCCCGAGGTCGACTTCCGCGCGGTGAATGACCGGGCCTCCTGCCGGTACATGAAGATGATCACCCCGGCGGCGCTGCTGCGCTCGCTGCGTGAGGGCACCGACGAAGTGCACGTTCCGGTTGAGATCGCCGAGCGGGCCCGTGGCGCCGTGCAGCGCATGATCGCCATCGGCCGGCCGGGCGGCGGCGAGTGACATCTTGGGAGGTCACCGCGGATCTCGCGGTGGTCGGCACCGGCGTCGCTGGGCTGACCGCTGCGTTGCGCGCCGCCGAGCTCGGCCTGCGGGTGGTGGTCGTGACCAAGTCCACGGTCGAGGACGGCAACACCCGGTGGGCACAGGGCGGTGTCGCGGTGGTGCTGCCGGTTACCGGCGACAGCGTGGACGCGCACGTCGCCGACACGCTGGCAGCCGGTGCCGGGCTGTGCGACGAGGCCGCCGCCCGGGCGATCCTGACCGCCGGTCCGGCCGCGGTCAGCGTGCTGCGGGCCCGCGGCGCTGTGTTCGACGGCAGCGCTGGGGACTTGGAACGCACCCGGGAGGGCGGGCACCGCGCCTTCCGGGTGATCCACGCCGGCGGTGACGCCACGGGAGCCGAGATCGAGCGGGCGCTGGCCGGCGCCACCCGTGACGGGCAACTGCCGCTACTGGAGGGTCAGCCGGTCACCGAGGTACTGCGTGATGACGCCGGCCGGGTGGCCGGGCTGGCGCTGCTACGCGGTCGGGGTGTGTTGCGCGCCCGGGCGGTGCTGCTCGCCACGGGAGGGCTGGGCCAGCTCTACGCCGCCAGCACCAACCCAGAGGTCGCCACCGGCGACGGGCTGGCGCTGGCGCTGCGGGCCGGGGCGTTGACCGCTGACCTGGAGTTCGTGCAGTTCCACCCGACAGCGCTGTACCTCGGCCCGGGCTCGCGGGGCCGCCAGCCCCTGGTCACTGAGGCGATCCGCGGCGCCGGTGCGGTGCTGCTGGACATCACCGGCGCCCCGGTGATGACCGGCGCGCACCCCCTCGGTGCTCTCGCGCCGCGGGATGTGGTGGCCGCCGAGATCACCAGCCGGATGGCCGAGACGGGTACTGACCACGTGCTGCTGGACGCCACCAGTCTCGGCGGCGCGGAGTTCCGACGTCGCTTCCCGACGGTGCACGCGGCCTGCGCGGCGATCGACGTCGATCCGGGCCGGACCCCGATTCCGGTGGCCCCAGCTGCGCACTACCAGTGTGGTGGCGTGGTCACCGACACCCGCGGCCGGACCACGGTGCCCGGGCTCTACGCCGCAGGGGAGGTAGCCCGGACCGGTCTGCACGGCGCGAACCGGCTGGCCTCCAACAGCCTGCTGGAAGGGTTGGTGGTGGGCGCCAGGGCAGCGGAGGCAGTGGCCGCCGACCTCGCGATGCTCCCACGCCCCGGCCCGCCGCTGCAGCCCTGCGAGGTGCACCCGGTGGCTGATCGCGACGCACTTCAGCGGGCGATGAGTGCGCACGCCGGCATCGGGCGCGACGCTGCCGGGCTGGCCGCTGCGTCAGCGGTTGTGGGCGTCACCACGCGGCGGCCGGTCCAAACCGCCAGGGACGCCGCGGACGCCGGGCTCACCCTTGCCGCGGCCGCGCTGCTGGCTGCCGCGACGGCCCGCACCGAGACCCGGGGCTGCCACGTCCGCACCGATCACCCGCGCACCGCGGCGCGCTGGCGGCACAGCCTCACCGTGGTGCTCGACGACGTCGGCGCCCCGGTAGTCGCCCAGCCGATGCTGGTGGGAGGGGTGGCGTGACTCCGGTCGCGGCCACCTTGGCCGCCGCGGGTCTGGACGTCGACGACGTCTACCGGGTCATCAGCACCGCCCTGGAGGAGGACCTGCGCTACGGCCCGGACGCCACCACCGCCGCCTGCGTGCCCACCGGGGCTGTCGCGGCAGCCACCGTCTCGGCGCGGCAAGCCGGCACGCTGGCCGGGTTGCCGGTGTTCCTCGCCGTGCTCGACGCCGTGCTCGGGGCTGGCTGGTACGACATCATGGCCCGGCGTCAGGACTGCGACCGGCTGGCCGCCGGGGACGTGGCGCTGGCCGTGCGCGCCCCGGTGGCCGGCCTGCTCACCGCCGAGCGAACCGCGCTCAACCTGCTGTGCCACCTCTCCGGAGTGGCCACCGCCACCGCAGCATGGGTGGAGGCGGTGGCCGGCACCAGCGCATCGATCCGGGACTCCCGCAAGACCCTCCCGGGGTTGCGAGCGTTGCAGAAGTACGCGGTGCGCTGCGGCGGCGGGGTCAACCACCGGATGGGTCTCGGGGACGCGGTGCTGGTCAAGGACAACCACGTGGCAGCCGCCGGTTCGGTGACCGCGGCCATCGCGGCCGTCCGGGCGTATGCCCCCCACCTGACCTGCGAGGTGGAGGTCGGCACCCTCGACGAGCTGGACGAGGCACTGGCCGCCGGGGTGTCGCTGGTGCTGCTGGACAACATGACGGTTGCGCAATGCGCCGAGGCGGTCCGCCGTGCCGCGGGCTCGGGTACCGAGCTGGAAGCCTCCGGCGGCCTGACCCTGGACGTAGCACGGGCCTACGCAGCTACCGGCATCCGCTACCTAGCGGTAGGCGCCCTCACCCACTCAACCCCAGCCCTAGACCTTGGGCTGGACCTGTCGCGTCCCCGGTAGCCGCCGCCACAGGGGGTCGCGCGGACGCGATCGGTCGCCAAGCCGGTCAAACGGTCGAAAATCAGATTTAACGGAGCTCTGGGCGTATCATCGGGGAGAGCTGTCGGGGAGAGCCGGTGCGGCCCGGTCGAGCCTTCCGGCCACTCACGCGCTGCGGGGGATCTCGTCACCGCGGTTCAGGAGGGTCGACGCTGTGGATGTATGGGTCATCTGGTTGATCATCGCGGTGGTGTTGGGCCTCGTTGAGATCTTCACACTGACCGCCGCGTTGGGACTGCTCAGCGTCGCCGCCTTGATCACATCGGGTTTCGCGGCGATCGGGCTGCCCGTGCCCCTGCAACTGTTGGTGTTTGCCGTCGCAGCCGCGGCCGGTCTCGTGGTGGTGCGGCCCATCGCTGCGCGGCACATGCTCGGGCCGCAGCTCCAGCGTTTCGGTGTAGATGCACTCGCCGGGAGGACTGCCTACGTCGTCCAGGAGGTGACGGGCCGGGACGGCACGGTGCGCATCGGTGGTGAGGAGTGGACCGCCCGCGCCCTTGACGAGAGCCTGGTGATTCCTGCCGGAGCGGCCGTTGATGTCATCCAGATCGACGGTGCCACTGCCGTCGTTTACCCACGGGACTGATCATGGAAGTTTCGTCATTGCTGATCGCGGCGCTGCTCATCGCGCTGCTCGCCGTCTTCACCGTGGCGCGGGCGGTGCGGATCGTGCCACAGGCGCGAGCGCGCAACGTGGAACGGCTGGGCCGGTATCACCGCACGCTCAAGCCCGGTCTGAGCTTCGTCATTCCCTATATCGACCGGGTCTATCCGACTATCGACCTGCGCGAGCAGGTCGTGTCGTTTCAGCCGCAGCCGGTTATCACCGAGGACAACCTGGTCGTCGAGATCGACACCGTGCTGTATTTCCAGGTGACCGACCCGCGATCGGCCGCCTACGAGATCGCCAGCTACCTGCAGGCCGTCGAGCAGCTCACCGTCACCACGTTGCGCAATGTTGTCGGGTCGATGGACCTGGAAAAGACACTCACCTCCCGCGACAACATCAACAGTCAACTGCGCGGGGTGCTCGACGACGCCACCGGCAGGTGGGGCCTGCGGGTCAACCGGGTGGAGATCAAGGCCATCGACCCACCCAAGAGCATCAAGGACGCGATGGAAAAGCAGATGCGCGCCGAACGGGACAAGCGCGCCGCGATCCTGTCCGCCGAGGGTCAACGCCAGTCCCAGATCCTCACCGCCGAGGGTGACAAGCAGGGCGCGATCCTGCGCGCCGAGGGGGACCGGACCGCGGCGATCCTCAAGGCCGAAGGCCAGTCCCGCGCGATCGATGAGGTGTTCCAGGCCGTGCACCGCAACGACCCGGATCCCAAACTGCTCGCGTATCAGTACCTGCAGGTGCTACCACAACTCGCCCAGGGCCAGGGCAACACGTTCTGGGTGATCCCCAGCGAAGTCACCTCCGCGCTCCAAGGCGTCTCCCGCGCCTTCACCGAGGAGCTACCCAAAGTCGCGGCCACCCCCAAGGCCGACTCCTCCGATCAGGCGTCGGTGCGCGCCGCGGAAGAGGCCGCCCAAGCCGCCCAGGCCGCCGCCGAAGCAGTCACCGACGCATCCAATGTCGATGGCATCCGCCAGATCACCTCCGGACCACCCAGCACCAACCCAGCACCGACCACGAGAAACAGCAACCCCACACAGACTGACGACTAACAGAACAAGATCCTGTTCCCGGTCGTGTCGACGTGGGGGTTCGTCCTTCGACGCGTAGAGAGAGCCCGGGCATGCTCGAACTGGTGGTGATTCCCGTGACGGACGTGGACCGGGCGAAGAGGACAATATGATCATTGTTGCTGGGCGGCTCCAGGTCGACCGCGTCGACCGCGACCGATACGTGGCCGAGTGTGTCGCAGTCGTGCAGCAGGCGCGGATGGCGCCAGGGTGCCTCGACTTCGCCATCACCGCCGACTCGGTCGAGCCGGACCGGGTCAATGTGTATGAGCGGTGGGAGTCAGACGCGCACCTGGAACGGTTCCGCGGTTCGGGCCCGGACGCCGGTCAGACTGCCCAGCTCCGCGACGCCGAAGTGCGGAGGTACCGCATCTCCGCCACCGAGGACCCATGAAGGGCGCAAGTTCAACGAGAGGGGACCGCATGGCCACCCGCAGAGTTGCTGCGCTACGCGGTCACGAAGAGCTGATTCGGTTCAGTTGGTGACGTTCGCGTGGAACTGCATGGCCCGGTACGGCCAGTTCGTTGCGGTGTTCCACTGGCTGACGACGAGGTGCAGGTCGTCGAGTGTCGACCCGGGCACGAGATAGCCACCGTAGAGCTGAGCCACCCGCCCCTCGGCGTGGTTCTCGGCGTCCCACGACGTGCCGTGCACCAGCGTCTTTCGCGGCGCCTCGTACATGTTCGCCGTCGGTGAGTCCAGGCACAGGACATCGATGCGGTAGCCGCCCGCATCGAAGAACGCCAGCAGCCAGCGGTCCTCGACGCGGCGCAGGCACAGCTCGCCGAGCTCGCCGGTGAGGGCGACGGTCGGGGGGTTTCCCCACGCCCACTCGCCGTCCCGGTATCCCCAGGCTTGCCAGGCGGCCGGGTCGGTGAGCCGGTCGGCGGGCACGCGCTGCAGCATCAGGCCCTTGTCGCGCTGGAATCCGGTGGAGCACACGTACACGTAGCCGTCGCCACCGTGTTCGCAGGTGAGCATCTGGAACAGGCCGCCGTGGTGGCCGCCCGGCCATGTGACGCCAGTGTGCCTCCAGGTCTCGCCGTTGTCGGTCGAGCGGTGCAGCTCAGTCCAGTGGACGTTGCCGAGGCCCTCGCACACCATCGCGTGCAGGTACATCTCGTCGCCGATGGTGATGATGTCGGTGGGCAGGACCGTCGTGACCGTGTGGCCGTCGATGATCGCGCCATGCTCGTAGGCCAGCACCTGGTGCGCGTAGTCGCCTGGGCCGGCCGCCCCGGCCCAGACGATGCCGGTGCGGGAGGTCGCGGGGTCGCCGAACAGCACCACCGGTGACCGCCAGCCGGGGCCGCCGACGCCTGCATTGTCGAATGTGTCGCCGAACACCGATACCAGCCGCCCGTCGGGGGCCGCGACGGTCACGCCGAGGTCGGTGCCGCCGATCCCGAAGCGGTCCGTGTGGCCGGGCCCGGTCAAGTCTTTGATCTTGCTCGCACCTGTCACGTTGCCTCCTAGCTGAGGACGAAGACGAACATGGCCCGGTGATGCCCTGCGCGAGCAGCATGGGTGTGCTGGTCATGGTCCTCTCTTTCTGGGTCGGGGGAGACGACTAGCCGGAGGTCGTCCGGTTCTAGGCGGCGGTGGTGGGAGCGTGCAGAGCTCGACGGTCGAGACGTGGTCGGGGTCGTGGAAGATCTCTTGGTCGGTGGCGCGGAGGTCGGTCGCGGTGGCCAGCGGGGCGCCGGTTCCGGGGTTGAGGACGAGGCGGGGGTGGGCGCCGCTGCTGACCTGCAGGCGGATGCGGTGTCCGAAGCGGAACCGGTGGGCGGTGGCCACGAGGTCGATGCGGATCTTGCGGGTGCGGTCGCCGGCGACGGGTGGGTCGTCGGGGGTGAGCCGCCGGATGCCGTCGCACAGGTTCGTTGAGCGCCCGCGTGGGTCGACCTCGCAGAGCCGGGCGAACAGGTCGGTGTGCTCGAGGCTGGAACGCAGCACGATCTCGGCGGTGACCGGCCCGATGACCTCGACGTCTTCGGTGAGGGCGTCAGTGGTGTAGGTCAGAACGTCGGGGCGTGCTTCCAGCCGGCGGTTGTCTTTGGCGCCTGCGGCGCCGTCCCAGTTCTCCATCGCTCCGCCGACCGCGGGGGTGGGGTCGGCGGGGTCGTAGCGGTAGCGGTCCGGCGGTGACGCGGGCGGTGGGCTGGTATCGAGCCGCCCTGCGGGGTGTAGGTGCCAGACGGTGGGGAGGTAGCCGGGCGGGGGCCAGCCAGGCAACTCGCGCCATTCGTCGGCGCCGCCGACGTGCACCCGCGCGGAGGAATCGGTGACGGCGGTCTCGCCGCGTAGGGCGGCGTCGATGCAGCCGTCGACCTCGGCGGTGTAGGTCTTGTCGGTGAATCCGAGGGAGTGATACCAGGGCCCGATCACCAGCCGTGGGGTCTTGCCGGCCTCGCGCAGAGCGGCGTAGTCGGCCAGGGTGCTGGCCAGACAGATGTCGTGCCAGCCGGTGGCGAGGTGGACCTGCTCGGGCATCCCGGCGGCGCGGCCGCGCAGGTTCAGGCGCTGCCAGTAGCCGTCGTCGTGCTCCCGGGCGAGCCACTGTTGGAAATACTCGACGCGGTGACCGAGCAACCGCTGGTCTGCGGTACCCAATGGGAGCTCGGCGAGGGTCTTCTTGGTCCGCCGGGCTCCGCGTACCGAAGCCAGCATGGTGCGGGCCAGCGACGCGCCCGGGTGGCGGCTCAGCCAGTCGACGTTCTCGACGACGCTGAGGGCGACTGCGCCGGCGAAGACACCGCCCGGGTAGACGATCGCGTCTCGGATCTCGGACTCGGCGTCGTGCAGGATGGCCAGGCGCCATTCCGGGATGTCGCGGGCAGCCAGCGCCCAGCAGGCGTAGCCGATGAAGCTGCAGCCCCAGGTGACGATGGTGCCCGGGAACCAGGGTTGGCGGCGGAGCCAGGCTGCGACGTCGGCTCCGTCGCTGGGGTTGAGGGTGCTGCCATCGAAGGTTCCGCCCGAGCCGTCGGTGCCGCGGAGGGCTTCGACCAGGACGTGGGCGCCGCGTTTGATGAACCTCTTCGCGATCGAGCGCATGCCCTTGCGCCCGTAGGGGGTGCGGATCCAGACGAGCGCCTCGCCATCGGAAGCCTGGGTCTTCGGCAGGTGATGGTCGACCAGCAGCGTCGTGCCGTCGGATGCGGTAACGGCGATGCCGCGTTCCACACCGCTCTTCCGGCGACGAGTCCCGCTGGTCATGCTGTCCTCCCGGCTATGATCGATTACTCTCATCCGAGAAGCTAGCACATAATGAAGCAGCATCACGAAATGTGGCGACGATGATCGACTACGATCTGGCGATGGGCAGGCTGTGGGAACTCGCCATTCTCCTGGGCGAGGACATGAGCCGGGGCCTTGCTCGCGAGGGCCTGACCCGCTCGCGGGCACATGTGCTGTGGGAACTGCACCAGCGAGGCCCGGTCACCCAGCGCGTGCTCGCGCAAGCCCTCGACGTCAGCGCCCGCAACATCACCGGGCTCGTCGACGCGCTGGTCGCGACCGGCTTCGTCACCCGCGAGCCGCACCCCACCGACCGCCGCGCGACCCTCGTCACCCTCACCGATCACGGCAAGAAGACGGTCACGGCAATGGACCGTGATCAGCAGGAGTTCGCCCGAACCCTGTTCTCAGATCTGCCCGCTGACCAGTTCCAAGGCTTCGTCGAAAGCATCGGCACAGTCCTCGCGCGCCTCCGGGAGGCGAGTGCCTCACCGTCATCGCCACCCAGCCCGGTCAAGCCTTCCGAGACCGAAACCTGCTAGCGGGGACGGGCGCCGCCCAGCAGCACGGCGAGGGCCTCGTGCCATTGCTCGTGCACCTGGTCGTCACCGGACACGTTGCCGACTATCGCGCCACACGCAGTGCAGAGCTTGCCCGCCGACCGGAACTCGTAGCTCGGCGCGCGATCGATCAGCTCACGCGCGCTGTCCTGGGGCATCGTCCATCCTCTCCTGACGCGCCGCTGCGGCTCATGACCATGGGCTCTGGGGTCGCTCCTGCCGGACACCATCGAGGACGACGTCCACCCGCTCATTGAAGAAGCACAGCATGTCGGCGACCTCGGCTGCGTCGGACAGCGGCCGAGGGTAGCTCCATGCGACGTCGTCCACGATCTTCTCTGGCAGCTTCAGCGACCAGTACGACGCGGTGCCCTTGTACGAGCAGGTGGTGATGGTGTCATTGGGACGCAGCAGATTCATGTCGACATCGTCGCGCGGCAGGTAGAACCGGACCGGCAGGTAGGTCTCGAACAGCAGGCTCGGACGTCGGCTGTCCGCGAGCACGAAGCCGTCCAGTTCGATCCGCACATGCCGGGTGCTGCGGCGCACATCGATGCGGGTGAACGGGTCGTGCGGGTGGGAGAGGATGGGCTCCGCCTCCTCGAACCAGCCGTCGAACGCGGCGAAGTCGAGGAACACGTAACCGGCGAGGTCAGGATCCGTCGGCTTGAACGCTGCACCTGGCCGCTCGTCGTCTCCCAGGCGGACGGTGAGGATCTCGCCACCGCAGGTGTGCGCGCCGAATCCGTTGTCCGGGGTGAGCACGAGCGGCCCACCGGCACCGAGACGGACGGGGTCGGCGTCTGCAGGCGCTTGCGAGCCCGCCGGCACGAGCTCTGCGACCATGTCGCCCAGGGGAACCGCGTACTGCGGGACGACGCGACGCGGTTCCCACACGAGAAGAGCCCGCGGGGAGTCGAGCGCCACCTCGCGGCCCAGCATCGCCCGGACCCGCTTCGCCGTAGGTTCATATCGGAGTTCGTCCAGCCCGCTCAGGAACTGGTTCGCCATGCGAGTAGCCACCTCGCGACCATCCCCGGGAAACTGGCAGAAGGTCAAGCGGGACCTGCGGTATGGTGATGGTATGACCGTCCGGAAGTTCACCATCTCGTTGCCCGAGGAACTCGATCGCACGGTGCGGATCGCCGCATCGGCGGCTGGCTTGTCCGTCTCGGCATGGCTGGCGCAGGCCGCCGCTCAGGCAGCGGTCGAGCAGGCCATCGTGGCAGAGGGGCGGGCTGCACTGGAGGAGTTCGTGGCCGAGAACGGCCCGATCACCGCCAGCGAGGATCAGGATGCGTGGGTGGCCCGGGTGCTCGCCGATGCCGGTGCTGGTGAGCACCGAGCCGCCAGCTGATGCCCACGCTGCTCTATGACACCGGTGCGCTGGTAGCGGCCGAACGCCGGCATCCGCTGATCTGGAGGCTGCATGATCGGGCCAACAAGGCCGGGATCGTGCCCGTCGTGCCGGTGGTCGTGCTCGCCCAGGCCTGGCGCGGAGGCCCACAGCACAACCTCTCCCGGTTACTGCGGGGGTGTCGCATCGTGCCGGACGACGAGATCGCTGGCCGGGCTGCCGGGCGAGCCTGCGCCGCGGCGGGCACGTCGGATGTGGTGGATGCCCTCGTGGTGGTCACAGCAACGCAGCTCGCCGCACCGGTGGTCACCAGCGATCCCGACGATCTCGCCCACCTTGCCGCCAGCCTTGGCACCGTGCTGGCGCTGCACCCATTGTGACCAGGTTGCGTTACCGCTGCGTCGGCGCACCTGCTGTATCTATGGGTCGCAGCCGGCCCCGACGATCCGGGGGGCGCAGTCCGCGTAGCCCAGCAGCAGGTCCACCGCGGCGTCGTTGCGCTCCACCTCGCGCGTGATCTCGGTCTCTGGTGGGTAGAAGCCGCCTTGCGCCTGGCTGGTCGGGTACATCTCGAAGGTATAGGACCAGATTCGGTGCTGCGCCCACATCCAGTCGCCCACCGTGCCGTCGGTGATGTAGAGGTCGCTGGACTGCTGCGGGGTGTAGCCGTTGGTGGCGGCCATCGCCTCGCCCAGCGTGCGGAAGGTCGCCGCGTCGGCGGCGTTCAAGCCCGGGCCGGTGTCGTCGGTGGTGAAACCGTAGGGCCAGAGCACCAGCTCGGAGTAGCTGTGAAAGTCGATGTGTGCGGTGATCTGCTGCACGCCGCCGATCACCCGGCTGTTCACCCAGTCCCTGAACTGCGCGGTTTCCGGCGTGGAGAACGGGGCTGTGCCGTGGTATGTGTCGTCGGCGGGGTCGGTGCTCGAGCCACCGCAGCAGCCCCACTGGGTGCCCCAGTTCCGGTTGAGATCGGTGCCGGTCTCGGTGTCCTCCGCAGCCGGCTGGCGGTTCTTGCGCCACAGTGCGAAAAGACCGGTGGAGATGTCGTATTCGGCGCCGTCCGGGTTGGCCATCGGCATCACCCAGATCTCCCGGGACTTCACCAGTTCGGTGATGGCCGGGTCGGTTCCGACACCCTGTGCCAGCCGCCGCACGATGTGCAAGCACATCTCGACGGTGAGGTGCTCACGGGCGTGCTGCGCGCAGCTGAACAACACCTCGGGCTTGCGCTGGTCAGCTCGCACCGCGTCGCTGATCTTCACCAGCGGGAGCGGGCGACCCTCGACTGACCGGCCGTAGCTGGATACCGCCACCTGATCGGGGCGTGCGGCGGCGATCGAGTTCAGCTCGGCGGTGAGTTTGTCATAGGTGTGGTAGCCCCCGTACCCGAGCGGGAACGTGCCGGGCGCCACCACCCCCGGCACCGGTGGCAGCGCCGGGAGCGGGAGCAGCCGTAGCCCGCTGGTCCGCAACCGCTCGGCCTGCGCGGGCGAAGCGCGGACCTCCAGGTAGTCACGCCCGCCGCCGAGCACATCCACGCCCTGGCGCAGCACCGCGGTGCGTGCCTCTGGGGTGTCCATCCCTTGCACCCGGTAGGCCGACACCGGTTCGGGCGGGAGCGACGGTGCCGCGGTCGCGGAGAGCGGGACGGCCAGTGCGAGCAGCCCCAGCACAGCGATCACAGCAACACGACGTACCGGCATTTCGCGGAGCGTATAAGCGGAACCCCTTACCCTGGGAGGCAGCACCCAGCTTGAGAGGATTCGCATGCTTACCCGCACCGACCTGCGCGGTCGCCTGCCTGCCCCGGCCGCCCTGCGCGACCTGCTGCCGCGGGCCGAGGTGGACGTCGATGCGGTGGCTCATCAGGTGGCGCCGATCATCGAGGCGGTCCGCGACCGGGGCGTGGCGGCGGTACTGGAACTCACCGAACTCTTCGATGGGGTCCGGCCGGCCGGCGTGCGGGTGCCGGCCGACGCGCTGCGCACCGCGCTGGCGCACCTGGACCCGGCGGTGCGCGCCGCGCTGGAAGAGTCCATTTCCCGGGTCCGCCGGGTGCACGCCGACCAGCGACGCACCGAGACGATCACCCAGGTGGTGCCCGGCGGTACCGTCACGCAGCGGTGGGTGCCGGTGGGACGGGTCGGGCTTTATGCTCCCGGCGGGCTGGCGGTCTACCCGTCCACCGTCGTGATGAACGTGGTGCCCGCCCAGGTTGCCGGGGTCGCGTCGCTGGTGGTGTGCTCGCCGCCGCAGGCCGCCCACGGTGGCCGGCCGCACCCCACCGTGCTCGCCGCAGCTGCCCTGCTCGGAGTCGACGAGGTGTGGGCGGTCGGCGGAGCGCAGGCCGTCGCGCTGCTCGCTTACGGTGGTACGGACACCGACGGTGCGCCGCTGGACCCGGTGGACCTGGTCACCGGCCCCGGCAACATCTACGTCACCGCGGCCAAGCGCGCCCTGCGCGGCATGATCGGCATCGACGCCGAGGCCGGTCCCACCGAGATCGCCATCCTGGCCGACGGCACCGCCGATCCGGTGCACGTCGCCGCTGACCTGATCTCCCAGGCCGAGCACGACACCCTGGCGGCCAGCGTGCTGGTCACCGACTCGGTCGCGCTGGCCGACGCCGTGGACGCCGAGCTGCACCGGCAGGTGACGGCCACCAAGCACACCGCGCGGATCCGCACCGCACTGACCAGCCGGCAGTCGGGCTGCGTCCTGGTGTCCGATGTGGACGCCGGGCTGACAGTGGTGGACGCCTACGCGGCGGAGCACCTAGAGATCCAGACCGCCGGCGCGGCGGCGGTGGCCCGCCGGGTGCGCAATGCCGGGGCGATCTTCGTCGGCCCCTACGCGCCGGTCTCGCTGGGTGACTACTGCGCCGGTTCCAACCACGTGCTGCCCACCGGAGGCTGCGCCCGGCACTCCTCGGGACTGTCGGTGCAGACCTTCCTGCGCGGCGTTCAACTCATCGAATATGACGAGGATGCGCTGGTGAAAGTCGCCGACCACGTCGTCGCACTGTCCGAGGCCGAGGACCTGCCCGCGCACGGTCAGGCGGTCACCGCCCGGTTCCGAGGGATCTCGCAGTGACGGCGGTGGCCCCGCGGAACATGGCAGCGATCGGCTGCGACGTGACGCTCGCCGACCTGCCGCTGCGCGACGACCTGCAGGGTCGCACTCCCTACGGCGCGCCCCAACTCGACGTCGCGGTGCGGCTGAACACCAACGAGAACCCGTACCCGCCGCCCCCCGCGCTGATCGCCGACATCGCCGCCGCGGTGCAGCAGGCGGCTCGCGACCTGCATCGCTACCCCGACCGGGACGCCGTCGCGCTGCGCACCGACCTGGCCGGCTATCTCGCCGGGCGCACCGGGGTGCCGCTGACTGTGGCGAACGTGTGGGCCGCCAACGGCTCCAACGAGATCATCCAGCAGCTGCTGCAGGCTTTTGGTGGGCCCGGTCGCAGCGCACTGGGCTTCACCCCGTCCTACTCGATGCACCCGATCATCTCCGCTGGCACCCGCACCCAGTGGATCCCGGCGCCCCGCCGGGCGGATTTCTCCCTGGACCCCGCAGGAGCGGTGACCGCCATCGAGGAGCACCGGCCCGACGTGCTGTTCGTCACCAGCCCCAACAATCCCACCGGGCAGTCGATCCCACCGGCCGACCTGGCGGCGGTGCTGGCCGCCGCACCGGGCGTCGTGGTGGTGGACGAGGCCTACGGCGAGTTCAGCAGCGAGCGCAGCGCCGTCGGGATGCTCGGGCAGTTCCCGGATCGGCTGGTGGTCTGCCGGACGATGAGCAAGGCGTTCGCCTTCGCCGGCGGGCGGCTGGGTTACCTCGCCGCCGCGCCCGCGGTGGTGGAGGCGCTGCTGCTGGTGCGGCTGCCCTACCACCTCTCGGCGCTGACCCAGGCGGCCGCCCGGGCCGCGCTGCGCCACGGATCGGCCACCCTGGCGTCCGTGGCGTTATTGGTCAAGGAGCGGGAGCGCGTGATCGCCGCGTTGCGCGATCTGGGCGCCGAGGTGGTGCCATCGGACGCCAACTTCATCCTGTTCGGACGGTTCGCCGATGCGCCTGCCGGGTGGCGGCGCTACCTGGAACACGGTGTGCTGATCCGGGATGTGGGGATTGCGGGTCACCTGCGGGTCACCGTGGGCACCCCCGCGGAAAACGATGCGTTCCTTGCCGCGAGCGCGGCTGTGCTGAGACCTGCTGGCAGGGTCGAACCATTGACGCAGCCCTTGGAGGCACCATGAGCCGCACCGCCAGGATCGAGCGGGTGACCAAGGAGTCCTCGGTGCTCGTCGAGCTCGACCTCGACGGTACCGGGACCACCGAGGTGAGCACCGGCGTTGCGTTCTTCGACCACATGCTCACCTCGCTGGGCAAGCACGCGGCGTTCGACCTGGTCGTGCGCGCCACCGGCGATGTCGACATCGACGCCCACCACACCGTCGAGGACGTCGCCATCGTGCTCGGACAGGCAGTGCGCGAGGCGCTGGGGGACAGATCCGGCATCCGGCGATTCGGGGACGGCTGGGTGCCGATGGACGAGACCCTGGTGCACGCGGCGGTGGATGTCTCCGGGCGGCCGTACTGCGTGCACACCGGCGAGCCCGACGCGATGGCCGGTTTCGTGGTGGGGGGCAACTACCCCACGGTGCTCAACCGGCACGTCTTCGAGACGCTGGCCGTCCACGCGCAGCTGGCGGTGCACATCCGGGTGCTGCACGGCCGCGACCCGCACCACGTCACCGAGGCCCAGTTCAAGGCGCTGGCGCGGGCGTTGCGCGCCGCCGTCGAGCCAGATCCGCGCGTATGCGGGGTGCCCTCCACCAAGGGCGTCCTGTGATCGGTGTCGGTCTGCTCGCGCTGGCCGGGTTCATGCTCGGCGGTGTGGTCTCAACCTGGCGTAGCTCACGGCCGCTGGCCCTGGCGCTCGGGGTCGGGGCCGCGCTGGCGATCGCCGGCGGCGTCGCCTGGCTGCTGTGATGGACGGATAGTGTCTGCTGGGTGAGGGCTCGGTGAGGGCGGAGCGCCGGCGGCGCATCCGGGTGGACCCGTCGCTGGTCGGCCTGCTCCGGATGCCCGAGTCCGGGGTGGGGCCGGTCGCGTCACTGGTCAGGCGCTTCTCGTTGGCGATCGGGGCCTTGTTCGCCTGTGCCTGCATCGTCTACTTCGGACGCGACGGCTATGTCGACAACAACAGCGACACCCCGATCACGTTCCTCGACGCCCTTTACTACTCGACGGTGTCGCTGTCGACCACTGGCTACGGCGACATCGCCCCGGTCACCGACACCGCGCGGCTGCTCACCACAGTCCTGATCACCCCGCTACGGCTGATCTTCCTCATCGTCTTCGTCGGGACCACTGTGGAGCTGCTCACCGAGCGGTCCCGGCAGTCGTTCCGGATCCAACGCTGGAGGTCCCGCGTGCGCGACCACACCGTCGTCGTCGGCTACGGCACCAAGGGCCGCGCCGCGGTGGACACCCTGCTGGGCGACGGCACCGAGCCTGGCGGGATCGTCGTGGTGGACACCGATCGCACCCGGCTCGAGGCCGCATCGGGGCTCGGTCTGGTGACCGTCACCGGCAACGCCACCCGGTCGAGCGTGTTGCGCACCGCCGGGGTGCAGCACGCGTCGGCGGTCATCGTCGCGACGAACCGGGACGACACCGCGGTGCTGGTGACGCTGACCGCGCGCGAGCTGTCCGAGCGGATCACGATTGTCGCGGCGGTACGGGAGTCGGAGAACGTGCACCTGCTGCGGCAGTCGGGCGCGAACTCGGTGATCGTCTCGGCGGAGACGGCGGGTCGGCTGCTCGGGGTGGCGGCGACGTCGCCGAGCGTGGTGGAGGTCGTCGAGGACCTGCTGACCCCCGATGCCGGGTTAGCGATCAGCGAGCGGCTGGTGGAGGACGCCGAGGTCGGCGGGTCACCGCGGTACCTCGACGACATCGTGCTGGGTGTCGTGCGGGGGGAGAAGCTGTACCGGGTGGACGCGGCCGCTGTCGACGCCCTCAAGCCCGGCGACCGGCTGCTCTACGTCCGCAAGGTCGGCCCGGCTGAGGAGGACTGAACTTAGGTTGACTGCGGGACGGTGCAGCCGGTGGGGTGATTGCTGTGACGAGGCGGGTGGTGGTCGTCGGCGCTGACGCGACGGGGATGAGCGCGGCCTCGCAGGCGCTTCGGCGTGCGGGCCGGGACGCGCTGGAGGTGGTGGCCTTCGAGCGCGGCCACCACGTGTCCTACTCGGCCTGCGGCATCCCGTACTGGGTGGCGGGCGACGTCGCCGAGGCGGACGCGCTGATCGCCCGTACCGCCGCTGAGCACCGGGCCAACGGGATCGATCTGCGGATCCGCGCCGAGGTCACCGACATCGACCTGGACGCCCGCACGGTGACCGCCGCCGATCTCGACGGCGGTGGCAGCTACCAGGTTGGTTTCGACGACCTGGTGGTGGCTACCGGCGCGGTGCCGGTGCGGCCGGATTTACCTGGGGTGAGCGCACCAGGCGTCTACGGCGTGCAGACCCTCGACGACGGCGCCGCTCTGCTGGCCGGTCTTGCTGGAGGGCCGCGCCGGGCGGTCGTGGTCGGCGGCGGGTACATCGGAATCGAGATGGCAGAGGCGATGGTCCGCCGTGGCCTGGCGGTCACGCTGGTGGATCGGGCGGCGGAGCCGATGACCACCCTCGATCCGGATATGGGTGCGCTGGTCCGCGAGGCGATGCAGGGAATGGGGATCACGGTGCTCACCGCCACCCCGGTCACCGGGTTCGACACCGGTCCCGACGGCCGGGTATCCGCTGTGGGCACGGCGGACGGGACGCTGCCGGCGGACATCGTCGTGCTGGGGCTGGGCGTGCGGCCGGCCGCCGAGCTGGCAGGGGCGGCCGGGCTGCCGCTGGGTGAGTACGGCGGGGTACTCACCGATCTGCGGATGAGGGTGCCCGGCCCCGACGGGGTGTGGGCCGGCGGCGACTGCGTTGAGGTGCTACACCGCGTCTCGCAGCGTCGGGTGCATGTCGCGTTGGGTACCCACGCCAACAAGCACGGCCGGGTGATCGGCACCAACCTGGGTGGCGGCTACGCCACCTTCCCGGGCGTGGTCGGCACCGCGGTCAGCAAGGTCTGCGACCTTGAGGTCGGCCGGACCGGGCTGCTGGAGGCCGAGGCGCGGGCCGCGGGGTTCGAGCCGGTGAGCGTGACCGTGCGGTCGACCACCCGGGCCGGCTACTTTCCCGGTGCCACGCCGATTACCGTCAAGGTGATCGCCGAGCGCGGCACCGGGCGGCTGCTGGGCGCGCAGCTGGTCGGCCGGGAGGGCTCGGGCAAGCGAGTCGACGTGTGCGCCGTCGCACTGTGGAACGGGATGACCGTCGAGGAGATGACCAGCCTGGACCTCGGCTACGCGCCCCCGTTCTCCCCGGTCTGGGACCCTGTGCTGGTGGCCGCGCGAAAGGCGGCCGCAGCAGTCTGAGGTCACGCTCATCACTGCGTCAACGACCGGAGTGCCGCGTCCGTGGTGGGGTTGGCGGGATAGAACGACTCGATCGCGAGCTCAGCCAGGGTGATATCCAGCGGGGTACCGAAGACGGCAGTGGTGCTGAAGAAGGTGAGTTCCCGGCCATTGTGGCGGTACTGCAGGGGAACCAGAACGTCCCCGGGGCCGGGTCGCTCGATCTCGCGTTTCTCTTGTCTGCAGGGATAGCCGCGCAACTCTTCGTAGAGCTCGATGAGGGCGGGATCGGCCGTGAGCGTGGCCTGCCGGCGCAACCGGCTGAGCAGGTGGGATCGCCATTCGCCGAGGTTGGTGATCCGCGGTGCCATGCCCTCCGGGTGCAGGCTCAGCCGCAGCACGTTGCATGGCGGTGCGAGTAGCTCGTCGGTGGCGCCCTGAGTGAATAATGCGACGCTGGCGTTGGCGTCAACCATATTCCAGCCTCGATCTATCACCACAGCCGGAAAGGGCTGATGGGCGGCGAGAAGATGGCGCAGCGCCGTGCGTACCGCCTGCATCTGCGGCGCATCCAGCTCGTTCTCTGAATATACCGGCGCAAACCCGCCGGCCAGCAGCAACCGGTTGCGTTCGCGCAGCGGCACATCGAGCTCACCGGCCAGCCGCAGGATCATCTCACTGGTCGGTCGCGACCGCCCCGTCTCGACGAAGCTGAGATGCCGGGTGGAGATGTCGGCCTGGACCGCCAGATCGAGCTGGCTGAGCCGTCTACGCGTACGCCATTCGCGCAGCAGGACGCCGACGGTCCGCTGATCTCCCCACGCGCCGATCCCGGCGTTCATTCTCGGCACGGCTCCCACGCTAGGCGACGTGCTCGCGCAGACGCCATTACCTCACAGGTAATCGACGCCGGACCGCTGGCGCTGACACCGTCGTCTCGCACAGCTCAACCACTTCCGGAGAATGGGAGATTTTCATGAGCGATTTCGACGAGTTGATCGGCCGTTACATCGCGATCTGGAACGAAAGGGACCCCGGACGTCGCCGTGCCGCGATCGACGACATCTGGGCCGAGAACGCGAACTACGTCGATCCGATGGTGGTCGCCGAAGGACGGGACGCGATCGACGCCACGATCGGCGCGGTCCAGACTCAGTTCCCCAGCCTGTCCTTCCGACTGGCGGGGGCGGTCGATGCTCATCACAACCTGGCGCGCTTCACCTGGGAGCTGGGAGTTGACGGTGCGGAGGCGGTGGTCGTCGGCTTCGACGTGGCAGTGTGTTCTGAAGACGGTCGGCTACGGAATATGTACGGATTCCTGGACAAGGTCCCCTCGTCCTGAGCGTGCCGGTGGGTCCGGATCGTTATCCAGATGGGCGATCCGGACCTCGCACCGGCGGGCCAAGTGCCGGTTTGGTCATCGAGCACTCCTCATGGGTCCTCATGGGGTGGAAGGCCGTACTTGCGCACCGCCACAGGCATCACCGGGTACCGCCCTTCGTAGATCCGCTGGTGCAGCTCGGCTTCGACAATGGCGCGCACTATGGGCTCCTGGCGCGCGGCGTCGTCGGTGCTGGTCACCTGCAGCGGCCAGTCGCCGGCGGTCGAGCCGCGCAGATGAGCGTGGTTGAAGCTGCGCCGGAACCAGGCGATCACCTGGACCGGCGCGACCGGCCCGCCGTCCCGGGAGGTCGCTTCCCGCTGCCGGGGCCAGGACAGTTCCCAGTGCTCGCCCACGCTCCCGTCGTCGTGCTCGATACTGCGGCAGCTGATCTCGCCAGTGGTCTCCAGGAACGTCGCGTCGGCATCGGCGAAGACGCCGCGGACCACCGGATCGAGCAACTGGACCGCCCGGTGGAACACGGCCAGCCGGTCCGGCCATGACTTGGCGCCCTCGTAGCTGCGGGTGGCGAGATCCGCCAGGTGCCGCAGCAGGTCCTCCTCGCGCAACCTTGCTCCTTTGTGCATCGTCACATTCTCTCGGCTCTGGCTGAATCCCGCGCCTATTCTGGGCGGGGTGCGCACCCAACGACCCGGACCGCTGCGGTGGATCTGGTACGCATTCGGGGGCAAGCTCCCTGACCGGTACCGGGAGTGGGTGCTACATGACGTGACGTGCCGCACCTGGGGGCTGCGGCACGTGGCCCGCAGCCTTGCACAGGTGACTCCGGTGGCGATCCTGCTGCTGGTGATCCTGGGTCCTCAGTGGATCACCTATCTCGCGGTCGCCGCTGGCGCCATTCTTGCGCTGATCTACTCGGTGGCCTACATCGAGGAGACCGGTGAGCACCGGCTCAGCAAGCACGGCTACCCGGTGGGCACCGGCCGCAAGATCCGCGCTCACCGAACCCACAGCGCCGCCGACCAGGACCACTACAACGCTACCTACCGGCAGGTCTAACCGCGTTCTGGATGCAGACTGTGGTAGTTCAGGGGTCGATAACAGCAGTCTGCATCCAGAACGCGACGTCTGGGAGGCTGGTGGGGTGACGTCTGTTGTCGTGTTGGATTACGGGTCGGGTAATTTGCGATCTGCTGAGCGGGCGCTGCGACGGGCTGGTGCGGAGGTGGGGGTGACCGCTGATGTGGGCGCGGCGCTGGTCGCGGACGGGCTGGTGGTGCCCGGGGTCGGTGCCTTCGCCGCGTGCATGGCCGGGCTGCGCTCGGTGCGCGGTGACCGGATCATCGGTCGCCGGCTGGCCGGCGGTCGCCCGGTACTCGGGATCTGCGTGGGGATGCAGGTGTTGTTCAGCCGCGGCGTCGAGCACGGGGTGCAGACCGAAGGCTGCGACGAGTGGCCCGGGACCATAGAGCGGTTGAAGGCCGACGTGCTGCCGCACATGGGGTGGAACACCGTGGCGCCACCGGCAGGATCAAGGCTGTTCGCCGGACTCGATGCGGACGCTCGCTTCTACTTCGTGCACTCCTATGCCGCCCGCCGCTGGGAGATGGAGGGCTCCGAGCCGCTGGCGCCCCCGCTGGTGACCTGGTCCGAGCACGGCGAGCCGTTCGTCGCCGCGGTGGAGAACGGGCCGCTGTGGGCGACCCAGTTCCATCCCGAGAAATCCGGCGACGCCGGTGCGCACCTGCTGCGCAACTGGATCGAGACGTTGTAACCAATGCGCAGATACGGCATGCCGTCTGGGAACGCCGGCTGGGTGCGGGCGGTGGCCCTGCTCGCCGTGGTCGCGATGGTGGCCTCGCTGGGGTACTCGGCGCTGGTCTTTGTGCAGGCACCGACCTGGCTGGTGCTGGTACTCGTGGCGCTGCTGGTGGGCCTGCTGGTCTGGCTGCTGGGCGGTAACGCGGACCGGTCGTGAGCGCCCACTGGTGGTCTGTTCGGCGTAGTGCTCGACCGGGCTAGCTAGGGTGGGCCGGTGAGTTTCGTGCTGCTGCCCGCGGTGGACGTCGCCGGTGGCCGGACCGTCCGCCTCACGCAGGGCGAAGCCGGCACAGAGACCGAATACGGCGACCCGGTTGAGTCGGCGCTGGCCTGGCAGGCCGACGGCGCCGAGTGGATCCACCTGGTCGACCTGGACGCGGCGTTCGGCCGGGGATCCAATGCCGACCTGCTGGTCGAGGTCGTTGGCCGGCTGGACATCGCGGTGGAGCTCTCCGGCGGGATCCGGGATGACGCGTCGCTGCAGCGGGCGCTGGCCACCGGATGCGCCCGGGTGAACCTGGGCACCGCCGCGCTGGAGGAACCGGCCTGGTGCCGGGCAGCGATCGCCGAGCACGGCGAGCGGATCGCGGTGGGGCTCGACGTGCGGATCATCGATGGGCAGCACATCCTTGCCGCGCGGGGCTGGACGGCACATGGCGGGGACCTCTGGGAGGTACTGGAGCGCCTGGACGCAGACGGCTGCCCGCGCTACGTGGTCACCGATGTCACCAAGGACGGCACCCTGCGCGGGCCGAACCTGGACCTGCTGCGCGCGGTCTGCGCTCGCACAAAAGCTCCGGTCATCGCCTCCGGTGGGGTCTCCGGCGCCGGTGATGTGGCCGCCCTGGCCGCGCTGGCCCCGGAGGGCGTGGAAGGCGCGATCATCGGCAAGGCGCTCTATACCGGGGCGCTCACCCTCCCCGACGCGCTGGCCGCTGCTCTTTAGCCGGCGTGTCCGGCTCTCCTGCCCGGTGTGTCCGCATCCCGTGCCCGCTTAGGCTAGGTGGATGGCTGTTGCCGTGCGCGTGATCCCCTGCCTCGACGTCGACGGCGGCCGGGTGGTCAAAGGGGTGAACTTCACCGCGCTGCGGGACGCGGGCGATCCGGTCGAGCTGGCCACCGCCTATGACGCGCAGGGCGCCGATGAGCTGACCTTCCTCGACGTCACCGCGTCCTCGGCGGACCGGGAAACGACCTACGACGTGGTGCGCCGCACCGCGGAATGCGTCTTCATCCCGCTCACGGTCGGTGGGGGGATCCGCGAGGTGTCCGATGTGGATCGCCTGTTGCGGGCGGGCGCGGACAAGGTGAGCCTCAACACCGCCGCGGTGGCCCGCCCCGAGCTGCTGCGCGAGGCCAGCCACCGCTTCGGTGCGCAGTGCATCGTGCTGTCGGTGGATGCCCGGCGGGTGCCACCCGGTGAGCCACCAACCCCATCCGGTTTCGAGGTGACCACCCACGGCGGGCGGCGCGGCACCGGGATCGACGCGGTGGGCTGGACCGCTCGCGGCCAGGAGCTGGGTGTGGGGGAGATCCTGCTCAATTCGATAGACGCCGACGGTACCCAGGCGGGCTTCGACATCGAGATGATCTCCGCGGTGCGAGCCGTCGTCACCGTCCCGGTGATCGCCAGTGGCGGCGCGGGTGAGGTGGGGCATTTCCCGCCCGCGGTGGCCGCCGGCGCCGACGCGGTACTCGCGGCCAGTGTCTTCCACTTCGGACAGTTGCGGATCGGCGATGTCAAGGACGGCCTGCGCAAGGCCGGGGTGACGGTGCGGTGAGCGGGCTGGACCCGGCGATCGCCGAGAGACTCACCCGCAATGCTGACGGGCTGGTGTGCGCCGTGGTGCAGCAGCGGGGCACCGGCGAGGTGCTGATGGTGGCCTGGATGGACGACGAGGCTCTGCACCGCACGCTGACCACCGGCAGGGCCACCTACTGGTCCCGCAGCAGGCAGGCCTACTGGATCAAGGGCGAGACCTCCGGGCACGTCCAGCACGTGCACGAGGTGCGGCTGGACTGCGACGGCGACGCCGTGCTGGTCGTCGTCGACCAGGTCGGGCCGGCCTGTCACACGGGGGCGGGGACGTGTTTTGGCAGCGAGCTGCCCTGTGAGTGGC
>JBOHGH010000010.1:0-62485 GCA_050699975.1 Pseudonocardiaceae bacterium | reverse complement strand
GCGGCGCGGGCAGCCCTGGTGTCGAACTCGGCGCACGCAGGGCTGTCACGCGCGGCAGCAGCCCGCATTTCACCCCTCAGGGCGGCGCGCAGCGCCTACGGAGTTGGCTCCGAATGGCGACCGACGGCGGTCGTGAAACCGCTATTCGGCTCCGAATGGCGACCGACCTGGGGTGTACACACCCGAGGGCGGACCGGGTGCGCACCGCACAACGCAACCCGTCCACCTGAGCGCTAGAGCCTGGCCACCCTCACGAGGGCACAAAGCAGGGTGCCCGGGTGGGAACCGCGAGGGGGTCGACACGCCGGGGCGGCATGGCGTTGGACAGACACGCCGGGTTGTGGTCGGAAAGTTTTGCCCACAGTTGCGCACAGGGCTCTGAACAGCCAAGATATCGAAAATCTATCAAGTTCTCCCCAGGTTGCCCCCAGCCTCATCCCGCGTAATAGGTCGTGCCGGGCGCTCCGTCCTCCAGCGCTCCCCAGGCTGTCCCCATGCGCCGCTTGCTCAACCTGTCAGGCCGCCCTAACCTCGCCCGGCGCGGCTGGTGGGACGAGTTTGCGAGCCCACCGGATGGATACTGTCGGTGCCATCGGGTAGAACATGTGTTCGACCAAGGTCGGGCAGTCGGGGGAACGGGAGGTACCCAGGGGTGGCATTGGTGGACGACCGCGGCGTGCGGCTCGAGGACAGCGGGCAGCCGTTCGACCGGCAGCCGCCGCAGGACATCACTGCCGAGCAATCGGTGCTCGGCGGGATGCTGTTGTCCAAGGACGCCATTGCCGACGTGGTCGAGGTGTTGCGGCCCGGAGACTTCTACCGGCCCGCCCACCAGGTGCTCTTCAACTGCGTGCTCGATCTGTACGGGCGCGGTGAGCCGGCCGACCCGGTCACCGTTTCTGCCGAGCTGGAACGCCGTGGTGAGTTGCTCCGGGTAGGCGGGGCGCCGTACCTGCACACGCTGATCTCGATCGTGCCTACCGCGGCCAATGCGGGGTACTACGCCGAGATCGTCGCCGCTAAGGCAGTGTTGCGGCGTCTGGTGGAGGCCGGTACCCGGATCGTGCAGCTGGGCTACCACGGGTCCGACGGCGCCCCCGTGGACGAGGTGGTGGACCGCGCTCAGTCCGCGATCTACGAGGTCACCGAGCGGCGGATGAGCGAGGACTACATCGCGCTCGAAGAGCTGCTGCAGCCCACGATGGACGAGATTGACGCGATCGCCTCCCGGGGCGGCGCTTCGGCCGGCGTTCCCACCGGCTTCATGGACCTCGACGCGGTGACCAACGGCCTGCATCCCGGGCAGATGGTGATCATCGCGGCGCGCCCTGGGATCGGCAAGGCGCTCGCGCTGGACACCCCCCTGCCTACGCCGACCGGCTGGACGACGATGGGCGACGTTGCTGTCGGCGACCGGTTGCTGGGTGCCGACGGCCACCCCACCACAGTGGTGGCCGCGACCGACGTGATGCGCGGCAGACCCTGCTACGAGGTCGAATTCTCCGACGGCTCGATCGTCGTTGCCGATGGTGAGCACCAATGGCTTACCGAGACCCGCGCATCGCGCCACTCGGCGCAACAGGCTGCGACTGGTTACAACCGCCACCGTAACCAGCGGACGTTCGCCACGGTGCACACCACCGAGGAGATCGCGGCGACGCTTCGGTGCCGGACCGCTGACCAGCGACTCAATCACTCAGTGGTCAACTGCAAGCCACTCGACCTCACTGACCAGGACCTGCTCATTCCGCCCTACTCGCTCGGTGTGTGGCTTGGTGATGGCTCCAGCCGCGCCGCGAACGTCACCAGCGCCGATCCCGAGATCGCAGTTCACGTCGAGGTTGAGGGATTGCGGGTCGAGCCGCGCGGCGGGATGCGTTACACATTGCAGCTTCCCAAGCCTGAGGCGCCGAGTGAGCGCTTCTGTGTGGTATGCGGAACAGTGTTTGTCCCCCGGACAAGTGAGGTTCGAACCTGCGGACGGTCCTGCGGTGGGCGGGCACGGTTCATGTCTGAGCCGGTGCCGGCCCCAACCTGCAGTGACTGCGGCGGCCCTTCATGCGGTCTCGTGCAGTGCCAGTCTTGTCGCGACCGCCACGGGACCGTCCAGGCGAGGCTGCGCACGCTTGGTCTGCTAGGGAACAAGCACATCCCGTCGATCTACCTGCGTGCCTCGCTTACACAGCGGCGGGCTCTGCTCGCCGGTTTACTGGATACCGACGGCACAGTGGCGCCCGGGGGATCTGTGCAGTTCACTGTCACCTGCGCCCGGCTCGCGCGCGATGTTCGCGAGCTAGTGGTCAGCCTCGGCTATCGGTGTGGGATCTCGACCAGGCAGGTTCGTGGCCGCTCTGAGGAGTCTGCGACGGCGTACACGATCACGTTCAGTACCGACGATGACGTGTTCAAGCTGGAGCGCAAACGGCTGGTTCACAAACAACGTCGGCAGTATTCGCGGGTGAGATCAGGTGCGCGTTACATTGTTGACGTGCGGCCGGTTCGGTCGGTTCCAGTTCGCTGCGTGCAGGTCGACAACAGTGACCACGTCTACCTGGCGGGGGAATCGATGATTCCCACGCATAATTCGACACTAGGTCTGGATTTCGCCCGTTCCTGCTCGGTCGCCCACGGCATGACCAGCGTGATCTTCTCGCTGGAGATGAGCCGCACCGAGATCGTGATGCGGCTGCTCTCCGCAGAGGCCAGGATCCGGCTGTCGGACATGCGATCCGGTCGAATGAGCGACGATGACTGGACCCGGCTGGCCCGGCGGATGGGCGAGGTCAGCGAAGCTCCGCTATTCATCGACGACTCGCCGAACATGACCATGATGGAGATCCGGGCCAAGGCCCGGCGGCTCAAGCAGCGCCACGACCTGCGCCTGATCGTCGTGGACTACATGCAGCTGATGACCTCAGGCAAGAAGGTCGAGTCCCGCCAGCAGGAGGTCAGCGAGTTCTCCCGGCACCTCAAGCTGCTGGCCAAGGAGCTGGAAGTCCCGGTGGTCACGATCTCCCAGCTCAACCGTGGTCCCGAGCAGCGCACCGACAAGAAGCCCATGCTGGCCGACCTTCGCGAAAGTGGATCTTTAGAACAGGACGCGGATATGGTGATGCTGATCCACCGGCCGGATGCGTGGGAGCGGGATGATCCCCGCGCCGGTGAGGCGGACCTGATCCTCGCCAAGCACCGTAACGGACCGACCACGACCGTGACCGTTGCCCACCAACTGCACTACAGCCGCTTCAACGACATGGCCCAGGGTTGACCAACGCACCGCAGTTCAGCCCGGCTCGCCGCGGCGCTTGCGGTGGATCACCCATCCCAGGTCCACCAGCGCTACCGCCGCGAGCACCGCCAACACCACCCCGAGTGCCGTCAGGCCTGCCCTGATCATCAACACCGCGGCGACGGTGCAGAACAACAGCCCGAAACCGGCCAGCACTGCGCGCAGGGTCAGCGCGCTGCGCGCTGGCGTCGACCCGCCGTACCCAGCGGTCGGGTCGTGGTATCCGGGAAGGCCTCGCTCGTAGTCCTCTCTGGTACGCCGGGGACGTGGCTTGTCCTGTTGTGACACGGCGCTTCCTTTCGAATCCTTTCGAATCGACGTCCATCGTCGGCCTCAGCCCACGTACCGGCAAGGTCGAGGGTGGGGCGCTGGCTGCGATCGGGACCGTGAGAATGTCGTAACCTTCCGTGGCGGTTCCGCGACCGAGTTCTCGGGTATTAATACCCCGTGCTCACCGCTATCGACGTCGTGCTGCCGTGCCTGAACGAGGCCGAGGCGTTGCCAGCCGTTCTTCGCGCGCTGCCCCCGGGTTACACCGCCCTGGTCGTCGATAACGGCTCGACCGACGACACTTCATCGGTCGCCCGCGGATTGGGCGCCCGGGTGGTGTTCGAACCGCGCCGCGGTTATGGCGCGGCCGTGCACACCGGGCTGGAGCAGGCGCGCACCGAGATAGTCGCGGTGCTCGACGCGGACGGTTCGCTGGATCCCCATGCCCTGCCCGAGCTGGTCCGGGCCGTCGCGGAGGACCGGGCCGACCTCGCGGTGGGTAGGCGTGTCCCGGTCGGCCGGGTGCAACCCTGGCACGCCAGCGCCGCCAATGCGCTGCTCGCCGCGTTGCTGCGCCGCCGCGGCCTGCCGGTGCACGACATCGCTCCGATCCGGGTGGGTCGCCGCGCGGCGCTGCTCGGCCTCGGGGTCACCGACCGCGGCTTCGGCTACCCGCTGGAGCTGCTGCTGCGGGCCGCTGACGCGGGCTGGCGGGTGCACGAGATCGATGTCGCGTACCGTCCCCGCGGTGGCGGCCGCTCCAAGGTGTCCGGCTCGCTGCGCGGGACCCTGCGGGCCGCCCGGGACATGACGGCCGTGATGCGCGGATGAGCGGCTCGTCTCACCGGGCCGGCAGACCCAACGCCACCGGCGGCGGCAGCTGGAGATCCGTGCCAGCGCGGACGAACAGCGGGATCTGCTGCACCGGCGCGTCGGCGATGATCCAGCGGGCACCGGTGGTCACGTCGCCGGTCCAGTAGTCGCGCCACTGGCCCGCCGGCAGGTACACCGGACGGCTCCGGGCCCCGGCAGTGACCACCGGCGCGACCAGGAGGTCCTCGCCGAGCAGGTAGGCGTCCTCCACCGTCCAGGCCACCGGGTCGGCTGGCTCGGCCAGCCATAGCGGCCGGATCAGCGGCAGACCGGTCCGGCTGGCAAGCTCGGCAAGCTCATGCAGGTAGGGCACCAGCGCCTGGTGCAGCCGCGCGTACCCCGCGAACGTCGCGAGGGTGTCCTCGCTGCTGAACACTCCGACCGGGTCGGCCTGATCGCCGAGCATGTCGCGCATCACCGGGGACAGCGCACCGAGCTGCGTCCAGCGGGTCCACAGCTCCACGTCGCGCGAGCCGTCGCCGTCGAAGAACCCGGCGATGTCGGGCCCCCAGTACGGCCAGCCGGAGATCGACCCGGACAGCATCGCCGGGAGCACGCTGCCGATACCGGTGTGCCGGTCCCAGGAGCGGTGCTGGTCACCGGTGAACCGGCCGGTGACGCTGGCCTGGGAGCCGCTGTAGCCGGCGCGGGCGAACAACACCGTCTCCCCCGGCTTGACTACCTGCGCCGCCTCCCTGGCCGCCCGGGCGTAGCGCACCGGGTAGGCGTTGTGCACCATCATCCCCGGTTCCCCGCTGGCGTAGATCCCGTCGATCGGAGCGCCCTCCCCGTAGTCCTGCATCGCCCCGTCGAAACCCACCGTGCCCAGGGCGTGCCGCACCCGGTCCTGCCACCACGCGACGGCGCCGGGGTGGGTGAAATCGAGGTAGGCCCGGCGGTCGTCGGCTGCCCACGGTTCGGTGAACACCGGTGCGGCCGGGGTGCGTACCAGATAGCCCCGCTCCTGTGCCTCGGCGAACCCTGGCCGGCCGGGAACCAGGAACGGGTTGAGGTAGCCGAGCACCGCCAGACCCTCGCCGTGCAGCTCCTCGATCAGCCCCGGCAGGTCGGGGTAGCTGCCGGTGGGCACCGTGCCGTGGATCTGCCAGGGCCAGCCCCACCCCGATCCGTCGTCCATCGCGTCGTAAATCCACACCGCGTCCAGCGGTACGTTCGCTTGGGTCAGCCGGCGCACATCGGCCAGCACCCGGTCGCGACCCCCGATCAGGCATTTCCACACGCCCAGCCCCCATCGCGGAGGCAGCGGGGGCAACCCCACCAGCTTCGCGTGCGACTGCAACACCGCGGCGGGGTCGGGTCCGGTGATGACGTGGACGGGCAGCTCGGCAGTGCTGGCGGTGATCTCCAGGCGGTCTGATCTTCGCAGGTCGTACCGGACCATCGCGGTCGTGTCCAGCAGCAGCCCGTAGCCGCGGCTGGACAGGAGGAACGGTGTCGGTGAATAGCTCGTCGCCGCGTCCGCGCGACCGGCCCGGTCCTCGCTCCAGTTCTGCAGCAACTGCCCGTTCAGGGCCAGCGGCCCCATCCGCTCGCCCAAGCCGAAGAACCGCTCGCCTGGGGCCACGTTGAGACGAAACTGCACCTTCCCCGCCGCCGAGCGCAGCACGGTGGTGCCGACACCGTTCGACTGGTTCGACTGGTTCGACGCCTGCACGGCCTGCACGCCGACGGCGGCGATCAGCTCGACCGGGTCGAGGTGCTGCCAGGTCAGAGTGGCCGGGACGGTCCGAGCGCCGGTCAGCAGACCGAAAAGTACTGGCAGGGTAATGACTGCGGTGGCAACGCGCGCAGGGTGGCGCCGCCGTCGGGGACGATCCGACAATGCTCATCTCCTCGCACCCCCCTTCCCGATGCGACGCCACGCTGTCGACGACCGTCCCCGAGATGCGGCCATCCATCCGGCCAGCAGGTTAGGGCCGCCGTGGCGGTTGGTGAATCGGCCATTTGGTGCGGTTGTGCTCCGGGTAGCTCGGTTGTGGCGATTCGGGACGTGGTGAGGAGGTCCGGCACAGCTGCGGCAGGGGTACCGGGCTCAGCGCGGCGGGCACTGGACAGTCCATGATCGTCATTCTGGAAGAACGAGCCGCGCGCAACGCGGCTCGTTCTTCCGAGATAGCGATCATGAGCTGCACGTCCCAGAGCCCGGTGAGCTGGCCGGGTACGGGTCGATCAGCGCCGAGCAGTCCCTCGAGCTGGCCGTACGGGTAACCGGTGGCGTATCAGACCCGGCCACCGGGCGCCGTCCGACTACGGCACGGTGGGCTGACCCTGGGGCCTGGCGGTGTCTCCCGCAGACAGACCAGGGACGCGGGTCCTGCGGGGCGATGTCCTCGGTCGAGGTCTTGCTGCGCTGCTAAGCCTCGCCGGATTGGGCCCGGTTTCTGTTCACCGTACGAGCGCCGCAGGTCGCCGGGACCAAGCCGAGGAGCATTACCCCAGCGCCATCGAACTGGCCCGCGCAGCCGGCTCGACGTTCACGATCGGCATCGCATCGGTGGGTCTGCTGACCGTCCGAGCAGACGCGGGCCGCATCGATGACGAGCTGCGCGGCTATCGCGACGTCATCGACTACTGGGAGCGCACCGGCAGCTGGATCCCGCAGTGGACCACCCTGCGCAACCTCGCCCGCCTGCTGCATACCCTGGGTGACCACGAGCCGGCGCTGTTCCTCGAGGTGGCTGCCGACCACGCGCCCGAGGCGTCCGCGGTCAGCGACGTGGTGTGGAACCAGGCGGCCCCCACGATGATGCCCGACCTCGACGACGAGACGGCGTCGCGCATCCGCTCGGACGCCTCGGGCTGCGCCCGAAGCCGTGTCCTTGACGTCGCCCGCCAGTCGATCGATCGCCACCTGACGGCCTGAACGGCGCCACGCCGTGCATGAGCGCACGACACACCGGACACGAGCGCACGACACACCGGGCAGGGGAGCCGGACACGCGGGCACCCGGGGGCGTACGGCAAGCCTGGGCGGAATTGTCGGGGTGCTGGACCATACTGCGGACCGGTCGAGGTTGACCCAGTAAGGAATCGACTCAGTGACGGGAGAGCGCGGTGGCCCAGCCGAATCGGGGACGGGAGCGACGGGCTGCTGCGGCGGCGCGCCGGCGGGCGCGGCACCGGGCCTTCACCGGATCGGGGACCCGAAGCGGTGGGACCGCTTGGCCGGGACCATCGGCGCAGCGGTCCGGCGCACCGCACCTCACTGCCGAGACGATCTCGACGGTGCTGCTCAGCGCTGCGCACGAGCGCTGGGCAGGTGATCCGGACGTCGGAGCACGCGTCGGCAGCGGGCTTGCCGATCGGTGTGCCGACCAGCCCGGCATGGTCGAGGCGGCGGTCCGGCAGGCCGTCGTGCCATCGGTCGCGGCGGCGTGGGCCCGCGGCTGGTCACCCGAGGACCTCCACCAGCTGGCCCGGCGGCAGCTGGACACCGTTGCAGTCGGCTACCTCGTCGACGCGATCGCCGACGAGTCCCAGCAGTACGCCAAGGCCGCAGTGCCGCAGCGGTGGCGCGACGAGCTGCTACAGATCGGCGCGGTGGTGTGGTGGGAACCCGGCCCGGGTGATCCGGCCCAGGGTCATCTGCGGCAGTGGACCCGGCGGCACGGCCGCAGCGCGGCGGACGCCCTTGCGAGAGTGATCGAGATCCTGGCGCTGCTGCTGTCGTTGCCGGTGCTGCCGGGCATCGTGCCGCCGCCGGGGTCGGTCACCGCGGCGGCGCCGCGCCGCGGCGTCGACCAGAAGGTGCTGGCCCGGGTACGGGGTCTGCTGGCCAAGGCGGAGTCGACCACATTCCCCGAAGAGGCCGAGGCGCTGTCGGCCAAGGCGCAGGAACTGATGAGCCGGCACTGTCTGGAACGGATTGTCATAGAAAGCGCTGACGACGCTCCGGGGTCGCATCCGGCCGCCGCCCGCAGGCTGTGGCTGGACAACCCCTACGTGGCCGCCAAAGCACTGCTGGTGGGCGCGGTGGCCGAGGCGAACCGATGCCGGACCGTGCTCTCGGAGAAGCTCGGGTTCACCACCGTGCTCGGCGACGAGGTCGACCTGGAGGTCGTCGAGCTGCTCGCCACATCGCTGCTGGTCCAGGCAACCAGGGCGATGGTGTCCGCGGGCAGCCAGACCACCCGCACCGGCCGGTCCCGGACCCGGTCGTACCGCCAGTCGTTCCTGATCGCCTACGCGACCAGGATCGGTGAACGGCTGATCACCGCCCGGGACGTGGGCGCCGCTACGGTGCCCGATCCGGCGCGGCTGCTGCCGGTGCTGGCCGCGCGCGAACGGGTGGTGGACGAACTGTTCGAGTCGATGTTCCCGGAATCGGTGTCCCGCTCGTTCAGCGTCGGCAACGCCGCCGGGTGGCACGCCGGCCGCGCGGCCGCCGACCTCGCGGTACTGGACACTCGACGTTCGGTGGCATCGAGGGACAGCTGATCAAGCCGCCACTGCCGGCTACGGGGTCCCGTCGGCGATCCGGCGGCACAGCCACGCCAGCGCGAGCGGGTAGCGGTAGTCGATCGCGCGGTGCCCGGCGTCGAACAGCTCGAAATGCACCCGCTCGTCGGGTAGGCCGGCGGCACGCAGCTGATCGCGGAACGCCTGCGCGCCCAGATCGAGGTACCACTCGTCGCGGGTGCCGGCGTCCAGCCACACCGCGCGCAGCGAGCGCAGCGCGTCGGCGTATCGCGGTGCCATCCGCACCGGGTCCCAGTCCAGCCAGCGCTGCCAGACCTCCGGACACAGCACCCCCGTGCGCGGGTCGAAGGGCAGCTGCGGGGTGCCGTCCTCGTCGGCGGAGAAGCAGGCGGAGATGCCGAGCATCATCAGCAGGTCCTCGTCGGCGGGTTTGGTGAACGCGGGCCGGGATTGGAACTCGGACCACCAGCGGCCGATGTCGCCGTCGTGGTCGCGTAGGTGGCGCACCGCCTTGCCGAACTCCGGGAGGTAGCACAGCTCGTACAAGGAGTCCCCGGCGTGGCTGGCCAGCGCGCCGAACAGGTCCGGCCGCAGCATCGGCGTGATCATGGCGCCGAACCCGCCGGAGGACTTGCCGCTGATCGCCCGGTGCGCCCGGTTGGGCAGCGTCCGGTAGCGGGCGTCGACAAACGGCACGACCTCCTCGCACAGGTAGCTGTGGTAGCGCCCGGTGCCCGGGGAGTCGACGAACTGGCTGCCGCCGTAGGTCGTCCAGGCGTCGACGAAGACCACCACCGCAGGCGGGACGTCGCCGGTGGCGAAGACGGCGTCGGCGGTTTCCGGGAACGGCTGGCGGTACGCGCTGCGGTTGCGCCACATGCCCAGGTGCCCGGTGTAGCCCTGGATCACATAGACGCTCGGGTAGCGCTGCTGCGTGCCGTCGTAGCCGGGCGGGACGTACACCCACAGCGGGCGACACGCGGGATCACCCATCGGGTTATCGCGCAGCAGCACACTGTCGATCACGTGTTCGTCGAGCCGGCCGGCAAGCGCGGCGGACCAGGGCAGCACGCCGCTCACCGTACCTCCGAGGGCGCCCCGGAGCGGGTGGTCGTGCAACAGACCGGTCCTGCTCTTTCAGGGATGAACTGACGACTATCCCGAACCTGCGATGCTCACTCTGGTTTTGGGGGTGAGCATGTCGGCGTAGCCTTCGGCGAAGTCTGGGGTGACCTCAGCGCAGATTCCCTCCCCGATTAGCGCGTCGGGCAGGGCGTCGGCCGGGACGGTGATCTTCTTGCCCGCAGCCAGGATGATGGCTTTCCCGCCGCGGGTTTCCAGCTGTGGTGGGAAGTCGGTCACGCAGGCCACGGCGTCTGGAGGGCCGAAGACGCCAAAGGTCGCCACCTGCCTGGCATCGGCGCGCTCGCGCTCGCGGGTGGTGAGGTAGTCCACCAGCCGCGCGTGATGTGCATGACGTCGCCCGCGCGAATGGTGCCTGACCACACGAGTTCGGTGCTGGGTTCCAGGTTCGGTGCCGCGTCGCGTTCCATGGGCGTGGGACGGGAGGGTCCGCGCACCTCTCGCGTTCGGGCGTGAGCGTCGCGCTCGGCGGCAGATCGATCACACCCCCGAGGCGGGCGGTATCTGGTGCGCGGCAGGTGATCGTCTCCGCTGCCCTGCGCGCGAGATGGCGAAGGCATCGCGGGTGCTGGCCGCGCTGAAGCGCGATGGCGAAGGCATCGCGGGTGCTGGACGCGCTGAAGCGCGATGGCTGGGTCGAGGCCCGCCGTCGCGGCTCGCACCGGGTGCTGGTGAAGGGCGACCTGCAGCGTGTCTGGGCCTACCATGACGGGGTCGACCGGGGCGGTCCGGCGCTGGCGCGGGTCGCCAAGTCCTTCGGCTACACGGTTGATGAGCTGCGCAGACTGTAGGACGGTGAGCAGATGGGCACCACGCTCCGGGCCGAGTTCTCCTTCGACGACGAGGCGGGCAACTGGCACTTCCGGGTTCCGGCCCTGCACATCCTCGGGGGTGGCACGGCGACGCGCGGGGACGCGGAGCGTCAGTGCCTGGACGCCATCGCCTTCGTCCTGGAGGGCGACCCGGCCGACTACGACGACGAGGCGCAGGCCATCGATCTGGAGGTGTCGGTCGCGCCGGCTGCCTGATCGCCGCCAGGATGGAGGGCTGTGCAGCCGCAGGCAGGCGGCACGTCGCCCGGCGAGGTTCGCCATGTGACACCGGACTCGGCACGGATGGGAGTACCGCCCGGTCAACCACCTGACTCGCTGCGAGGCTGGGGGATCGTCTTGGCGACGGCGCGAGCATGTCCGAGCTCGGCAGGTTCCTCGACTCCCTCGGCGGTGACGGCTCGCGACACTGTTCGAGCTGATCGCCGGGAGCGGACTGCGGCGTGGTGAGGCATGCGGCCTGCGCTGGTCCGACGTCGACCACGATCTCGTTTCTCGCCCGAGAGGAAGGCAACCCGCTGCCACTCGATCATGTGACCGAGCGGTTCCGGGAGCCGGTGGTCGCCGCGGGCCTGCGCCCGGTCCGGCTGCACGACCTGCGTGGTAGGTCTTGTGTCCGGCGGTAACGTTCCTCGTGCTGCTCTTGGCGGATCACCGGAGTATCTCCCGATCGGCGGGTCTCAGGTCGGGGTCGCCACGTGACGGTCCATGAGCGCCGGGACGAGATCTGGCATTGCAACTATGATCCCGTGCGGGAGACCCGGATGAACGCTACTGACGTAGTTGCGCGCGGCCGTGAGTCGTACGAGCGGCGTGCCTGGCGCGACGCCTACGAGGCTCTGTCGGCGGCCGACGAGCACGCATCGCTTGAGGCGCCCGACCTCGACCGGCTCGCGATGGCCGCCTACCTGATCGGTCGGGACGAGGCTGCGGTCAAGGGTCTTGAGCGCGCTCACCGCACGTTTCTCGATCAGGGTGAGGTTGGCCGCGCGGTGCGGTGCGCGTTCTGGGTCGGCATGTTCCTGGTTCTGCGCGGTAGGCACGCCGAGGGCGGCGGCTGGTTGGGCCGGGCCGACCGCCTGCTGATGGAGCAGGCGTTGGACAGCGTGGAACGTGGCTATCTGCTGATCCCCGCGGCGTTGCAGGCCCTGGGCTCTGGTGACCCGGGTAGGGCACACGAGGTGTTCGGCGAGGCCGCGGGTATCGCTGATCGGTTCGGTGACCCGGACCTGGTCGCGCTGAGCCGGCTGGGTCGCGGCCAGGCGCTGGTCGCGATGGGCGAGGTGCGGCGCGGCGTGGCGATGCTCGACGAGGCAATGGTCGCGGTGACTACCGGTGACGTCTCGCCCGTCGCCGCCGGACTCATCTACTGCGCGCTGGTCATCGCCTGCCGCGACATCTTCGATTGGGGACGGGCCCAGGAATGGACGGTGGCGCTGAGTCGCTGGTGTGCCGACCAGCAGGACCTCAAGCCTTACCGGGGCCAGTGCCTGATCCACCGCTCGGAGATCATGCAACTGCGCGGCGAGTGGTCGGACGCCATGGCGGAGGTGCAGCAGGCCTGTGGACATCTCGCCGAGCCGCCGGGAGACCCGGTGCTCGGGATGGCGCACTACCAGCGGGGCGAGCTGCTGCGGCTGCGGGGCGAGTTCTCGCGGGCCGAGCAGGCCTACCGCAAGGCGGGCGAGTCCGGCCACCCCGTACAACCAGGCCTGGCCTTGCTGCGCCTGGCCCAAGGCCGAATCCAGGACGCGGAGGCGGCGATCCGCCGGGTCGTGAGGGAGACCGAGGGCGACCGCGTGAAACGTTCGCGTGTGCTGGCCGCGTTCGTGGAGATCGTGCTGGCTGCCGGCGATGTCGCCGCGGCCAGGCCGGCAATCGACGAGCTGGACGAGCTCGGCGGCGAGCTGGACGCTCCCTATCTGCGGGCGGTCGCCGAGTCCGCACGCGGCGCGGTCATGCTCGCCGAGGATGATGCCCAGGCCGCGTGCCTGATGTTGCGGCGTGCGTGGACGACCTGGCAGGAACTCGACGCACCGTACGAGGCCGCACGGGTGCGGCTGCTGATGGGCCAGGCCTGCGGGGAGCTGGCCGACCACGACACGGCGAGCATGGAGCTGGACGCGGCGCGTCGCGTGTTCGAGCAGCTGGGAGCCGCGCCGGCGCTGGCCCGGGTCGCCGAGCTGTCCGGAAGGCCGAAACGGAACGCGCCGGGCGGGCTGACCCCCCGCGAGGTCGACGTGCTCCGCCTCGTCGCAACCGGGGCGACCAACCGCGAGGTCGCCGACAGGTTGATCATCAGCGAGAAGACGGTGGCCCGCCACCTCAGCAACATCTTCACCAAGCTCGGGGTCGCCTCGCGGGCCGCTGCCACCGCCTACGCCTTCCGGCACGAGCTGGTGTAACGGACACCTCGGGCCACCGCATCGGGGTCGACGGGCGACTACGCAGAATTACCCACGGCGGCGGCGTGACGGGTATGGGCAGTTCGCCCGAAGCGGTGCCGCTCCGGTTGGTTCGACCCTTGTCTCGGACGTGTAGAGCCAGGCCACCTGTTGCCCATCGAGCGAGGGAGTTCGCCATGACCACCCAGCAGGTGCCGAGCATCGAGCAGATCCGTGGCGCATGGAATGGCATCGCAGACGGGTTCGATCAGTTCGTCACACCGGAGACCATGGTGCTGGGGAAGGAGGTGGTACGCCGTCTCGGGCTGCGCCCAGGGACACGGCTGCTCGACGTGGCGGCTGGCAGCGGTGCGCTGAGCATCCCGGCAGCCAGGATCGGCGCGGACGTCGTCGCGACCGACCTCGCGCCGGCGATGATCGAACGCCTCAACGCGCGAGCGCGCGCGGAGGGACTGTCCACCGTGCTGGGCCGGACCATGGACGGGCACGCCCTCGATCTGGACGACGACGCCTTCGACGTCGCCGTCTCGGTGAACGGTGTGTCGTTGTTCCCCGACATGGCGCGGGGCCTTGCCGAGCTCGCCCGGGTGACCAGGCCCGGCGGACGGGTGGTGATCGTCGCGCTCGGACCGATCGAGAAGGTCGAGTTCATCGTGTTCTTCACCAGTGCAGTGCAGGCCGCGATCCCCGACGTCACGCCGCTACCGACCAACCCGCCTCCGCTGCCCTTCCAGGCGGCGGACCCCGAAGTACTGCGCGAGCGAATGACCACGGCAGGCCTGCGCGAGGTCCGGATCGACACCATCACGTGGGAGATGGCGTTCGATTCCGTCCAGCATCTCTGGCAGGTGTTCACCGCCAGCAACCCCATCGGCGCCCAGATGGTCGCCGGGCTGAGCGGCGAGCAGCGGGCCGAGGTCACACACGTCCTCGAGGGGATGCTTCGGGAGCGATCCGCGGGTGCCCCCGGGGCCGTGCTGCGTGCCGAGGTCAACGTCGGAATCGGAACCGTGTGATGAACCACGCCACGACGAGGAGGGCCCGGTCATGACATCGACATCGACAACAAGGGCACGCTACGGAGCTGTCGGCGTGGCACTCGCACCGTCGGTGATGCTCTTCGTGTTCGTCGCCCATCCCTTCATCGCGAGGTTGCCGGACGCGGCTGCCGTCGCCCACGCGGTCCATGCCGACACGACGTGGTGGGGGATCGTGCACCTGCTCACCGCGGTGGGATCCGGCCTGGTCGCGTTGGCGTTCCTCGCGATCCGGGCACGGCTGCGCGACGCCGGTGAGGATCGGTTCAGCGCGTGGGCCCTGCCGTTCGTGATCGTCGGCAGCGCCTTGTACGGGCTACTCCCGGGTCTCGAATTCGCTCCGATGGCGGCCGCACGCACCGGAGGCGATGCCGCGGCCGCGCAGGCCACGCTACAGCCCTGGTTCATGTCGATCCTGGCCACGAGCGTGCTCCTCTTCGCGATCGGAATCCTCGGGTTCGCGCGAGGCATCGCGGCCAGCCAGATCCTCAGCCGCCCGCTCACCCGCCTCGTCGTCACCGGGCTCATCGTGTGGGCCGCAGCACGGTTCGTTCCGCTCGGGGCGGTGCAGTTCTACCTACAGGGCGTGGCCGGCATCGTCGCGCTATGGCCACTGGCCTTCCAGATGTGGCGACAGCCCCAGCCGACACACGTCAGGACCGCGTCGGCCGCTTGAGTTAGTACTGCAACGGCAGTTGCGGCGTGTCGTGGGAGGCTGATCCTCGTTCGGCGGTGATGATCACCGCGTGGTGGATCTTGCTGGGTGGGTGGCGTCGTTGGACGGCGCGTCTCCGGTCCTGCCGCTGTCCGGGTTCTGGCTTGACGAGGATACCGTTTACATCGAGACGCTCACGGGGGAGCAGCAGCTCACGGGACCCGACCACATCGCCGTGTACGCGAAAGCGTTCGAGCTGCTCCGTTCACCTCACTGACCGGCCAGGATGCCATGGCCCTGATCCAGCGCGTCGCGGCTGAGCTGAGGGGCTGATGGCGCTAACCGGCCCGGACCGGGCTGTCTCGTTGCGCCAGCGCGAGGCGGGCCGCTTGCCAGCCGCCCATGCCGTGCACGCCGGCGCCCGGCGGGGTGCTGGCCGAGCAGAGGTACACGCCGGGAAGTGGGGTCTGCCACGGCCGCAGCGAGAGCACCGGCCGGGCGATGAACTGGCGCAGGTCGGCCGCGCCACCGCCGATGTCGCCGCCGATCTCGTTCGCGTTGTGCGCCTCGAGCGCCGCGGGCCCCATCACGTGCCGCGCCAGCACCCGGTCCCGGAAACCCGGCGCGAACCGCTCGATCTGGGCTTCGATCGCCGCAGTCATGTCGACATCCGAGCCGTTCGGCACATGGCAGTACGCCCAGAGGGTGTGCGCGCCGGCCGGCGCCCTGGTCGGGTCGGCGACGCAGGCCTGCACGAGCAGCACGAAGGGGCGGTCCGGATGCCGGCCGCGCGCCACGTCGTGCTCGCTGGTCGCGATCTCCTCGAGGGTGCCGCCGAGGTGCACCGTCGCGGCGCCGGCCACCGACGGATCGCGCCATGGCACCGGCCCGTCCAGCGCCCAGTCGAGCTTGAACACGCCCGGCCCGTACCGGAACCGCTCCAGGCGGCGCCGGTAACGATGAGGCAGCCGGTCCCCGGCGATGTCGAGCACCTGGCGTGGGGTGAGGTTGAGCAGGATCGACCCGGCGGGCGGCAGCTCGGCGAGATCCCGCACCACGGTGCCGGTCGCGACCTCACCGCCGTGCCGGCGTAACCGGGCGACCAGCGCGTCGGCCAGGGACTGCGATCCGCCGGCGACGACCGGCCAGCCGACGTGATGCGCCAGCGCGGCGAGCAGCAACCCGTAGCCGGCCGTGATGGGTGCGTCCAGGTCGAGGATGGAGTGCGCCGACATGCCGGCGAAGGCCGCCCGGGCCCGTGCGCCGCAGAAGGCCGCCCGAGCCACCCAGGTCGCCGGCCAGGCGCCCAGCGCGCCGTAGCGGGCGAGCGCCAGCGGGGCACGCGGCGGCAGGTCCAGCGGTGCGAGCAACGAGTCGACCAGCGGGTCGCCGGCCCCGGCGGTCGCGCCGACCGTGGCACGCCAGCGCCAGCCGTCGCTGCCCAGCCCGGCCACGGTGGCGTCGAGGTCGCGGTGCACCAGGACGGCGTCGCGGTCGTCGAGCGGGTGGGCGGTGGCCACTGGTGGATGCGCCCAGCGCACCCCTTCGTCCGCTAGCCCCCCGTGGTCTTCGAGTCGCAGTGCGCGAAACGCCGGCGAGGCGAGCGCCAGCGGAAGCACCGTCGCGCAGACGTCGTGACGGAATCCGGGCAGGGTCAGCTCCTCGGTGCGTAGTCCACCGCCGATCGTGTCGGCCGCCTCGACCAGCAGCGTCCGCCGCCCCGCCGCAGCCATCGTCACCGCGGCGACCAGGCCGTTCGGGCCGGAGCCGACGACGACCGCGTCGAAGCCGTCGGCGCGGCTCATTCACCGGCTCCGATCCGGGTCGCCGCGACGTTGCCACCCACAGTCGCCCCGCTGCCCGGTGTCGACCCGAGGATCAGACTCATCATCTCACTCCACCCGCAGCATGTCGTAGTCCCTTTCACTCCCGGGCCGGAAGCCAAAGGCTCGACGACGAGAACCAGCTCGAGCAGCGGGACCTGCTCACGCGGGCTGCCCCGGTAAAATTGGGCTCCGTTGTCGGTGAGAGCGGCCGAATAGCCTGTCCGTGAAGATGTTACGCCGGACGAGTGAGCCCACCGGTCCTGTTGAGCTACCAGGAGATACGGAACTGAGTGTTGGGTCCCCCCTGGTGGGGCACTACTACTGACTGTGGTCGGGGCGGGCCCGTCGGATTCCTCATCGCTCGCGCCCGTCCACCATCCGTCCACCACCCTTCCACAGCGTGTACACACCATTTCGCGCCCGTCCACAGCGTGTACACACCATGTTGATGCCGCGCCCGCAGACCTGCCCCTACGGTGTCGCCCCGTGGGCCAGACGCCGATTTATGACCAGATTCGTGGCGAGCGAATCAACGCTGATGTCCCGGCCACCGGGGACGACCCGCAACGGGTCGATCATCCCGGGAGACACCGCCTGCGCGCCGATGGGCCGAGTGCGGCGGGGGTGTTCGGACCACCAGGTCCCGGGGCTGACCTCGAGGTGAACCAGCACTATCCCGTGGGGACATACCCGGCGGGTCAGCCAGCAGGCGACGGGCAACGGGCGGCCGTGTTGTGGGGACCCCGAGCAGCCCTTCCCCCGGCAGCCCACGGGCGGCAAGCGCCGGCACACGGCGCCAGCAGTCCCCCGGCGCCCGCTCCTGGTGGTCGCGGTGCTCACCGGGGAGAGGGAGGTGGACCACGACAGGTAGCGCGCACCGAACCTCAACCTGCGGCGCCGGTAGGGGCTCACTTTCCATGGTTCGCTGTCGGTCACGACCCCTGTTGCTAGCTTGCTTGGGCCGGCTTGCTTGGGCCAGCGAAGCCGGCATGATCGCCTGTGTCCCGTGAATCATGGAGCGGGGGCCGTCCGCCCTGGCTGCCTCGCCGGGTTCGGTTGGCCTGCTGGTCGACCCGCTAGTGGTGGTAATCCGGCGTCGGCGCAGTTAAGCCCGGATGGGCCGGCACACCGACTCCTCGTACTGCGTTTCCACAGCTGTAGCAGAAGAGCTACAAGGTTTGGGATGACCGAGATCCCCTGTGCGACCTCCGTAACGACACAAGCGGCGTGCTATGCCGTGTTGAGGACGGTGAGCGGTTCACGGTGACCGTCAGCGGCCGACCGGTGGCGCAGCTCATTCCTCTTCCCCGGCGCAAGCGTTACCTCAGGTGGGGGGAACTCACACGGCGGCCACGGTGACGGTCCCGCTGGCCGACACGTCGCTGTTCATCTCCATCGAGCAAGGTCGGGCGCTGCGCGCAGCACCGCCACCGCGCTACCACGTCTCGGTCGTCACCGTCGGCGAGCTGCGAGGTGCCCGGGCTGGATGTCGTCACGCTGTAGCGTCCAGCTGGTGACCGGGTACCCACCGGAGCCCTGGGAGCTGCGGGGTCAGCTGCACCTCACGGTGTGGCGCGTGCCGGCGGCGCACCTGCCCCGGCTCAGCGCGGGACTGGAACCGGTGCGAGCCGGCGGCACTGCGCTGGTCGGCACCGCGTGGGTGATCTACGAGCCGGGCGGGGTGCTGTCCTACCGTGAGCTGCTCGTGGCCGTCCTCGCATACCGAGGCGGGCGGCCGCTGGTGACGATCACGGACATCTGGGTGGACAGCGCGCCCTCGCTGCACGGCGGGCGCGAGCTGTGGGGTATCCCCAAGCAGTGGGCGTCCTTCCACGTCGACGGCGCCACCTGTGCAGCGGTGGACGTCGACGGCGAGCTGATTGCCAGCGCCACCGTCGGCCCGATCGGTGCGCTACCGGGGCGCTGTCGTATCAGATACACGGTGGGGCAGCAGCGCGCCGGCGAGCTCGTGCTCAGCCCGGTCCGCTGCACTTCCAGGGTGCGGCTGATCCGGATCAGCTGGGAGTTCGCGCCCGGTGGCCCGCTCGGGTGGCTGGCCGGCGCCCGCCCGGCTTTCTCGACCTCACTGCGCGACTTCACGCTGCGCTTCGGGCGGTCGTGAGTCAGTGATCACCTTCGACCAGCTAGCGGACCGCGCCCGGTTGCTCGTCGCCGACGGCAAACGGGCCCTCCTTGGCATCACCGGACCTCCGGGAGCGGGTAAGACCACCCTCGCCGAACAGCTCATCCAGACGCTGGCACCGGCGCCTCCGCCGACGCTCATCGCTGATCAGTGGATCGCGCACGTCCCAATGGACGGCTTCCACCTCGCCGACGATGAACTCGCCCGGCTGCACCGCCACGACCGCAAAGGCGCTCCCGACACCTTCGATCCGGCCGGCTACGCAGCCCTGCTGCGGCGCCTGCACGAAGACAGCGACGACATCGTTTACGCCCCCCGCTTCCAACGCTGCCTCGAACAGCCCATCGCGGGCGCGATCCCGGTACCTCCGTGCGCTCGTCTGATCATCACCGAAGGCAACTACCTGCTCTTCGACGACCACGGCTGGCATCGTGTCCGGCCCCAGCTCGATGAAGTCTGGTACGTCGACCTCGAGGCAGCCGAGCGGCTGCGCCGGCTCATCGCCCGCCACGTCCGGTTCGGAAAGGAGCCCGCCGCGGCGGCCGCCTGGGCCACCGGCACCGATGAGCGCAACGCCGTCCTCATCAACTCGACCCGATCTCACGCCGACCTCATCGTCCCGGCCAGCCTGATCGCGTCGCAGTGACGATGACCGCAATTCGGCTCCGAATGGCGCACTGCGAGGTGCCCAGGAGCGCAATTCGGCTCCGAATGGCGGCCGATCACCGTGTTCCGGTGACTGCGGACAGCGCGCGGTGCACGTCGGTGGTGGTCACGTCGTGGTGGGTTACTGCGCGGACCAGATCGGGTCCCAGCGCGCCCATCCGGACCCCGTGCTCGGCCTCCAGCCGTGTGCAGAATCCGGGCGCGTCGGGCAACCGGAATACCACGATGTTGGTCTCGACGGTGTCCGGGTCGAGCGTGATGCCGGGTAGCCCGGCGAGCCCCTCGGCGAGGACCCGGGCGTTGGCGTGGTCCTCGGCGAGCCGGTCCACGTGGTGGTCCAGGGCCCACAGGCAGCCGGCCGCGACGACGCCGGCCTGGCGTAGCGCGCCGCCCGTCATCTGCTTGTAGCGCCAGGCCTGCTCGATCAGCTCGGCCGAGCCGGCCAGCACGGCACCCACCGGCGCGCCCAGGCCTTTGGTGAAGTCGATCCACGCGGTGTCGAACCCGCGTGCCCACTCCGTGGCCGGCACCCCTGAGGCGACCACGGCGTTGAGCAGCCGTGCCCCGTCCAGGTGGGTGCGCAGCCGGTGCCCCGCGGCGACCTCCAGCACCGCGCGCACCTGCTGAAGCGGCCACACCCGCCCGCCGGCCAGGTTGGTGGTCTGCTCCACCGACACCAGCCGGGAGCGCGGCTGATATCGGTTCCCGGGCGGAAACAGCGCCGCCGCCAGCGCGTCGGCGGTGAACATGCCGGCTGCGCCTGACACCGGGGCGAGCACCGCCCCGGACAGCGCCGACGGACCGCCTGCCTCGGCGACGATCGGATGCGAGGTCGGGTGCAGGTGCACCGCGTCACCGCCGGGCCGCACGTGCAGCCGGAAACCGATCGCGTTGCACATCGTGCCCGACGGCAGGAACACCGCGGCGGCTTTGCCGAGCAACTCGGCGACCCGCTCGCACAGGGCGGTGACGGTGGGGTCCTCACCGCGCTGCTCGTCACCCACCTCGGCGGCGGCCATCGCCGCGCGCATCGCTTCGACCGGCCGGGTCTGGGTGTCGGAGTACAGGTTGATCAGCATCTGGACCCCCGTCCTCAGTTTCGGTCGATCGGCAGCACTGGGGCGGGGCGATGCAGCCGTCCGGCCGCGACTACCAGCTCCAGCTGGCCCAAGGCCGCGATGTCCTGAAGTGGGTTGCCGGCCAGGACGAGCAGGTCGGCGGCGAGGCCGGGCGCGAGCTGCCCGGTGGTGTTCGCGAGCCCGAGTGCATCGGCAGTCTCAACGGTAGCCATCTCGATGATTCGCTCGGCGGTGAAGTCCCACCGCGCGAAGCCCTGCAGCGCGGCGGGGAAGTTATCGAAGGGCCCCATCCCGGCGTCGGTACCGGTGATCAGGCGGACTCCCTGCTCGGCCAACCAGCGCACCCGGCCGACGATCTGTTGGGCGCGCTGCGCGCCGAAGCGTGGGGCCATCGGGCGCCAGTTGTTGGTATTCGCAGTGCACACCGCGATCCCGGCCGCCACGATGTCGCGGGCGATCTGCTCATCGGGCTCGAAGACCCCTGGGGCGGACAGCCAGGTGCAGTGCTCGATGGTGTCGACACCGGCGTCCACTGCGGCCCGGATGCTGCTGGTCCCATGGGCGTGCGCCGCGACGGGCAGCCCGAGCCGGTGTGCCTCGTCGACGACGAGCTTGAGTTCGTCGGTGCTGAACTGCGGCTCCCACAAGTCCGCTCCGCCCGGCGTCATGCTTCCACCGGAGGCCATCACCTTGATCACATCGGCGCCGGCGGCGGCGTTGCGCCGCACCTGTGCACGAATCTGTTCGGGCCCGTCAACCTCGCCACCGAGGAACCAGCAGTGCCCGCCAGGCGGGGTCAGCGGAGCGGTCGCCGCCAGGATCCGAGGTCCGGCTATCTCGCCGGCGGCGATCGCATCGCGGAGCGCAATCGACAGGCCGGCGCGGTCGCCCAGTTCACGAGCGGTGGTGACCCCGCAGTCGAGTAGCTGCCGCGCGTGCCCGGCGACGATCGAGCTGCCCTCGAGGAGAACGGCGCCGCGATCGAACCGATGCCCCGCGTGGCCGGTGAGAACTTGGCTGGCGGATATGGCGAGCTGCACGTGAAGCAAACTCCTATTCGCAGAGGTGGTCGTCAAGTTGGGCGCGAGCCCGCTACGCTCGCGACGGCTGGCCTCTCCACCCCGCAGAGGCTGTGATCACCCGCTTTTTCCAGGTACCGAAGGGGCGAATTGCATTGGTGGCGAGAGCTGCTGATGTTGTGCTTGGTGCGGTCCGGCTGAAGGCGACCCGAGCCGTGGGCGGCCGGGGATCGGGACACGTATGCGGTGGTTGGGTGTGGTGTCACTGGTACTTGCCGGTGCTGTGATTGCTGGGGGCTGCGCAGCGCCGAGCGCGCCGTCGGCCGCTGCCCCCAGCGAGGCTGTTCGCGTGGTCTCGGTGGGCAAGGTAGATGATCGGATCCGGGATCTGGTGATCGACTCGCCTTCGGTCGGCACGACGAGGGTGCGGTTGCTGTTGCCGGTCGGCTTCGAGGCGGACCCGAACCGTAGGTGGCCGGTTCTCTACTTGCTACACGGGGCCAATGATCCCGATACGTACCAGTGCTGGACCCGGTCCACCGATGTCGCCGCCCTGACAGCCGGGCTTCCCCTCTTGGTCGTAATGCCCGAGGGTGGGACGCAGGGTTACTACTCTGACTGGTTCAACCAAGGCCGCGGCGGGCCACCGGCCTGGGAGACCTTCCATCTGGTTGAGCTACTCGGGGTGCTCGACCGTGACTGGCGGGCCAGCGATCACCGGGCGGTGGCCGGGCTGTCCATGGGAGGGCTGGGCGCCATGCTCTACGCCGCCCACTCACCGCATCTGTTCCGCGCGGCGGCTTCGTTCAGCGGAGTCCTGGATACCAATATCGCGGACTGGCAGTTCCCGCCGGATGTGTGGGGCGATCGCAACCAGCACGCTGAGATCTGGCGCCGGCACAACCCCGTCGACAGAGCGGCGGATCTGCGGGGAATCTCGTTGTTCGTCTCTTACGGCAACGGCGATCCAGGCCCGCTGGACGTCGCGGGAGTCCCCGCCGGTGTTGGCGGTCACATCGAGCGGCAGCTGGCCCCGGGGAGTGCTGCTTTTGTTTACCGGCTGGGTGAGCTTGGCATCCCTGCGGAGGTCCACGCGTACGGGCCCGGCATCCACAACTGGCCGTACTGGCAGCGGGAACTGCACCGCGCGTTGCCCGGCATCATGCGCGCTTTACAGACCTGACACGTTCCAGCAGCGTCCGCGCCTCGGCATAGGCAGACATCGCGTCCCGCAACGGCACGTCTGTGATGTGAGATCGGTCGGGTGCCGCGCCCGTGTACTCGACGGAGCGACGTCCCCCCGAACTGAAATGTCGCTGATGTCGAGTTCACGGACGGTACGGCGGGCAACGGCACATTCGCGAAGCTGCCCAGCCGATCGGCATGTTACAGTGGCACTGTCACGACAGTTCTACTGTCACATCGGGAAGGGTCGCTCGTGGCCGATGCGCTCACCATCGCGGAGCTGGCCGCCCGTACCGGCATCAGCGTACGGACGATCCGCTTCTACGCCGGGATGAACCTGATCCCGCCGCCAACGGTGCGCGGTCGGCTGGGCCTGTATGACGAGCGGCACGTGGCGCGTCTCGAACTGGTCCGTGACCTGCAGGGGCTGGGTTTCACGCTGGCGGCGATCGACGGCTATCTGGCCCGGATCCCGCTGGACCGCTCCCCCGAGGACCTCGCCCTGCACCGGGCGCTGCTCGCTCCGTGGCTGCCTGAACAGCCCGAGACGGTGGACCGTGCCGAGCTCGACGTCCGGGCCGGGCGCACCCTGACCGATGACGAACTGGCGCGGCTGGTGACGCTGGGCGTGGTCCGGCGTGACGGTGCCGAGGCATGGACCCTGACCAGCCCCGACGTGCTGGGCTACGGGCTGAACCTGCTCGACACCGAGATGGACTTCGCGGTGCAGCTGACCTCCAAGCAGATCATCGAACGGCACACCAACGCGCTGGCCACCGAGTTGGTGGCGCTGTTCCACGACACCGTGTTACGTGAGTATCGCGAGCGTGGGCGCCCGCACGAGTTGCGCGACCAGTTGATCGCCCTGCTGGAGCGGCTCAAACCGATCACCGTCGAGGGCGTCGTGACCAATTTCCAGCTTGCCGTCAACCGTGCGATCCGCGAATCCGCGACGTCTGCCGAGACCAGCACCACAATCGGGAGCCAGTCATGACTGAAGCATTTCTCTACGAAGCCCTGCGCACCCCGCGGGGCAAGGGCAAGCCGACCGGCGCGCTGCACGGCGTCAAGCCGATCTCCCTGATCACCGGGCTGATCGCCGAGTTGCGCGACCGCCACCAGAGCCTGGACCCGGCGCGGATCGACGACATCGTGCTCGGGGTGGTCAGCCCGGTGGGTGACCAGGGTGGCGTCATCCCGCGCGCGGCGGCGCTGGCCGCCGGGCTGCCCGACACCGTCGCCGGGCTGCAGGTCAACCGGTTCTGCGCCTCGGGTCTGGAGGCGGTCAACCTCGGCGCGATGAAGGTGCGTTCCGGCTGGGAGGACCTGGTGCTCACCGGTGGCGTCGAGTCGATGTCCCGGGTGCCGATGGGCTCCGACGGCGGTGCCCTGGCGATGGACCCCGAGACCGCCTACGCCGCGCGGTTCGTGCCGCAAGGGATCAGCGCCGACCTGATCGCCACCATCGAGGGCTTCACCCGCGACGACGTCGACTCCTACGCCCTGGAGTCGCAGCACCGCGCCGCCAAGGCCTGGAGCAACGGGTACTTCCACCGTTCGGTGGTCCCGGTGCGCGACCGCACCGGCATGATCGTGCTGGACCGCGACGAGCACCTGCGCCCGGACGCCACCCTCGAAGGCCTCAGCGCGCTCAAGCCGTCCTTCGCCGACGTCGGTGAGCAGGCCGGATTCGACGCCGTCGCGCTGCAGCGCTACCACTGGGTGGAGCGCATCGAGCATGTGCACACGGCCGGCAACTCCTCGGGGATCGTGGACGGCGCCGCCCTGGTGGTGGTCGGTTCCGAGCAGATCGGGCGGGATCTCGGACTGACCCCGCGGGCCCGGATCGTGGCCGGCGCGGTGACCGGCGAAGAACCGACGATCATGCTCACCGGCCCGGCCCCGGCAACCCGCAAAGCGCTGGCCAAGGCCGGCATGACCATGGACCAGATCGACCTGGTCGAGCTCAACGAGGCCTTCGCCGCGGTGGTGCTGCGCTTCATGGGTGAGATGGACGTGCCGCACGACAAGCTCAACGTCAACGGCGGCGCGATCGCCATGGGCCATCCGCTGGGCGCCACCGGCGCGATGATCCTCGGCACCCTGATCGACGAGCTGGAGCGCCGTGACCTGCGTTACGGCCTGGCCACCCTGTGCGTCGGCGGCGGCATGGGCATCGCGACCATCATCGAGCGGCTCTGACAGGAGGCACGGAATGATTCGTTGGGACGCCGATGCCGACGGCATCGTCACGCTGACCATGGACGACCCGGAGCACTCGGCGAACACCATGAACGAGCGCTACGTCACGTCGATAGGCGACACCCTGGACCGCCTGGAAGCCGAGCGCGACTCGATCACCGGGGTCATCCTCACCTCGGCGAAGAAGACCTTCTTCGCCGGCGCTGACCTCAACGCGCTGCGCGCCGCCACGGCGGCTCGCGTCGATGAACCCGGCGCCCGCGAGTTCGCCGCGCACATCGCGCTGCTCAAAAACCAGCTGCGACGTCTGGAGAAGCTGGGCCGCCCGGTCGTCGCCGCCATCAACGGCACAGCGCTGGGCGGTGGCCTGGAGCTCGCGCTGGCCTGCCATCACCGGATCGCGCTGGATGCCCCCGGTAGCAAGATCGGTTTCCCGGAGGTGACCCTCGGGATCCTGCCCGGCCTCGGCGGGGTGGTCCGCACGGTGCGGATGCTGGGCCTGGCCACCGCGCTCACCCAGCTGCTGGTGCAGGGCCAGCAGGTGCGCCCGGCGCAGGCCAAGGAGATCGGCATCGTCGACGAGCTGGTCGCAACGCCGCAAGAGATGTTCGCCAAGGCCCGCGAGTGGATCGCGGCGAACCCCCGGGCGCGGCAACGATGGGACGTCCCGGGCTACAAGATTCCCGGCGGCATCCCGTCCAACCCAGCGTTGGCGCAAATCCTGCCGGCGTTCCCGGCCACGCTGCGCAAACAGCTCAAGGGTGCGCCGATGCCCGCACCGCACCACATCCTGTGCGCCGCCGTGGAGGGTTCGCAGGTGGACACCGACACCGCGATGCAGATCGAGGGCCGCTACTTCCTGGACCTGGCCACCGGCCAGGTCGCCAAGAACATGATCCAGGCGTTCTTCTTCGACCTGCAGCACATCAACAAAGGCGGCAGCCGGCCCGACGGGCACCCCCGGCGCACCTTCAGCAAGGTCGGCGTGCTCGGGGCCGGGATGATGGGCGCCGGCATCGCCTACTCCTGCGCCCGCGCGGGCATGAGCGTTGTGCTCAAGGACACCGACCTCGCTGCGGCGACCCGGGGCAAGGGCTATTCCTCCAGGGTGCTGGACAAGGCCGTTGCCCAGGGTAAATCCACGCCGGACCAGCGCGACGAGGTGCTGGCCCGGATCACCCCGACGGCCGACACGGGGGAGCTCAAGGGCTGCGACCTGGTGATCGAGGCGGTGTTCGAGGACCCCGCGTTGAAAATGAAGGTCTTCGCTGAGGCCGTCGACGTGGTCGATCCCCAGGCGTTGCTGTGCTCGAACACCTCGACGTTGCCGATCACCGATCTCGTCGGCGGGGTTGATCGCCCGGCCGACTTCCTCGGCCTGCACTTCTTCTCGCCGGTGGACAAGATGCCGCTGGTGGAGATCGTCCGCGGGCGCCAGACGTCGGATGCCGCGCTGGCCGCCGCGGTCGACGTCGTGCAGCAGATCCGCAAGACCCCGATCGTCGTCAACGACAGCCGCGGGTTTTTCACCAGCCGGGTCATCGGCACCTTCCTCAACGAGGGTGTCGCGATGCTCGCTGAGGGTGCGCCCCCGGCGTCCATCGAGCAGGCCACCGCACAGGCCGGTTACCCGGCCCCGGTGCTGCAACTGCTGGACGAGCTGAACCTGACGTTGACCCGCAAGATCCGCGCGGAGACCCAGCGCGGCGTCGAGGCGGCGGGGGGCACCTGGACCCCGCACCCGGCCGACGCGATCATCGACCGGATGGTGCTGGAGTTCTCCCGGCCCGGGCGGTCCGGCGGTGCCGGGTTCTACGAGTACACCGACGGCAGGCGCACCCGGCTGTGGCCCGGCCTGGCCGAGCATTTCGGTCCCCTGCGCCCCGACGCGATCCCGTTCGAGGATATGAAGGAGCGGTTGCTGTTCGTCGAGGCGCTGGAGACCGTGAAGTGCTTCGACGAGGGCGTCATCACCTCGGTGCCCGACGCCAACATCGGCTCGATCATGGGTATCGGGTTCCCACCGTGGACCGGCGGCGTGGTGCAGTTCATCAACGGCTACCCCGGTGGTCTGACCGTCTTCGTAACCCGCGCGCACGAGCTGGCCACCCGCTACGGCCCCCGCTTCACCCCACCCGCCTCCCTGATCGCCAAAACCCACGCGTCCTGACGCGGTCCGGGGTCAGGGAGTTCGGGCGAGGGTGAGGGCGTAGTCGGGCCACCATTGTCCGGCCGCGGGTTCGCCGGGACGGCAGCTGCCATCGGAGTCGCCCGGCTCCTTGATCCACAGGAACGCGTCCACCCCCTGCAGGCCGGTCTGCGTGGTCGGTGGGTACCCCAGCGCGCGCCCCGGCGGGTTGCACCAGCTGGGCGCTCCGTTGACCTGCGGATCCGGGTAGGGCCCTCGGCCGTTGCGGCTGGTGTCGACGACGAAGTGGGCCCCGCCCAGCCCGCTGGCCAGCGCGCGGCCGTAGGTCACTGTGGCGTCGGTGGTGTTGAAGTTGGCTACATTCAGCGCGAAGCCCGCCGCCTCGTGGCCGCCGGCCCGCCGCAGTGCCTCGACCACGGCGGCGGTGTCGGTGATCCAGCTGGGATTTCCGGCATCGAGGTAGACGGTGGTCTTGGGCTTCGCTGCCAGTGTCCGGACGGCGTCGGCCAGCAGTGCGAAACGCTCGTCAGCCGTTGCCCCCTTCAGGCAGCCGTCGATCACATGGGACAGGGCGTCCGGCTCGAGGATGACGATGGCCCGGCCGTCGCCGAGGCCGCGCGCCAGATTGGTCAGCCAGGCGCGATACGTCGCAGCATCCGGTGCCCCGCCGGCGGAGTAGCTGCCGCAGTCCCGATCGGGGATGTTGTAGGCCACGATGACTGCGGCCGTCTGCTTGCCGGCCGCGGCCCTCATCCGGTCTCGGACCTCCTGCTCGACGGCCGCGGGGTCGCCGGTGACCCACAGCGCGTTCGGCGCCTCGGCGATCCGGCGCAGGGCGTTCGCGTCCGCTGCACGTCCGGCGTGCTCCCACTGCCCGACCTGGTTGGCAGCCGAAGACTCCGGGTCTACATAGAACTGCAGGCCGCTGAGCGGATTCGACGGATCGGTCGGTGCTCCACCAGCCCCGCAGCCCAGCGCTGCCAGGACCACCAGCGCGAACAGGGCCGCAACAGAACGTTTCATCATGATTCCGAGCCGCTCCTACTGCACCTGAACCCAGCGGGCCACCGACGGTGTGCCGGTGCGGTCCGTCACGAACAGCATGTACCACCCGGGCAGCACCAGACCGGCTTGGGTGGGGACGGTCAGCGAGATCGCCCGGTCCTTCCGGACGATATCCAGCGCGACAGAGCGCTGCCCGGCGTCCGTCGCATGGGTGACCGCACTCGGGCGAATCAACCTCGCGGTCGCGATGGAATCCGGATCGGGTGTGCGAAACTCGGCGTTACCGCCCCGTTGCAGCACTGTTGGGCCATCGGTGAGCTCCGGCCGGGAGCCGTGGAAGAGATAAGGGGGCGAGTAGATCTCGATGCGTTGCTCGAATGGGCCGGGCGTGCGGTTGGCCTTGTCCCCGAACAGCGGGTCAGAGCCCAGGACGACGACGCGGCCGTCGGGTAGCAGCAATGCCTCGCTGTGATAATTGCGTCCGACCCGGGGTGACGCAGCTACCCGGAAAGTGCCCACGGTGGGGTCGTAAATCCGGGTGATGTAGTTGTCGGAAGCGCCTTTGCCGCGGTAGTCGAGGGAGCCGCCGGTGGTCAGCACGGTGTCGTCCGGGAGAATGACCGCATTGAGGTAACGGGTCGGCTCAGCGAGGTCCGCGCCGGGGCTGTAGTGCGGGTTTGGTGTTCGCAGATCGACGATGTCGGTGCGGGCGGTGGACACCGAGGACTCGCCGACCCCGCCGCCCCCCAGCAGCATGACGCGTTGGTCTTGCGCAGGCGGCAGGAGTATCGAGGCGCTGGTCTCCGTCAGGTGCGGATCCCGGAGGCCACCGACCGGCCGAAACGAGTTGTCCTGCAGGTTCCAGATGCCGGGCACCCGCCCGTCGCCCTCGCTGGGCCCCCAGCCGGTGGTGGAACCGGAGTAGAACAGCCGGCCATCGGCCATCGGGAAGATCGCCGGGTAGGTGGGGAAGTACCGGTTCAGCGCGGATATTTCGTCCCACTGGTGAGTGTCGCGCCGGTACAGTTCGTTCTGTCCCCGCAGGATCCGCCCGAATTCGTCAAGGCCGGACACCGCGAGGGCGTTTCCGTCGGCCAGTGGGACGAGTGTGGGGTACCAGCGTGCGTGGTTCATGTCAGCCACTCGCTGGTAACGTTCGGTCTGCGGGTCGAACTCGTAAGAGTGCGCGGTGCCGCGGTACTCCTGCTTTTCCAGGGTGAGCTTCTCGGCGATGCCATAGACGTTGTCCGACACGCCGTCGATGTGATATTGGGCGAACTCTGTGATCACCGATCCGTTGCCCTCGGCCGCGGCCTCGACCCAGATGTCGACGCTGGAGCTGTGCACCACGGTCCGGCCATCAGGATCGGTCATCTTGTGCGCGGGCGGTACCGTTTCATCCTCGGCACTGGTGAAGGCGACGCCCCCGGGGGAGACGAACCTCGTGCCCTTCGGCAGGCTCACCGGGCCACCATCGGGCGACTCGTTTCGTACCGTCATCGGTCCGGCCGCGCGCGTGACGTCCGCTTCGAGCACCTCATATTTTCCGGTGCCGCCGGCAACGAGCAGCTTGCCGTCGGGCAGGAACGTGTGGCCTCCACAGAACATGTCATCGGGCGTCGGAATGAGGCTGAACTCGTCCGTTCGAGGGTTCCAGAGCAGCGTCGTGAAGCTGCGGGCCTCGAAGCGCTCGGTGCTGTTCCCCGAACCCGCGATGATCAACACCTTTCCGGTGGGCAACAGTGCGGCGTGAACTGCATTGACCTGAAATTCGCCCGGTACGTCGAGGATGCTCCAGTGGCCGAAGGTCGCCATGTAGTCTAGCCGGGATGTGCGGAATTCGTCCCATTCACGTATCGCGGCGGCACCGGCCGGGCTCCACGGCCCCGCGTTGAGGACGAGCACGCCGACTGAGGCCACCATCGTGATGATACGGTTGCGCCGTTGCATGCGGCGTTGCCGCGGCATCCTGATCATTGCGGCACTCATGACGGTCGCACGCCTGCACTGCTAAGTTTTTCGTCCAGCCACAGGGCGATCGGGATCAGTGTCACCAATAATGCCAGGACCGACCAGACGCGCATAGCCGATTGCGTGTGGCCGAGTAGTTCGGACACCAGCAGTGCGGTCGCGAAAAACGCGGCCCACCACAGGTGCAGGCGGAACGTTCCCAACCCGTCGGGGCTGGTTGAGTCGCCCTTTGGGGTGACCACGAAATTGGTCTTCCGAAATGTGACGGTGCTGATGAAGGACGCCACGTAGATCGGCGTGGAGAGCAGCGAGATGAACATCCCGGGGATACCGGAGGAGCCCTGCTTCTCGTGCGGACTGACATTGTGCTGCCGGTTCCAGAAGTAGAGAGCGAGCTGCAGGACGGCCGTATTGGTGTAGAGAATCAACCACGATCCGTAGTCGACTGCGAGACCGGAGATTCCGAAGCACAGGTAGGAAAGGGCGATGAGCGACCCTAGTATCCACGCGATCGCGGTCATGGGATAGTATGACGTCAGCAGCAAGTAGTGCAGCATCTGGCCGAGTGTGAGGCGGTGCCCGCACCGCCAGAAGTTCTTCACCAGCACCTCGTTGGTCCCTCTCGACCAGCGGTACTGCTGGGTGAAATAGTCGGTCCACGAGGAAGGTCCCTCGCCGACAGCGAGCACGTCCGGGGTGTAGACCGATTTCCAGCGTCGGCCGGTTTCCGGGTTGCGCGTGGTGTGCAGCGCGAGACCGGTAGCCATGTCCTCGGTGATCGAGTCGCGGAGCCCGCCGATTCCGCGCAGCGCTGCGATGCGGACAGCGTTGTTGGTGCCGACGAGCATCGCGCAACCATAGACATTGGCAGCACGCTGCAGCAGGCTGTGGAACAGGTACTGCTGGCTCTCCGCGGCCCGGGTCACGAAGGACGAGTAATTCCCGTACACCTGTGGTCCGACCACGAATGCGACATCGGGATCCCGGAAGTAGCCGAGGAACCGCTCGCAGAAGTTCTCCTGTGGCACATGGTCGGGGTCCACCGAGACGAAGAAGTCGTATTCCTCGTGATGCGCCTCGAGCCACGCATTGTAGTTTCCGTGCTTGGTTCTTGCTTTGTGTGGGCCGCTGGCCTGGTTCCAGTGCTCCACACCCCGGCGGCTGAAGTGGTGTACCCCCAGCCGCCGGCACATCGCTTTTACTCGCTCGTCGTCACCTTCGTCGAGCAGCCATACGTCTATTGTGCCGCCATGGCGGACGAGCCGGGCGGCAGTGAGGGTGCGCTCGACCATATCCAGCGGTTCTTTTCCCGGCACGATGGTGGTGAGGAACGCGACGCGCGTGCCTGGTTGGGGCTCGACCGGTATGGGATCGCGGGCCAGTGCCGTCGATACGCACAAGGTGGCGATGTTGACCAGGCGGAAGAATTCGATGGTAATGATCGAGGCCACCGGCACGAAGTAGAGCGTGGCCAGTGCCCAATGATGTTGACTGTCCGGATAATGACCGGAACTGCCGGTCAGCCAAAAGAAGTAGAAGGCCCCGAAGCCCAGATCGGCGAGGACGACGGCAGCGACGACCAGTCGACATCGGTGGGAGCCGAACACGCTGCGATATTGGACGCGATATTCTGCCCATTTCGGGAGGTAGGCGAGGTTGCCCGCGAGACGGCTGAAGGCGGCGTAGTCTGGGACGTCGACGATTGAATTTCTATCGACTTGCCTCTGTCTATCATTTACCTGTGCGGACTCGGATCTGAAATCGACCTTCAGGTCGTCAACAGTCTTATGCGACTCCAACGTCGCGGCATGCCCGGCCATGCCCGATTATCCCTTCGTTAGCGGTGGCCAACTCGGTAGATTTCTTTCGAGCTCCGACACTCAATCACCGAGCGAGTCCGACCGATCGCGGAGCGTCACACTACCCCTGCGTCACTGCCGCGGTGCAGGGCCTGCTGGCCGGAACCGGCACGCCCGGCACCGACGAGCGGGCTGCTACCGGGTCGAGCCGGATAACGTGGCGGCGTGAACCCCGGTCCGGGTCGCCGCGATGCGGAGGCCGCCGTGCCTTACCCGTTGCGGGTGGCGGCGGCACTGTCGTGGCGGGCGCTGGCGGTGCTGGGGATGATCGTGGTGCTGGGCTATGTGTTGGTCGCCCTGCGGGTGGTGGTGATCCCGGTGGCGGTGGCGTTGTTGCTGACCGCGCTGCTGGGGCCGGTAGTGGACTGGTTGACCAGACACCGGATACCCAGGGGGCTGGCCACTCTGGTGGTGCTGATCGCCGGGCTGTCACTGATCGGCGGGTTGTTGGGGTTCGTGATCCAGGCCTTCGTGGCCGGACTGCCCGCGTTGCAGGTCCAGGTTTCCAACAGTATCCAGCAGATCCGGGCGTGGCTCCAGGATCCTCCCTTCGGGCTGCCCCCGATTGAATTGCAGAGCCTGCTGGACTCGCTGAGCCGGGCGGTGTCTACCAACCGCAGTGCGATCACGTCCGGTGCTTTGTCTACGGCGTTCACTGTGGGGCAGTACCTTGTTGGTGCTGCGCTGGCGTTGTTCACGTTGATCTACTTCCTGTACAGCGGCAGGTCGATGTGGCGTTTCCTGATCCGCGGAGTGCCGCGCTCGGCCCGCGATCGGGTTGACATTGCGGGCCAGCGGGGGTTCGCGTCGCTGGTGGGGTTCATCCGGGCCACCGTGCTGGTGGCGGTGGTGGACGCGGTGGGGATCGGGATCGGGTTGCTGGCGGTCGGTGCCCCGCTGGTGTTGCCGTTGGCTGCATTGACGTTTCTGGCGGCGTTCATCCCGGTGATCGGCGCGGTGGTGTCCGGGGTGGTTGCGGTGCTGGTGGTGTTGGTGACCACCGGTCCGGTGCCGGCGCTCATCGTGCTGGGGGTGGTGATCGGTGTGCAGCAGCTGGAGGGCAATGTGTTGCAGCCGCTGCTGCTGGGCCGTGCGGTCAAGCTCAACGGGGTGGCGGTGGTGCTGGCCGTCGCGGTGGGCTCGGTGGTCGCCGGTATCGCCGGTGCAGTGCTGGCGGTGCCGCTGCTGGCCATGCTCAACGCCGGCATCCGCGTGCTGGTCAGCGAGAACGTCGAGCCCGACGACGGCTCCCGCAGTGCCGCCGGGGACGGCGCCGGCACCGCGTTCCCGCCGGCCGACGTCCCCGCCGGTACGGAACCCCCCGACCCGCTCACTGCGGAGTCCACCGGTAGGTCGAGCACCCCACCGCTGTGAAGCCCGCCGACCGCACGATCCCCGATCTGCTGCCCGGGCCGGACGATCCGCCGCTGCGGGTGCTGTTCTGCGGGATCAACCCGGGCTTGGTCTCCGCCGCTACCGGCCATCACTTCGCCCGGCCGGGCAACCGTTTCTGGCCGGTGCTGCACGGTTCCGGTTTCACCCCGCGCCGGTTACGACCCGACGAGCAGCAGCTGTTGCCCTCACTCGGGCTGGGGATCACCAACATCGCCTCCCGGGCCACCGCCCGGGCCGACGAATTGAGCACGGCGGAGTTGGTAGCAGGCGGCGCGCGACTCCGGGATCTTGTTCGGGAGCTGCGACCGGCCGCCCTGGGCGTCGTCGGCATCACCGCCTACCGGGTGGCCTTCGCCGCGCCGCGGGCCGTCGTCGGCCCGCAGCCCACCGCGGTGGGTGCCGCCCTGGTGTGGGCCCTGCCCAACCCGAGCGGGCTGAACGCGCACTGGTCGTTGGCGGCGATGGTGGCCGAGTTCGCCCGCTTCGGGCTAGCCGCTGCAGCGCCGCCGGGGGATGCTTGAACGGTGACAGTGACGCCAGATGCTGTGCAGGAATTGACCCAGCAGCGGGACCGGATCCGCGCAGAGACAATGCTGCCCCGAGACCAGCGGCCGCCCAGCAGCGCGCGGGGGATCCATCACACCGCGCTGATCTCCTCCGACGTGCGGCGGACCGTCGAGTTCTACCAGGGCTTGCTGGGTTTCCCGCTGATCGACATGTTCGAGAACCGGGATCTCCCCGGCTCCACGCACTTCTTCTTCGACGTCGGCAACGGCAATACCGTCGCGTTCTTCGACCTACCCGGCGTGGACGTCGGCCCGTACGCCGAGGTGCTCGGTGGGCTGCACCACCTGGCCATCTCGATGGAGCCGCAGCGCTGGCAGGAGATCCGGGACCGGATGGACGCTCAGGGGATCGAGTACCTGCTGGAGAGCGGCACGTCGATCTACTTCCGCGACCCCGACGGTGCTCGGGTAGAGCTGATCGCCGACCCCCTCGGCGAGATGTACGGCCACAGCGTCTTCTGATCCCCCCGCCGCCCCGGCATGTCTGGCTGCCGTGCACGGTGTGTCGGGCTGATCTGCACGGTGTGTCGGGCTGCTGTGCACGGTGTGTCCGATCCGTTCAAGACAGCGGCGCGCTGCGCCCCTAGGGTCGCGGGTCATGGGCATTGACGCGCGACTGGATGTGATTGGACTGGTAGTGGCCGACATGGCCGCCTCACTGGCGTTCTACCGCAGGCTGGGCCTGGATATCCCGGCTGACGCCGACGCCGCACCGCACGTGGAGGTCGCATTGCCGGGCGGCCTGCGGCTGCTCTGGGACACCGAGGACACCATCCGATCCTTCGCCCCGGACTGGACCGCACCCAAGGGTGGCAGCCGGACCAGCCTGGCGTTCCGGCTGCCCGATCCGGCCGCGGTGGACGCCGCCTACGCTGAGCTGACCGCGGCCGGCTACCACGGCGAGCACGCCCCATGGGACGCCTTCTGGGGCCAGCGCTACGCAGTGGTGCACGACCCAGACGCCCTCACCGTCGACCTGTTCGCCCCCCTCCCCGGCGTGTCCGGCTGACCTGCCCAGTGTGTCCGGCTCTCGTGCACGGCATGTCGGGTTGAAGAGCCCGGTGTGTCCGGATCAGCCGACCCGGACCAACTGACCCAGCGGCACCCCAGCCAGCGCCCGCACCTCGCGGGCCAGGTGCGCCTGGTCGGCGTACCCGGAGCGGGCTGCGGTGGCGGCGAAGGGCACCCCGCGTCCCGCTAGCCGCAGCGCCACCCGGAACCTCAGGATCCGGCGCAGTACCGAGGGGCCGTAGCCGAACGCATCCCGGCACCGCCGGTGCAGCGTCCGATCGGTCCAGCCCAGCGCCTTCGCCGTGGCTGCCACGCTGGAGCCGGCTCGCAGCTGGGCCAGCACTGCACCCAGCGCGGGGTCCGGCTCGGTGCCCCGGGAGGCGACCGCGGCGGCCAGTGCGACGGCCGGGTCAGCCGCCTCGGCGACCCGATCAGCCAGCGTCGTGCCCGGCCAGAGATCTTCGAGCCGAACCCGTCGATCCCGCAGCGCACACGCGGGCATCCCGAGCACGCCGGGGGCGGCGCCGGGCCGAAACCGCAGGCCGGTAACGACCTGGTGGGGGTGCATGGGGGCCAAAAACGCCCGGGTATCCGGGCCGGCGACGTGCACCGCGCCGTCCATCCAGATCAGGTCCATGCACCCGTCGGGTAAAACCCGCTGCTCCCGGGCCTCGGTGATCTCGTTGCGCCACAGGCAGCCCACCACCCTGGCCAGCCCGGCAGGGGCAGCCCGCTCCCGGTAGCTACTCGGCACCGGCCTCACCTTCCTCGAGTGGCTGACCAGTGCCTGCAGTGTGCCGCCCGCCGACACCGTCAGCATCCCTCCCGGCTACCCGAACTCGACAGTGATGACCACGCGGCTCTCCTTCCCGGTGTGTCCAGATGGCATGCGCGGTGTGTCCGGCGACCATGCACGGTGGGCCCTAGCGGGCATCCGCCCCGACACCTGGCAGGATCCCCAGCCGTGGCGGCCGCCATCGACATCATGACCCCGCTGTGGCGCGGCGTGGTGGTACTGCGGATCGTCACGGCGGCCTTCGCGATCGCCGTGATCATCGGGCATTACGACGGCTACGCCCGGCCGGGCCTGGGGTGGGCGGTGCTCGCCGGGATCGCGGTGTGGACCGTGCTGACCTGCCTGGCCTATAGCTACGACGTCACCCGCCGGATCCACGTCATCCTGCTCGACCTGCTGGTGACCCTGGTGTTGATGGGCTCCTCCACGCTGGTCCTGTCCCCCGAGCAGCTCACCGCGGTCACCAGAGGTGCCCCGCTGCTCACCACCGTGTGGGCCTGCGGCCCGGTGGTCGCTGCCGCGGTGCACACCGGCCCGATTGCCGGGGCGTTGTTCGGCGTCGCCGTCGCGCTGGCCGACGTAGGGGTCCGCGGGTACTTCACCACCGACGTCGCCCGCGATGCCGTACTGCTGATCGGGACCGGGTTCGTGCTTGGGCTGGCCGCGACGGCCGCTCGCCGGGCCAGCGAGCAACTGCGCAGGGCGGTCCGTGCCGAGGCGGCCACCGCCGAACGGGAACGGCTGGCCCGGTCCATCCACGACAGCGTCGTGCAAGTGCTGGCCCGGGTGCGGGTCCGCGGCGGCCACCTCGACGGGGAAGCCGGCGAGCTGGCCCGGCTGGCCGGGGAGCAGGAGATCGCACTGCGTTCCCTGTTCGCCGCGACACCGCCAGGCGCAAGCGGTGAACAGGACCTGGCCGCCGCGCTTGCACTGCTGGCCAGTCCCCGGGTCGAGGTGTCGGTGCCCGCGACCGCGGTGCCACTGCCGACCTGCGACGTCGAGGAGCTGGTCGCCGTCGCTCGGGAGGCGCTGGCCAACACCGCCCGGCACGGCGGTCCGGAGGCGAAGTCGTGGGTGCTGGTCGAGGATCTGGGCGAGGAAGTGGTGCTCACCGTCCGCGACGACGGTCCGGGTGTGGAGGACGGGCAGCTCGCTCACGCAGAGCTTGACGGCCGGATGGGGGTGTCGCGCTCGATCCGCGGCCGGGTAGCCGATCTGGGTGGCACCGTGACTCTGGACACCGGCCCGGGGCGGGGCACCGAATGGGAGATACGGCTGGCCCGCATCCGGCTCGGCGTGCTGCAGTGAAAGTCCGGATCATGGTGGTCGACGACCATCCGATCTGGCGCGACGGGGTGGCCCGCGACCTCGCCGAGCGAGGTTTCGAGGTCGTTGCCACCGCGGTTGACGGCGCGGCCGCGCTGCGCATCGTGGCGGCTGTGCGTCCCGACGTGGTCTTGATGGACCTGCACTTTGCCACCGGTGGACCGTCCGGAGCGCAGACCACCCGGCGCATTATCGACACCTGGCCCGACATCCGGGTGCTGGTGCTGTCCGCGTCCGGCCAGCAGGCCGACGTCCTGGCCGCGGTGCAGGCGGGTGCGTCCGGGTACCTGGTGAAGTCGGCGTCGGTGGAGGAGCTGGTCGAGGCTGTGCGCCGGACCGCCGAGGGAGACGCGGTGTTCAGCGCCGGCCTCGCCGGCTTGGTGCTCGGCGAGTACCGCCGCATGGCGCTGAACCCGCGGACTGACTTGCCGCGACTCACCGAGCGCGAGACCGAGGTGTTACGCCAGGTGGCGAAAGGCCGCACCGCGCGGCAGATCGCTGATCAGCTGGTGATCAGCCACCGCACTGTGGAGAACCACGTGCAGTCCACGCTGCGCAAGCTGCAGCTGCACAACCGGGTCGAGCTGGCCCGCTACGCGATCGAGCACGGTTTCGACACGCAGTAGGTAGCAACTGTCCCGCAGCTCGTCAGGGTTGCCTGACAAGAGGTTCTCGCGGGTGCCGGGAGTCGTATCGTGCGTGGTGGGAGCGAGTCTCCGGCCCGAAGGGGCCGTGTAGGAGGACCGCTGGCCGGGTATCAGGGGGGGCGGGGTGGTACCCGGTCAGCGACCAATACGCCAGCTCCGTGGGGGGTTTGCCGCTGGCGCAATCGACGAAGGCGGGCGCGTGTGCAGACGGCCCGCGACCGTGTCGTTCCGGCCTTGAGGTCAGAGTGGAGCCGGATCGCACGGATATTCCGCCGATGCCTCAGTGTGCGTGATTGGACTCCTGCTCACAACCCCGCTGACGAACACTGAACCATCCCGACCACCACACCGACCCGCGGGAAAGCCCCCGGTACGCTGGCGCACCCCCGGCGCAACCGGGGGTACTCGCAGGGACGGTGGGTTAACGTGGAGTTCGAGCTTGAGCGGGATGCGTTCGCCGAGGCGGTCGCGTGGACGGCGCGCGGTCTGCCGTCCCGTCCCGTCGTCCCGGTCACCGCAGGCATGGTGATCGAGGTGGCCGACGGCGTGATGATTGTCTCCGGCTTCGACTTCGAGGTGCTCAACCGCATCGAGGTGCCCGTCACCGACAAGTCCGCAGGACGAGTGCTGGTGTCCGGCCGGCTGCTCGCCGAGATCGCCCGCGCGTTGCCGCCCAAGGATGTACGGGTAGCCGTCGAGGGAAACCGGCTGGCGGTGCGATGCGGTTCGGCCCGGTTCAACCTGCCGCTGATGCACGTCGAGGACTACCCAGTGGTGCCGGAACTACCCGCTACTTCGGGCTCGGTGCGCGGTGATGTCTTTGCCACCGCCGTCGCCCAGGTGACCGCAGCGGCCAGCCGGGACGAGACCCTACCCATGCTCACCGGGGTCCGCATGGAGATCGGCTCGGAGGCGCTCACCTTCGCCGCGACCGACCGGTACCGCCTCGCCGAGCGGCACATTCCGTGGACGCCGATCGGTCCGGCCCCGTCCACCCCGGCCTCGGTCATCGTCCCGGCCAAGACGCTGGCCGATGCCGCCAAGTCGCTCGGCTCGGCCAGCGAGGTGCTGCTGTCGATGGGCAACACCGACGACGCGGGTTTCCTGGGGTTCTCCGCTGGCGGACGGCAGACGCTGACCCGGCTGCTGGACGGCGAGTTCGTCAAGTTCGCGTCGCTGTGGCCCACCGAGGTCACCACCACGGTGGAGGCGGAGGTCGGCGCGTTCGTGGCGGCGCTCAAGCGGGTGTCACTGGTGGCTCAGCGGTTCGCGCCGGTCCGGCTGGCCTTCTCCGACGGCACTGTGCAGCTGTCCGCGGAGGCCGACGATGAGTCCAGCGCCGAAGAGGAACTCGAAGTCGGTATCACCGGCGAACCGATGACCATCGGGTTCAACGCGGGATACCTGCTCGACGGGCTCAGCGGGGTCACCACCCCGCGAGCGACGCTGTCGTTCACCACGCCTGCGCGCCCTACCGTGATCACTCCAGTCACCGGCCTTGAGGCCGATAAGGCTGATAAGGCGGATAACGGGGACGGCTCCTACCGTTATCTGGTCATGTCGATGCGGTTGCGGGGCTAGCCGCCGCGGCGTGCAGGTCGCGCACGGCGCAGCCGGACAGCACCCGGGGCACCGGCAGCCGGGCCACCCGCACGGCGCTGAACGACTTCACCCCAAGGACCGCTGCGGCGAGCACCGTCGTCGCCATCGGTGACCCGGTGCCCAGCCACACCAGCACCACAGCGCTGGTGTTCGTGGCCTTTGCCGGTGGCGCCCAGTTCAGCCGGTACACCGTCGCGTCGACGAGACCGAAGTAGTTCGGGGACAGCAGTGACCAGCGGGTGAAAGCCAGCGTGAGGTATGTGTCGAGCACCACGAACTGCACCAGGAACACCGCGGCAGGGGGCGCGGCAGGTGGATGCGCGGTCACGTAGCTGATCACCACCAGGCAGATGCTCAACCGGTCGGCGAGTATGTCGAGCACCGCCCCGGTGCGGGTCTCGCGATGGGTGAGCCTGGCCAGCACCCCATCGGCGATATCGCCGATCCAGTAGCAGAGCAGGGCTGCGAGCAGCCAGCCGTCGCTGCCGGTGGTCACCGCGACCGCCCAGGCAACCACCGTCCCCACCGTGCGCACGGCGGTCACCAGGGTGGGCCCGGTGCCCCACTGTTCCCCGAACGCGGAGGTGCAACCATGATGCTCGCAAGCGCCCGCACCCGCGCCGGGGCCGGCGATCAACGGGTGCGCCGCCGGAAGGGCCAAGATCGTCGGGCGACATCGGGTACCGACTGCCGGATCGGCTCGGAGCGGGTTCGCCAGCCGGCGAACTGGACGATCGCCTCGCCCGGTTCCAGCACCGGAATACCGAGCGTGGCCGCGGCGCGCACAGTGGGGTGGTCTGCAGGCACCGAGGAATCGGCGACAACGACGGCGACCGCAGGCGTCAGCCTGCTGCGAGTCACCGCCCCGTGCGCCTCCATCAACCGACGCAGTGCTCCAAGATCGGCGGAATTGCCGACATAAAGCACATGCAACGGGTCCTGGGCGGCCGCATGACGACCCACCGCGTCTCCAGTCTCCCCGACTTGCGAAAATCGTAGGTGCGACCACGGACGCGCAGGAACACGACACGCCGAGTCCACCCAGTCAACCGTGCAGAGTGCTCGAACGACCACTGTCAGTTACGGTACTGCTCGGTTGCCAGGGATTTTGTGCCACCCATTAGGAGAACCTTTCTTAACTCAGCTCCGTTTGGTCACCGCCTGGCCGGTGAGTCGGGTGGCCCGGGAGCGTAGCGCAGCATGTGCCTCCGCGGTATCGACCCGGGTCGGTGTGCCGTTGGCCAGAACCTGCTCCCCGGCTACCCACACATCCCGCACCGCTCGGGCCCCGGCACCCCACACCAGGTTGGCCAGCAATTGACCGTCCGGGACGTCCAGCCCGGCCGCGAACGCCGGGTCGTCGGCTCCCAGGTGCACCAGATCGGCCCACCCACCCGGGCGCAGGGTGCCGAGGTCGGCACGCCCGATCGCGGCCGCGCCGCCCCGAGTGGCCAGCAGCAGCGCCTGCGCAGCGGTGATCGCGGCGGCGTCTCCGCTGGACAACCGAGCCAGCCGGGCGGCCAGCCTCGCGTCGTCCCAGAGATCGAGGTCGTCGTTGGAGGCCGGGCCGTCGGTGCCCAGACCGACCGCGATCCCCGCGGTGCGCACGTCGAGCAGCCGCGCGATGCCCGACGCGAGTTTGCTGTTGGAGCCGGGGCAGTGCGCGACGCCGACCCGGTGGCGGGAGAACACCGCGATGTCGGCGTCGGACAGGTGCACGGCATGCGCCGCCAACACCCGCGCGTGTCCACCGGACTCAACGCTACCGAGCACCCCGAGACGTTCCAGCAGCAGTGGCACCGAGCCGTGCAGGTCGCGGATCGCGGCATCCTCGTCGGTGGTCTCCGCGACGTGAATGTGCAGCAGCGCGTCGCGTTCCCGGGCGGCTGCGCCTGCCGCGACCAGCGCCTCGGGCGGCAGCGTGTAGGCGGCGTGCGGACCGTATCCCAGTTCGATGCGCTCGCCGGGTCCAAAGCGGATCCCGTCGGTGTCGATCCAGCGGCTGATGCCGTCGAGCATCTGCTCCCAGGTGCCCAGCCGGTCCCACCCCGGGACCGCGATGATGCCCGGTGTCACCACCGCGCGGCTGCCTGCGGCCAGCACGGCGTCCACCACCGCGTGGCTGTGGAAGTACATCTCCACGCTGGTGGTGATCCCCGCGCCGAGCATCTCCAGGGTGCCGACCAGCATGCCGGCCCGCACATCGTCGGCGTCCAACCGCACCTCGGTGGGCCAGATCACCTCGGTCAGCCAGCGCATCAGCGGCAGGTCCCCGCCCAGCCCGCGCAGGGCGGTCATCGCGGTGTGCGCATGGGCATTGACCAGCCCGGGCATCAGGATGCCGGTGAGCGCGCGCACCGGCCCGGGTGTGGCCGGTGCGCTGGCCGAGGGTCCGATATGCACGATTCGGCCGGTGCTGTCGACGTCCACCACGCCGTCGCGCAGTACAGTGCACTGCTCGTCGCACAGCAGCACTACCGGCGCGGCCAGTCGCATCATGGAGTGGGCTCCACGGGGGTGTAGCGCAGCAGAGCCGACAGCGGCCGCAGCGGGGGAAGCCAGGCACCCTCCGGGGGCAGCGTCTCGAGGGTGATCCGGGGCAGCGGCTGCAGGAACAGCTCCGGGATGTCCTCCAGGTCCTCGAATTCCAGGACCACGGAGTTGACCGCGAACGAGGCGTGCTCCCGGAACCCGAGCACGGTGACCTGCACGCCCTGGGCCACCAGCTCCTCCAGTGGCTCCCGGAAGGCCCGGCTGTCCCCGGAGGCCACCAACAGCTGGCGCAGCACACCCTGCTCGTGACGGGACCGGATATGCGCCAGCATGTCCTCGTCGATGTCCGACTCGTCGATCTTGGGCTTGGCGAACACCGCGAACCCGGTATTACGCAGCGCCTCCACCCAAGGCCGCACGAAGTCCGTGCTGCTCGATGCGACGTTGGTGAACACGGTCGCCTCGGGCTCGGTGTCGGACCCGGCACGCGAGATCAGCCAGCGACCCAATGCGTCGAACCTCGGCCGTGACGCGGAGCTGGGGCGTCCGCCGAGGATCGAGCCCAGGCTCATGTCGATGTTGGGCGCATCCCAGACGAGCAGCGTGGTCGGGGGGGTGATCGGGAGCGGCGCCGGGTTCATGGTCCGATGCTAGACGCGGGCGAAGAGCAGATCGCGGACGGCGCGGCCGTCGTCCCGGGCGCGCTGCTCGAACTTGGTGATCGGCCGCCACGCCGGCCGCGCCGCGAAACCGCCGTCGGGGGCGGTGTTGCGCAGCCCGGGCTCGGCGGCACACACCTCGAGCATCTCCGCAGCGTAGGACGCCCAGTCGGTGGCCAGGTGCAGTGCGCCTCCAACCTCCAGCGCCGATGTCACCAGGGCGATGAACTCCGGGCGGACCAGCCGGCGCTTGTGATGCCGCCGCTTGGGCCACGGGTCGGGGAAGTAGATCCGGACGGCGTGCAGGCCGCCCGGTGCGACGTGCTCGGTGAGCAGGGTGTGCGCGTCGCCGCGCAGCAGATGCAGGTTGGTGATCTCGGCCTGCTCGATGCGCAGGAGTAGCTGGGCCAGTCCAGGCTGGTAGACCTCCACGGCGAGATGATCGACGTCAGGCGCGGCGATGGCCATTGCCGCGGTCGACTCCCCCATTCCGGAGCCGATCTCGAGCACGACCGGGGCGGCGCGCCCGAACCACCCGGCGATGTCCAGCGGGCCGTCGGGCAGGTCCACGACGTCTGCGCCCCACCGGTCCCAGGTCCGATCCCAGGCGTGCCGCTGCCCGGTGGTCATCCGGTTGCGCTGGGGGTAGTGGTGCTGGGTCTGCTGCACACCGCCAGCCTTGCGCATCGGGTAACGGCGCAGATGAGAAGGTGGCCCGGTGAACACACTCGAGGAGTGGGTCGCTGCGGTGTGCCGGGAGCTGGACATCGCCGATGCCGTGCAACCAGCGGCGATGCAGTCGCGGGTGCTGGACATGGCCCGCGACGTCGCGCACCAGGTCGCGCGGCCGGCGGCGCCGCTCACCGCCTACCTGGTGGGTCTTGCGGCCGGACTCACCGGCGACCCTGAGACCGCCGCTGACGAGCTCGCGCAACGGGTATGCCTGCTGGCCCAGCGCTGGGCAGCCGATCAGGACGGCTAGTCCCGGACGGGCGACGTGGCTGGGGCCCGGACCGCCCCCGAATGGCGGTCCGGGCCTCTTCCCCTCAGATACCCGGTCGCGCACCCCCCGAGCCTGCGCGCCACGGGCGTCGGTCTGTGCCTGGGCGTCCCGGCGCGGCGCCCAGGCGGATCGAGGTGGTCTTGGTGAGATTCGGCCCCCCGATCGTCACCGCTTCCGCTCTCTCTCGACCGACAATCAATACTGTGCTGCACGGCTCTGCCAGACACATGAGGGTTATCCCCTACCGGGACCCTGGTTAAACCCACGACCCGCAACCCTGGTGAGCGCCGATCTTGGTGAGCGCCACGACCCCGTCGCCCCATTCGCCCCACCTGCCCCACCTGCCCCACCGGGGAGGTATGTGGACCTTCTGGGGACGTGCCATACAGCGCAAACTTTGCAAGAGAAGTTGCCCGTGGTGTACATCCCTACGATGCAACACTGCTTCCCCGGGTGACACAGACAGGACGACCCGTTTGTCAAGGGCGGCGCCGCCCACTGTGGATAACGGTGGTGCTGTGCACAACCGCGCCCGCAACAGACGAGGACCAGACCAGGTGTCGGGGCTGGCGGGCATCGTGGCCGTATGTCACGCCGCATCCATGACCGCACCTACCGCAGCCCGGCCGAGCTGATCAGAGCCATCCGGGACGAGCATCTCCTGACCCAGGACGAGCTTGCCGGGCGTGCCGGGTTGAGCCGATATCAGCTGTGCCGCTGGGAGAAAGGCGCCCGCGAGCCGACCTTGGATGCGGTGCGGCGGGTGCTGAGCTCGTTCGGCTTGGTGGTCACCTTCGGAGTGGAGCCGAGCACCGCTGCCCTCGACGAGCGGCTGGCACCGGGGGTGGAGGCGATAGGCCTGGACGCCTGGCTGCTGGCGCACCGCGTGGTGTGGCCCGCGCTCGCCGCCGGGGTGCCGATAGTCGTCGGAGGGGAGTTCGCGGCGGGGTTGCAGGGCGTCCCGATCGAGGATCCCGAGATGGTGTTGCACCTGCGGCTGTCCGACCTCGACGCATTCCACCAGGTTGTGCAGACCGCTCGGTGCACGCTGGGTGTCTTTGGCGCATCCCTGGGCACGCTCGAACCGGAAGAGGTCACGGTCGGTAGCGAACTTGCGGTGATCGCTCTGGTGGGCGAGATCCGGGTCCTGGTGGTCGAGGAGCTCCCCGTTACGAAGGTGGTCACCGTCGAGCGCCAGTTCGTCGAGGACAGGACCCCGATCGACGTGCCGGTCGTCCCGCTGGTGACGCTGCAGGAGTCCGGGATCCTCGGCTCGGCTGCGACGGCGCTGGCCGCGCGGTTGCTGCAGCGGGCGATAGGGTCGGGCCGGTGAGCACCGGCGTGATCGATCCAGACTTCCTTGACCTGCCGTTGCGGTCAGTGGCGGACGCCGCCGTAGGGCGAGCCCACGATCTGGGCGCCGAGCACGCCGATGTGCGGATCGAGCGAACCACCGGGCAGCTGCTGCGGCTGCGCGACGGCGCGGTCGCGACGGCGCAGGACTCGACCACCGTGGGTCTGGCCGTGCGGGTGATCGTCGAGGGCACCTGGGGGTTCGCCTCGCACCTCGAGCTGACCCCGGGCTCTGCGGTGGCTACCGCGCAGCGGGCCGTCGAGGTGGCCCGCACGCTGCGCCGGCTCAACGCCGAGCGGGTGGAGCTGGCGGCTGAGCCAGTGCACGCCGAGGCCGTCTGGGTCGGTGACCACGAGATCGACCCGTTCACGGTGCCCCTGCAGGACAAGGTGGCGTTGCTGTCGGAGTGGTCCCGCCGGCTGCTTGCCACCGACGGTGTCGAGCACACCGACGTGGTCTTCCGCGCGGCGAAGGAAACCAAGTTCTACGCCGACTCCGCTGGCACCAGCGCCACCCAGCAGCGAATACGGCTGCACCCCGTTGTCACTGCCACTGCAGTGGACCGGGCCGCCGGCTCGTTCGAGAGCATGCGGACGTGCGCGCCGCCGACGGCTCGGGGCTGGGAGTACCTGGCCGGCAACACCGTCTGGAATTGGGACGATGAGCTCGCGCAGATCCCGGAATGGCTGGCCGAGAAGGTCAAGGCGCCCAGTGTGCAGCCCGGCCGGTACGACCTGGTGATCGACCCGACCAACCTGTGGCTGACGATCCACGAGTCGGTGGGGCACGCCACCGAGTACGACCGGGCGATCGGCTACGAGGCAGCCTATGCCGGGTCCTCCTTCGCCACCCCCGACAAGCTCGGCACGCTGCGCTACGGCTCGCCGGTGATGCACGTCACCGGCGACCGCACCCAGCCGCACGGGCTGGCCACCATCGGCTACGACGACGACGGGGTCGCCACCTCGCGGTGGGACCTGGTGGCCGGCGGGACACTGGTCGGCTACCAGACCGATCGAGTCTTCGCGCGCCGGCTCGGTCTGGAACGCTCGGCGGGCTGCGCGTATGCCGACTCGCCGCACCACGTGCCCATCCAGCGGATGGCCAACGTGTCGCTGCAACCTGACCCCAGCACCGACACCACGACCTCGGAGCTGATCTCCGGGGTGCAGCGCGGCATCTACATCGTCGGTGACCGCTCCTGGTCGATCGACATGCAGCGCTACAACTTCCAGTTCACCGGGCAGCGCTTCTACCGCATCGAGGGCGGGCAGCTGGCCGGGCAGCTCCGCGACGTCGCCTATCAGGCCACCACCACCGATTTCTGGGGTGCGATGGAGGCTGTCGGTGGCGCCTCGACGTGGTTGCTGGGCGGTGCGCTGAACTGTGGCAAGGCTCAGCCGGGTCAGGTCGCGGCAGTCAGCCACGGATGCCCGTCGGCGCTGTTCCGTGGTGTCAACGTGCTCAACACCCGCGAGGAGGCCGGTCAGTGATCAGTCCAGACGAGCTGACCACGGCCGCGCTGGCCGCGTCCAAGGCCGACGGATGCATCGTGCTGCTGACCGACACCAGTGCGGCCAACCTGCGCTGGGCCAACAACACGATGACCACCAACGGGCACACCACGACCCGCTCGTTCTCGGTGATCTCGGTTGTGGAGGGAGCCGGTGGGTCCGCTGTGGGTCCCTCGATCGGCACGGTGAGCGGCAATGGCACCGACCTCGACGAGGTGCGCACCGTGGTGGCAGCCAGCGAGGAAGCCGCCCGGCAGTCCGGGCCGGCCCGGGACGCCGCGCCGCTGGTGGAGGGTACGGCCGACGGCGACTTCGACGCGCCGTCGGCGGCGACCGAGATCGGTGTGTTCGCCAGGCTCGCGGACGAGTTGGCAGTGGCATTCGGTGAGGCGTCCGGCTCCGCCGGCGGTGGCGAGCTGCTTTATGGCTTCGCCGAGCATCGCCTGGAGACCACCTGGCTGGCGTCCTCGACCGGGCTGCGCCGTCGCTGGGTGCAGCCCACCGGCACCGTGGAGGTCAACGGCAAGGTCGCCGACGATCTCACTCGCAGCGCCTGGGCCGCGGCTTACACGGCCGATTTCACCGACTTGGATATCGCTGCCCTCATCGCTGAGGTGCGGCGACGGCTGAGCTGGTCGCAGCGGCGCCGGGAGCTGCCCGCGGGCCGGTATGAGACGATCCTGCCGCCGTCAGCGATCGCCGATCTGATGATCGACCTGGTCTGGTCGATGGAAGGCCGCCCGGCACACGAAGGACGCTCGCCGTGGTCTGCCGCGGCCGGGTCGAGCTCGCCGACCCGGCTGGGTGAGCGGCTCACCGACCTGCCGCTCACGCTGTCCAGCGATCCGGCTGCGGCGGGCCTGTCGACGGCACCGTTCCTGGCTACCAGCTTCTCTAGCGACTCCGTGAGTGTCTTCGACAACGGAGCCCCGGCGCGCCGGGTGGACTGGTTGCGGGACGGCACGGTGAACGCGCTGGCCTACCCCCGGGCGGCTGCGGCGGAGCTGGGTGGGGTGTTCGCCCCACCACCGGAGAACCTGGTGTTGACCGGTGGGTCGGAGGCGTCGACCGACGACCTGGTGGCGCGCACCGAGCGGGGGTTGCTGCTGACCTGCCTGTGGTACATCCGTGAGGTCGATCCGACCTCGTTGCTGCTCACCGGGCTGACTCGGGACGGGGTGTACCTCGTTGAGGATGGTGAGGTGGTCGGTCAGGTGAACAACTTCCGGTTCAACGAGAGCCCGATCGATCTGTTCCGCCGCGCCAGCGAGGTCGGTGTGACCGGGGCCACGCTATGCCGGGAGGGTAAGGACTGGTTCGCCCGTACCTCGATGCCCCCCATCCGGATACCTGACTTCAACATGTCCTCGGTGAGCCAGGCCAGTTAAGCCAGCGATGTGACGGCGAATTCCTGTACCGATTCCGCGACCGGTCCTGTGAGATATTTCTCAATCTCTTGATCTGCGCTTAGCAGTTTCCTGGGGTTAACCTTGAGGTCATCACTTTGACGCCCAACCGTCCGTGCATGCACGGACGGTCCTTGGCGTTCCTCCAGGGAGGAGTGCAGCGATGACCACATCGACCATCCCGGGTCTCGATGATGCCCCGACCAGCCACGTGCGGCTGCGCCGCTGGGTGCGCGAGGCCGCCGAACTGACCACGCCCGACCGGGTCGTGTGGTGCGACGGATCCGAGGCGGAGTGGGACCGGCTCACCGGCCAGCTGGTTGACGCCGGCACGTTCACCCGGCTGGACCGCAAACCGAACTCGTTCTGGGTCGTCTCGGACCCGTCCGACGTCGCCCGGGTGGAGGAACGCACTTTCATCTGCTCGCGAGCCGAACGCGACGCCGGCGCCACCAACAACTGGATGCAGCCCGGCGAGATGAAGACGATCATGACCGAGCTGTACCGGGGCTGCATGCGCGGTCGGACGATGTACGTGGTGCCCTTCTGCATGGGCCCGTTGGAGGACCCGAGACCCAAACTGGGTGTCGAGCTCACCGATTCCGAATACGTGGTGTGTTCGATGCGGATCATGACCCGGATGGGCGGGCGCGCCCTCCGCAAGTTCACCCCACCCGATGGCAGCGATGCGGACTTCGTGCCCTGCCTGCACTCGGTGGGCCGCCCGCTGGAACCCGGCGAGGCTGATGTGCGCTGGCCGTGCAACGACACCAAGTACATCAGCCACTTCCCCGAGGAGCGGATGATCTGGAGCTTCGGCTCCGGTTACGGCGGCAACGCACTGCTGGGCAAGAAGTGCTACTCGCTGCGGATCGCCTCGGCGATGGCCCGCGACGAGGGCTGGCTCGCCGAGCACATGCTGATCCTCAAGCTGACCAGCCCCCAGCTGCGGACCCACTACATCGCGGCCGCGTTCCCCTCGGCCTGCGGCAAGACCAACCTGGCGATGCTCCAACCGACCATCCCCGGCTGGAAGGTCGAGACGCTGGGTGACGACATCGCCTGGATGCGCTTCGGTGCCGACGGCCGGCTCTACGCGGTGAACCCCGAGAACGGGTTCTTCGGCGTGGCCCCGAGTACCAGCTGGAAGACCAACCCCAACGCCATGCGCACCCTGCGTTACGGCAACTCGATCTTCACCAACGTCGGGCTCACCGACGACGGCGACATCTGGTGGGAGGGCATGGAGGGCAGGCCAGCGCACCTCACCTCGTGGACCAAGCAGGACTGGACACCTGCCGATGGCGCGGCGGGGCAGCGCTGCGCGCACCCGAATTCGCGGTACTGCACTCCGATGGCGCAGTGCCCGGTGCTCGCCGACGAGTGGGACGATCCGGCCGGCGTGCCGATCTCGGCGATCCTGTTCGGTGGTCGCCGGGCCAGCACCGTCCCGCTGGTCAACGAGGCCTTCGACTGGCAGCACGGGGTGTTCCTGGGCGCCACGCTGTCCAGCGAGAAGACCGCAGCGGCCGCCGGGAGGATCGGCGAGGTGCGCCGCGACCCGATGGCGATGCTGCCGTTCATCGGCTACAACGCCGGCGACTACTTCCAGCACTGGATCAATGTCGGCAAGGGCGCAGACGCCACCAAGCTGCCGAAGGTCTTCTACGTGAACTGGTTTCGCCGTGGCTCCGACCAGCGCTTCTTGTGGCCGGGTTTCGGGGAGAACAGCCGCGTGCTGAAGTGGATCATCGAGCGGATCGAGGGCAGGGCCGAGGCGACCGACACCGCGATCGGCCGGGTGCCCAGCGCCGATCAGATCGACCTGTCCGGGCTGGACACCACGATCGAGGACGTCGGCGCCTCACTCGCGGTGGACATCGACGAGTGGCGCGCCGAGCTCCCCCTCATCGAGCAGTGGTTCGCCAAGATCGGCGACGCCCTCCCCAGCACCATGCGCGACGAACTAGACGCCCTCACCCAGCGCCTCAAGACCTGACGCTGCCTCCCGCATAATGCCTCAGGATGGGGGCATTGGGTTCAGCGTGATGATGCTGAAGGCGGCGCCGTGCGGGTCGTTGAGCACGGCGAACCGGCCTGGGGGGATGTCGGTGGGGGGCACCAAGATTGTTGCGCCGAGCTCTTGGGCCCGGGCCGCAACCGCGTCGGTGTCCTCGACCGCGAAGTACGCCATCCAGTGCGAAGGGACGTCCGCCGGCCAGCGGTCGTCCATCTGCAGCATTCCGGCGATCTTGCGGTCCCCGAGCTCCCACTCGGTGTAGACCATCGGGCCCCCCGAGACATCGGCGGGCGACCAGCCGAACACCGCCGGGTAGAAGGCTTTCGCTGCGGCCCGGTCGCGAGTGGCCAGCTCGTTCCAGCACAGTGCTCCCGGCTCGTTGACCAGCTCGGCGCCGATGTGGGTCCCCGGCTGCCAGACGGAGAACGGTGCCCCGGTGGTGTCGGCAAACACGGCCATCCGGCCGAACTCGAAAACATCCATCGGCTCCAGGAACACCTGTCCACCGGCGGCCTGGACGCTCTTGGTGACGGCGTCGGCGTCGGACACCGAGATGTAGGTCGTCCAGTACGGCGGGATGTCCGGCTGCTGTTGCGGGCCCAGCCCAGCGACCGGTCGGCCGCGCAGCAACGCCATCCGGTACCCGCCCGCATCGGGACCCTGGTCGACAACCTCCCAGCCGAACAGACCGGAGTAGAAGTCCGCGGCGGCGGCCGGGTCCGGGCTGCCCAGATCCACCCAGCACGGGGTTCCCGGCTCGTATGACTCGATCTCCATAGGGCTGGCTCCTCTCGATATGCGGCGCGGCCCCCAGCCTGGCCCCTGACGCCGTTCGGAGAAAGAGCAATTGTGGTGCCGGTCCGGTCACCGCGAGTGTCCAAGCATGTTCTTCGCGTCCGGAACAGATAACAGAGCGGTTCACATCGTGCCAGCAGCTGTGATCCCTCGTTACTCTTTGCCGGTCACCCCGATCACGACCCGGCCAATCCGCCGCGTTCGCCGGCGAGGAGGACCAGATGAGTAGCTTCACTCGACGGCGGTTTCTGCAGGCCTCGGGAGCGGCTGCGCTGGGTGGTGTGCTCGCCGCCTGCGCCGGCGGCTCCGATGGTGCGTCCGGGCCAGCTGAGGGGGCACCGGCCGGCACGTTCACCGAGCCCCGGTCGAAACTCTCCGGCGCCCTGTCGATCCTGATGTGGAGTCACTTCGTGCCGGCGCACGACACGTGGTTCGACCCCTGGGTCAAGGACTGGGGCGCCAAGGTGGGCGTGGACGTCACGGTCGACCACATCAACTACGCCGACCTGCCGGCCCGCACGCAGGCGGAGATCCAGGCGAACCAGGGCCACGACCTGATCCTGCACATCGCCCCCGTCCCGCAGTACGAGCCGAGCGTGCTGGACCTCACCGACGTGGTGACCGAGGCGAGTAGCCGGCACGGTACCCAGCTGGAGCTCTGCCGCAAGTCGAGCTTCAACCCGACGACCAAGAAGTTCTTCGCCTACTCGCCGGCCTGGGTGCCCGATCCCGGTGACTACCGCCGCAGCCTGTGGGAGCCGGTAGGCCTGGCCAGCGGGCCGGCCAGCTGGGACGACCTGCTGCGGGGCGCCGCGGAGATCAAGAGGAGCAAGAACGTTCAGCTCGGCATCGGCATGTCGCAGGAGATCGACTCCAACATGGCCGGTCGCGCGCTGCTGTGGTCGTTCGGGGCGTCCATCCAGGACGCCAGCGAGCAGGTTGTGATCAACTCCCCACAGGCCGTTGCGGCAGTGGAGTACATGACCGGGCTGTACCAGGCGGCCATGACGCCCGAGGTGTTCGCCTGGAACGCGGCTTCCAACAACCAGGGCCTGGCGTCTGGCCAGCTGTCCTACATCCTGAACTCCATATCGGCTTGGCGAACCTCGCAGGACACCGATCCTGACGTCGCGGACGACATCTTCTTCACCCCCGCCCTGCGCGGGCCTGTGGACGATCTGGTGGCCAGCCACGTGATGTACAACTGGATCGTTCCGAATTTCGCGGAGAACCCGGCCGCGGCCAAGGAGTTCCTGCTGCACTACACCGCCAATAGCGACGTGGTGAGCTGGCACTCCAAGCTGTACGACTTCCCGGCCTACCGGGACGTGGTGCCCAAGCTCAATGACTGGCTGCGCAACGACCCGTTCGGAGCCAGACCAGCCGACAAGCTCGCGCTGCTGGAGAAGGCCACCGACTGGAGCACCAACGTCGGCCACCCCGGCCCGGCCAACACCGCTGAGGGCGAAGTGTTCGCCACGTTCGTCATCCCGAACATGTTCGCCAAGGCGGCCCGCGGGCAGGCCACTGCATCGCAGGCGGTCGCCGAGGCCGAGGCGCAGATCAAGCCCATCTTCGACAAGTGGCGCCAGCGCGGCCTCATCGGCACCGGCGGCAGCTGAGAGATGGCGGTAGTCGAGGTCCGCAATCTGCACAAGCACTTCGGGGCCGGTAAGGGCGCCGGCGGGGTGCGCGCCATTGACGGGATCGACCTGGCCACCGAGGAGGGTGAGTACCTCGTGCTGCTCGGGCCGTCGGGCTGCGGCAAGACGACCTTGCTGCGCACCATCGCCGGTCTCGAGCAACCGACCGAGGGCGACGTGCTGATCGCCGGGCAGGTGGTCACCGGGCTGCCACCGCGGGCCCGGAAGATCGCGATGGTGTTTCAGAGCTATGCGCTCTACCCGCACAAGACGGTGCTGGCCAACATCGTCTTCCCGTTGCGGGCCGGCGGCATGCCGCGCGACCGGCGCGACGAGCGGGCGCGCTGGGCGGCCGGGCTGCTCGGCATCGAGCATCTGCTGGACCGCAAGCCGCGCGAACTCTCCGGCGGAGAGCGTCAGCGGGTGGCGCTGGCCCGCGCGCTGGTCCGCGAGCCGACGGTGTTCCTGCTCGACGAGCCGCTGTCCAACCTGGACGCCAAGCTGCGCGCCTCGGCCCGCGACGAGCTCAAGCGGTTCCAGCAGGAGATCGGCACGACCACGATGTACGTCACCCACGACCAGACCGAAGCGATGGGGCTGGGCGATCGCATCGCGGTGATGGCCGGTGGGCAGGTCCGCCAGATCGGCCCGCCGGTCGCGGTTTATGACGACCCGGCCGACACCTTCGTGGCCACCTTCATCGGCTCACCACCGATGAACCTGGTCAGCCGGGGCCCGACGTTCATCGGCTTCCGGCCGGAGCACCTGCTGCCGGTACAGCACGTACCGGGTGAGCGGTGCACCATGACGCTGTCGGTGCAGCGACTGGAGTACCTGTCCGGCGATCGTCACGTCTACGGCACAGTGGTGATCGGGGACGAGCCGGCGCGGGTGATCGCGCGGCTACCGGCGACGCTCGACACCCCGATCACCGCGGGCGAGCGGCACGACTTCGCGGTCCCCGCCGGGAAATTGCGGTTCTTCGACGTGACCACCGGCCGGCGCGGCGAGCCGGTCCGGCTGGGTAGCTGAACCACGACGGGGAGCTGAACCGCAATGATGTCGCAACGGCCCAGGTCGCAACGATCCAGGCTGGCGGACAATGACGGCGCGCTGGCCTGGCTGTTGCTGGCACCGTCGGTGGTGTTCATTATCGCGCTGGTCGGTTTTCCGTTCGTGCTGGCCATCGTGTTCAGCCTGTCCGATGTCACCGGCGGTGATCCGAGCCTCGACTGGGTCGGCCTGGCGAACTTCACCGCCATCTTCCATGACCCAGTGTTCTGGGTCTCGCTGCGCAACACCTTCGTCTTCACCGCGATCTCGATGCTCTTCATCGTGATCTTCGGAAAGATCCTGGCGAATATTCTCATCGCCGACTTCCGCGGCAAGTGGCTGGTGCGTTTCCTGGTGCTGCTGCCGTGGACCACGCCCGTGGCGCTGTCCACGATCGCGTGGCTGTGGCTGCTGGACTCGGTGTTCTCGCCTATCGACTGGGTGCTGCGCCAGTTCGGGCTGATCGAGAACAACATGTACTGGCTCGGCCAGCCGATCCTGGCGATGGGCTCGATCATCGCGGTGCACGTGTGGCGTCTGGTCCCGCTCGCCGCGGTGATCATGCTGGCCGGCATGTTGGCCATCCCCAAGGACATCCAGGAGCAGGCTGCGGTGGACGGCGCTGGATTCTGGCGCCGGATGTTCGAGATCACCATTCCGCTGACCGCGCCCGTGATCGCTATCGCCGCGCTCTTCGGTGCGATCTTCACCTTCACCGATATGACAGTGGTGCATGTGCTGACCCGGGGCGGGCCCAACAACGGGACGCAGGTCCTGACCAGCTGGGCGTATTTCCGCGGCATCGAGGGCAGCGACATCGGGCAGGGTGCCGCGATCGCACTGTTCCTGTTCCCGCTGCTGCTGGCCGCCGCGATCGCGATCCTGCGTGCTGTGCGCCGGATGGAGGTGAGCTGAGCCATGCCGAACGCCTGGCGCCACCGGCTGGGCCGTGCGGGTCTGTATGCAATGGCGACGTTGGCCGCCGTGCTCGCCGCCGGCCCGTTCGTCTGGGCCGTCATCACCACCTTCAAGCAGGACCGCGACCTGTACCGGCGTCGGAACAATCCCTTCGCCTTCAACGAGACGCCCACCACCGAGCACATCAGGGTGCTGTTCGTGGAGACCGGGTTCGCGACCTTTGCGTGGAACACGCTGTGGGTCGGGATCCTGGTCGTGATGATCACGCTCGGGCTCAGCCTGCCCGCCGCGTATAGTCTGGCCCGTCTGGACCGCCCGTGGGCGGGTCCGATGGGTATCGCCATCTTCTTCGTCTACCTGGTGCCGCCCACCCTGCTGTTCTTGTCGCTGTCCCGGATCGTGGTCGCGCTGGGGCTCCAGGACTCCACGTGGTCATTGGTGCTGGTCTATCCGACGATCACGATTCCGGTCTCGGTGTGGTTGCTGATCGGCTTCCTCAAGACGATCCCGCGCGATCTCGAAGAGCAGGCGATGGTCGACGGCTACAGCCGGCTCGGCGCGCTGGTGCGAGTGGTCGTCCCGCTGGTGGCACCCGGCATCGTCGCGGTTGTCGTGTTCGCGTTCACGTTGACGGCCAGCGAGTTCATCTACGCGCTTGCGTTCATCTCGCCCAGCGACGCAAAAGTGATCAGCACCGGGGTGCCGACCGAACTGGTCCGGGGCGACGTCTTCTTCTGGCAGTCCCTGCAAGCGGCAACCGTCCTGGTCGCAGTGCCCATCGCGCTGGTGTTCAACCTGTTCCTCAACCGCTTCATCAGCGGCTTTGCCCAAGGTGCGGTCAAGGGCTGAGACTCGGGCCCAATCCGATGGCGGCGGCCAGGGCCGACACCGGTAACCTTCGAGACGAGACTGGCTGCGTCAACCGGAAAGGACCCACCGATGCCATCCGGTTCGCCCCCGTCTCGACCGCCCTCGCTGCGCTGGAGTAACTGGAATCTGTTATTGCTGGTGCCGCTGCTCATCCTGGTCACACCGGTGTACAACCGCATCGAACCGCGGTTGCTGGGTTTCCCGTTCTTCTACTGGTACCAGTTCCTGTGGGTGCCGGTCGGGGTGATCTGCACCGCTGTGGTGTACCTGAAGACGCGGGATAACCGGCGGTGAACCCGCAGTGGACCGAGATCATCGTCTTCACGCTGCTGTTCGGTCTGGTCACGGTGCTGGGCTTCGTCGCTGTGCGGTGGCGGACGCCGGCCACGCTGGACCACCTGGACGAATGGGGGCTCGGCGGCCGGAAGTTCGGCTCGTGGATCACCTGGTTTCTCATCGGCGGTGACCTCTACACGGCCTACACCTTCGTCGCCGTGCCGGCGCTGGTGTTCGGGGCAGGCGCGCTGGGCCTGTTCGCGTTGCCCTACACGGTGATCGCCTACCCGCTGGTGTTCTTGCCGCTGCTGCGGCTGTGGTCGGTGTCGCGGGTGCACGGGTACGTCACCCCCGCCGATTTCGTGCAGGGGCGTTACGGCTCGCCGGGGCTCGCGCTGGTGGTGGCGATCACCGGGATCGTCGCGACGATGCCCTACATCGCGCTGCAGCTGGTCGGGCTGGAAGCGGTGCTGCGGACGATGGGGCTCAACGACACCGGCATCGTCGGGCACCTGCCGCTGATCGTGGCGTTCGTCATCCTCGCCGTCTACACCTACAAGTCCGGCTTGCGCGCCCCGGCGCTGATCGCGTTCGTCAAGGACGGGCTGATCTACCTGGTGATCGCAGTGGCGGTGGTGTACCTACCGCTCAAGCTGGGCGGCTGGGGCACGATCTTCGACGCCGCGAACACCAAGTTCACCACCTCCCCGGCGACCGCGGACGGGCTGCTGCTCAACGTCAACAACCAGCTGCAGTTCGCGACGCTGGCCCTCGGCTCGGCGCTGGCGCTGTTCCTGTACCCGCACTCGGTGACCGGGGTGCTGGCCTCCGGAGGCCGCAATGTGATCAAGCGGAACATGTCGGCGCTGCCGGCGTATTCGCTGCTGCTCGGGATGATCGCGCTGCTCGGGTTCGCCGCGATCGCCGCGGGGTCCCAGCCGATCGTCAACGCGGCCACCGGCCGGCCGGACTCCAACACGATCATCCCGGTGCTCTTCGACGGCCAGTTCCCGTCCTGGTTCGTCGGTGTCGCCTTTGCCGCCATCGGGATCGGCGCGCTGGTGCCAGCGGCGATCATGTCGATCGCCGCGGCGAATCTGTGGACCCGCAACATCTACAAGCCCTACTTCAACCGCGACGCCGACTCCCGGGCCGAGGCGCGGCAGGCCAAGCTCGCCTCGCTGGTGGTGAAGCTCGGCGCCGTCGCGTTCATCGTCTTCATCGATCCGCAGTACGCGATCGACCTGCAGCTGATCGGCGGGGTCATCATCCTGCAGACCCTGCCTGCGGTGGCGATCGCGCTCTACACCCGCTGGTTTCACCGCTGGGGCCTGCTGGCGGGATGGGCGGCCGGGTTGGCGTGGGGCTTGTCGATGCTCTACGGCATCCCCAACCCCACCACTGGCGCGGCGCACTTCGGCGGCTCGGCCCTCAAGCTGGGCTCGCTGTCGATCCTGGGCTGGGAGCCCTTCGCCGGTTCGTCGCTGCAGATCTATGCCGGCCTCATTGCGCTGGTTGGCAACCTCGCGGTAGCCGCGCTGGTCACCGTCGTACTCCGGCAGCTACGGGTGTTCAACGGGGTGGACCAGACCGGCGCCCAGGACTACCACGCCGACGAAGGCTCCCCCCGCCTCAAACCAGTAGCCGGCCTCCTCCACCAAACCACCTCACCCTGACCCCGCCCGTTTCCGCGTTCTGGATGCAGACTGCTGTTATTCGGCACTCGATAGCGGCAGTCTGCATCCAGAACGCGGTTTCAGCACCATCGACGGTGGCAAGCGCCGCCCCGGTACGTTGCAGGTATGAGCCCCGTCATGACGTTGAACAACGGCGTTCAGATCCCCCAGCTCGGCTTCGGCGTGTTCCAGGTGCCGCCGGAGGAGACCGAACGTGTGGTGTCTCTCGCGCTGGAAACCGGTTACCGCAGCATCGACACCGCGGCGGCGTACGGCAACGAGGAGGGCGTCGGCAGGGCGATCACGTCCGCCGGGCTGGCCCGTGCCGAGGTGTTCGTGACCACGAAGCTGTGGAACGCCCACCACGGCTACGACCAGGCGCTGCGCGCCTTCGACGTCAGCGCCCGGCGGCTGGGTCTGGACATTGTGGACCTCTACCTCATCCACTGGCCGGTGCCCGCCGCGGACAAGTATGTCGAGACCTGGAAGGCGCTGGAGAAGCTGGCCTCCGACGGCCGGGTGCGGGCGATCGGGGTGTCCAACTTCACCGCCGACCACCTGCGGCGGCTGATCGCCGAGACCGGCACGGTGCCGGCCGTCAACCAGGTCGAGCTGCACCCGGCGTTCCCGCAGGCGGAGCTGCGCGCGGTGCACGCCGCGCACGGGATCGTCACCGAGGCGTGGAGCCCGCTGGCGCAGGGCGCGGTGCTGTCCGACGCCACCATCACCGGGCTGGCTGACCGCCAGGGCGTGACCCCGGCCCAGGTGGTGCTGCGCTGGCACCTGCAGATCGGCAACATCGTGATCCCCAAGTCGGTCACCCCAGCCCGGATCCGAGAGAACATCGACGTGTTCGGCTTCGAGCTCTCCCCAGACGACCTCGCCGCGATCGCCGCCCTCAACACCGGCCGCCGGCTAGGCGCCGACCCCGCCACCTTCGACTTGCGCTAACGCGCCCGTGAGTGGCGATGCGAGCTATGACTCGTATCGCCACTCACGGGTTATCCACATAAGGCGGCGAGGAGGGTGGTTACGGGGCGGTCCTGGGCGTTGTGGCCCATGAGGCCGATCCGCCAGCCGGTGCCGGTCAGGGGGCCTAGACCGCCGCCGACCTCGATGCCGAAGTCCTCCCGCAAGGCGGCGCGGGCCTTGGCGTCGCTCACACCCTCGGGCAGCCGAACCGCGGTGAGCTGCGGTAACCGGTGCCCTTGCTCGGCGAAGATCTCGAAACCGTGCTCGGGCAACGCCGCCTGCAGCCGCTCACCCACCCGTGCGTGGCGTTGCCACACCGCCGGTAGGCCCTCCTCCAGCAGCCGCCCCAGGCCCCCGTGCACGGATGAGATCAGGGTGGAGCTCGCCGTGTGGTGGTAGCGGGGAGGATCGCCCTGGTAGTAGGCGTCCAGCAGGCTCAGGTCGAGGTAGAACGAACAGATCGGCCGGTCCCGATCCCGGATCCGCGCCACCGCCCGGTCCGACAGTGTCACCGGCGCGATCCCCGACGGTGCGCCCAGGCATTTCTGGGTCGCCGAGTAGCAGGCGTCGACGCCCCAGGCGTCCACCTCCACCGGGATCCCGCCCAGCGAGGTGACGGTGTCGACGACCAGCAGCGTGTCGGTGTGCTGCAGCTCGCGCAGCGGGGCGATCTGGTTGCGCACCCCGGTGGAGGTCTCGGCGTGCACCACCGCGACGAGCCGGGCCTGCGGCGCGCGGCGCTGGGCGTCGAGCAGCTGTTCGGGATCCAGCGCCCGTCCCCATGGGGCGTGCACGGCCTGTACCTGCGCGCCGAGCCGGCGCGCCACCTCGCACAGCCGCTCGCCGAAGTAGCCGTTCACCCCGACGATGGCCAGCTCGCCCGGCTCCAGCAGGCTGGCCAGGCAGGCTTCCATCCCCGCCGACCCGGTACCGCTGACCGGCAGGGTGAGGCGGTTGCGGGTGCCGAACACGGCGCGCAGTCGTTGCGCGGTGTCGGCCACCAGGGTGAGGAACTCCGGGTCCAGATGTCCGAGCACCGGCCGGGCCAGCGCCTCGACGGCCTCGGGGTATGGGTTGGACGGACCTGGCCCGAGGAGCAGACGATCGGAGTGCACAGCCGGATCTTGCCACGCCTGTCGTAGCGTCGTTGTTCATGGACAGCGTGCGCAGCGTGCAGCAGTGGCCGGTCGACACGGTGGCCGTTGCGGTCGTGGATACCTCCGGTGCGGTGCTGGGCAGCCACGGCCCGCAGGACCGACCGTTCCGGCTCGCCTCGGTGACCAAGCTGCTGTCCGCCTACGCGGTGCTGCTGGCGGTGGAGGAGGGAGCGGTGGACTTCGACCAGCCGGCCGGGCCGCCTGGCGCCACGGTGCGCCACCTCCTCGCGCACGCGTCCGGGCTGGCGTTCGACACTCAGCGGGTGTCGGCGGCTCCGGGAACCAAACGGATCTACTCCAACACCGGGTTCGAAGTGCTGGCCGATGTGGTGTCAGCGTCGTCCGGCATCCAATTCGCGGACTACCTGGCTGAAGGGGTGCTGGCGCCGCTGGGGATGGCCGCGTCACGGCTGGAGGGCTCCGCTGCCCACGGCGCGGTGTCGACCTGCGCCGACCTGACCCGGTTCGCCGCTGAGCTGCAGGCGCCTTCGCTGCTCGCCCCGCAGACCCTGGCCGAGGCGACCCAGGTGGCCTACCCCGGTCTGGACGGGCTGCTGCCCGGTTTCGGCATGCGGCGTCCCAACGACTGGGGCCTGGGCTTCGAGCTGCGCGACCACAAGAGTCCACACTGGACGGGTAGCCGCAACTCGCCGGAAACCTTCGGCCACTTCGGCCAATCCGGCACCTTCCTGTGGGTCGACCCAGCAGCCGGTGCCGCCTGCATCACCCTGACCGATCGCGACTTCGACCCCTGGGCCCACCGCACCTGGCCAACTTTCTCCGACGCCGTCCTCGCCGAACTCCCGTGACGCGTTCTGGATGCAGAACGCACTGAATCGAGCCCGTTTTACCGCGTTCTGCATCCAGAACGCGGTAAAACGGGTTGGTCAGGGGCGGCGGACGCCGCGGGTGGCGATGGCGGCGGAGGCGATGGTGAGGGCGGTGGCGGTGAGCAGGGCGGCTAGGGTTGCGCCGACTGCCGGATCGGCCAGGGCCCATCCTCGGGCGGCGTCGATCGCGTAGGTGAGCGGGTTGACGGTGGCGATCACCTGCATCCACGGCGGCAGCCCGGCGATGGGCACGAACGCGCTGGACGCGAACATCAGCGGGAAGATCACCGCGAACCCGACCATCTGCATCAGCTCGACGTTGCGCACCCAGCTGGCCAGCGCGATGAACACCCAGGACAGTCCCGCGCCAACGGTCAGGCCGATCAGCAATGCCAGCGTGGTCCCGAGGATCCCACCGGCCGGGGCGTAACCGTAGAGCACGGTAGCGGCCACCGCGAGCACGACGAGCTGGATGGCGTTGCGCACCAGGTCGAACAGGCTGCGCGCGACCAGCACCGACGTGATCGAGATGGGCAATGTGCGAAACCGCGCGAAGGCCCCGTTGCGCAGGTCGGTGACCAGCCCCGAACCGGACCACATCGCCGCTTGACTGCCCGTGGTCACCAGGATCGCCGGCAGCAGGTAGTCGATGTAGCCCACTCCGGCCGGGAAGCCGGGCGAGTCCGCAATACCGCGAAACACCTGGCTGAACAGGGTCAGCATGATCAACGGTTGGAGCAGGCTCAGCACGATCAGCCGCGGGTCCCGCAGCCGGCGCAGTGCCCGGCCGGTGAGCACCTGCACCTGAGTGAGCACCCCCCTACCCGCCGGGCGGGTCCGCACGGTGCTGGGCGGCGTGGCGACCATGGTCATGGGCGGGCTCCTGTCAGCGTGAGGTAGACGTCGTCCAGCGTCGGCTCGTGCAGGCCCAGCTCGTCGGCCTCGATGCCGGCGTCGTCCAACGCGCGCACCACGACGGCCAGCGCGCGGGACGACTCGACCGGGGCGGTCAGCGTCCGGCCGGACTGCAGCGGGTCCAGCCCGGCCCGCCGTAGGGTGTCCAGGGCGGGGCTGATGTCGGCGGCGACGGCCAGCGTCGCGCTGACGGTCCGCCGGCCGACGCGACCCTTGAGTTCGGCCGCGGTGCCCGCCGCGACCACCTGCCCCTGGGACAGCACGGTGATGGCGTCGGCCAGCCGGTCGGCCTCGTCGAGGTACTGGGTGGTGAGCAGCACCGTGGTGCCGCCGGCCACCAGGGTGCGCACGACGTCCCACATCCCCAGCCGGCTCTCCGGGTCCAGCCCGGTGGTGGGCTCGTCGAGGAACACCACATCGGGCCGCCCGACCAGGCTGCTCGCCAGATCGAGTTTGCGCCGCATCCCCCCTGAATAACCCTGGGCAGGCCGGTCGGCGGCCTCGGCGAGCCCGAACAGTTCGAGTAGCTCGGCCGCTCGCCGGCCCGCCTCGCGCCGGCCGGCACCCAGCAGCCGGCCCAGCAGCACGAGGTTCTGGGTGCCGGTGAGGTCCTCGTCCACCGAGGCGAACTGGCCGGTGACGCCGATCCGGCGGCGCACCTCGGCGGCGTCGCGCACCACGTCGAAACCGGCCACCGCTGCGCTGCCGCCAGTGGGGGCGAACAGCGTGGTGAGGACGTTGACCAGGGTGGTCTTGCCCGCGCCGTTGTGCCCGAGCAGGCCGTGCACGGTGCCGGCCGGGACGGCCACGCTCACCCCGTCCAAGGCGGTGACGTCGCCGAACGTCTTGTGCACCTCGACGGCGTCGATCATCAGCTCGCTCACGCGGGTTCCCCTCGGAGTGCGCCGTGCAGGAAGACCTCCACCAGCTCCTCGGTGTCCAAGGCGGGTGCGCCGAGCCCGCCCATCCGCAGCCGCAGCATCCGGTCGCTGGTCACCGCGAGCAGGAACAGCTGCGCGGTGCGCTCCGGGCTCAACCGCAGCGTCGTGGCGTCCGGGTCCAACAGCTCGGCCAGTGCGGTGATCAGCTCGCGCATCGCTTTGCCGGGACCGCTGGGCGATCCGGGCTTGGGCGGTCCGGTGCAGGCGGTGCGTATGGCGTGCCCGACCGAGATCGCCCGGTCCCAGTGCTCAGCGACGGTGGCGGTGGCTCGCAGCAGCCGGTCGGCCACCGGCAGATCCCGCGGGATCTGCCGCAGGGTGGCCACCGGGTCGGCCGGGTCGAACGCGGCGTCCAGGCACGCTGTCAGCAGCTCTTGCTTGTCGGCGAAGGCGCGGAACACGGTGCCCTCGGCGACGCCGGACGCGGCCGCGATCTGCCCGGTGGTCACGGTCGCGCCGTACTCGGCGATCAGCGGCAGCGTGGCAGCCACGATCGCCGCGCGCCGATCGTCCGGCGTCATCGCCGGAGCTCTCTTGCGGTGCGCATCAATCACGCCCCAGACCATACGGAGTGAGCGCTCACTCCGTCAATGAGTGAGCG
>JBOHGH010000009.1:0-63212 GCA_050699975.1 Pseudonocardiaceae bacterium | reverse complement strand
CGGGCGAGCAACTGCTCAACCAACGCCTCCGGCGACCCTGAACCCGACACATCAAGATCATCCCAGGCCACGACCCCAGCACTGGTTACGACACGCCGCCAACATCAACCAGCTGAACAGCTACGTCGAGACATATAGATGACCAGACAGCGGGGAGAATGGCGGTTTGCTCGGCTGCGCTGACCAACGGCAGGCTGTTTCCTGCGGCGGAGCGTGACAGGGGTGAAGTAATGAGTGTTCGTTCATCGGTGGACCTAGCGACCCAACGATAACCGAAAGACCAACTCCGAATTTCCTGGCCAACTCTGCGATCTACTTCGGAATCGGGGACCCAGTATCGCGGGATGGCCACGAAGCTGGGATCCAACTTTTCGTCAACGGTGACGTCGCGGATGTCAGTGCCATCGTAGGTTGCCCAACGGTGGTCGTAGTGGTGGATCATTTTTGCTTCGTAAAGCGGCAGCATGCGCTTCTTGCCGTAGATGAAGATGTTGCCGTCGAGGTACCAGCCATCGGCTTCGAGCTCGTCGCGGGTGTGGAAGAGGTGTGAGTCGTTTGACATGTGGAACATGGTCATGAACTTGACGCCCCATGGGTTGCCGTTGGGGTCGCCCTCCTTGAGTAGCACGGGAACGCGTTTGTAGATACCGAGCGTAATCTCCGCGTCGCGGCGGGAGCGGAACACCGGGCAAGTGCCGGTGTTCGGGTTAAGCAGCAGGATCTCCTCCGGTGTGAGCGAGAACGACGTAGTCTCGATCAGCGCGGCGTCGTGCAGGAAGAACGCGAAGTGCGCGGCGGGCTCTGGGTCGCGTCGTCCGGCGAGGGTCAGCAAGGCGAATTTGAAGCTGCGGTGCACGCCTTCGAAGATCGGCGCAGCGTTCTCGAAATCGTAAAGTGACGCGAGTGAGCGAGACTCGACCAGATCCCGGAAGAAGTACTGGGTGGTGGCGTCGGTGGCGATGCCGGTGGGCACGATAAACCCGGACCGGCCGTAGGGGCCGGTGAGCGTGCGGAACGTCTCCGCGAAGACGGCGTAGGTGTTGACGTCACCCCGGCCGGTGAGCGGGAAGCGGCCGGTGGCCCGCAGCAGGGTGCTCTCGCCCTCGGCGTGACGCTTGGCGTCGAGGTAGTCTTGGTGCAAGGCTCTACCGGCGGCAGAGTCGCCGGTCAGCAACTCCTTGATGAGCTGTCGCCGGGCGGCCTTGTTCGGCGCGCGGGCGATTTCTGGGTCGCGGGCGGCGAAGAACTCCTGCTCCTGCAGCTTGACCCGCTCCCAGGGCGGGTTGCCGAGCAGGCAGGAGAAGCCTCCGCTCCAGCCCTCGGGTGCGGCATCCGGGTTGTCGCCAGTGACGGTGAAGATTTCGGGGAACTCCAGGTGCCAGTGGAAGAAGCGGTACTCCTGAGCGAGCCGGGAGGTCCGGGCCCGAACGTCAGCAGCCACCGCGTCGGATGCGCTGCCTATACTCCGCACCACGGCGGCGGTGGGGGGTTCGGGTTCGCCAGGGGTCAGCTTCCATACGAAGGCTGCACACCAAGCGTCCGCCTGCTCGCGTTGCAACAGCAGCTCGTCGTCCGCGGTGTCGTAGCTTTGCCAGGCACTGGCTTGCTTGCGGACCTTGTCAGGGTCATCGGTGAGGCCGAGGAAGGGTTCGCGCTCCCTGGCGAGGCGGTTGTTGGACAGCAGCGGTGTGAACAGGTCGAGTTGGTCCTGGCCGGCGCGTTCGCGCTTGTTCCGCTTGCGGACGGCGGCGGCGAACTTCTTGTCGTCGCCCTCGATCTCCTTGAACGCGTCATCCGGGACCTCACCGGCAATCAGCGCGGGCGTCGCGCCGAGCAGGCTGTTGCCGACCCGGATGCGGGCGTCGAGGAACCCCAGCGGTTTGCCGGGTTCGAGGGCTTCCAGCCAGAGCGACACTTTGGCTAACTCTGCGGCTAGCGGGTTGACGTCGACCCCGTAGATGCAGTGCCCGACCACCTCGCGAAGCGCATGCTGCACCTCGTGGGGAGTGGGTTCCTCATCACCGGAGCGGAGCTGGGCGACGCGGCGGGCAATCCGCCGGGCGGCCGCGACCAAGAAGTGCCCGGACCCGCAGGCCGGATCGCAGACGGTGATCTTCAGCAGCCGCCGCGCCGCATCGCCCGCATCGATGGCGTTCTTGACCGCGTCGTCGAGCAGCGGGTCGAGCGCCGAGTCAAGGAGGGCACTCACCAGGCTGGCCGGGGTGTAGTAGGAGCCGGTGGTCTTGCGCTCATTGCCGGCGACCTGTTCGAGAGTGAAGGTGCGCTCGGCGAGGTCGAGCCGGGGAACGAGTTCGAGCAGCGATTCGTAGACGCTGCCCAGCTCCTCGGCGTCGAGGTTTCGATAGTCCACGGGCTGCACCCGCTGGCCGCGGATCGCGATCCAACCCAGAGCGCGCATAGCAGTAAGCAGGTCTGTATTGGCCAACGAGCATGTGAGCAGGTGGTCGACCTTCCCGGCACAGTCGTCGAGCGGCTCGTCGGCGGGATCAAACAGGCCGGCCAGCGCGGGTATGCCTAACTCCTTGAGCCCGTCGCCGCCGAGCGCGCGGAGCACGACCTGCAGGCTCTCCCACAGGTCCCCGTGCGGCCCACCGGCCCGCACCCGCGACAGCCGGCGCAGCCGCCCCACCGAGAAGTACGGTTCGTAGGATCGACGCCGTTCCGGGCACGTGGCGGGGTCGAGCAGCACGTCGCGATCCTCGGCGACCGAGAGGAACAGCAGCCGGTGGACCAGCCGCAGCAGACAACGGTGATAGTCCTCGGTGCTCAGGGCACCGGAACGCAGCGCCTCGAGGAGCCAACGGTTATCCGGGTGGTGCAGAAATCCTGACCCCAGCGCCGTTAAAGCAGCCTGCACCCCGTCGCGCAGCTGGTTCAGCGCCCGGGTACCGGAATCGACGGCCTCATCCCGCCATGCCTCCAGCCAGCAATCCGCTGGCGGGGCATCGGACTCGCCGCGCTTCTCCAGCCGGGAGACGTGACAGAGCTGCCACAGCAACAAGAACTCGGCGAACAGCTCCCCGTCGAAGATCGATTCAAGGTCGAACTCGACGTAGGCGGAGCCGGCGAGCGCGGTGGAGTCCCGCAACAGCCGTAGCCGCAGCCCATTGGACAGCAGCGCCCACAGGTGCGCGGGACTGCGGTTGAGCAGCTCCTGCACCATCGCCTGTGGTGCCCGTGCCGCGCCCGCGACGCCGGGGTTGCGTCGGTCCAGCTCGACACCCGGGCCGAGCAGGTGCACGGGCACGTGCTGCCAGGCGTGTGAGAGCGGGTATTCGCCCCCGTCCACCTCCAGCCCGCCGCGCAGCGCCGGGAGCTGCCCATAGCCCAGCTCGCGTAGCAGCACCAGCAGCCACCGCTCTCGCGCCGGGCCGGTGCCTGGGCTGCCCGGTGGCTGCGCGGCGGTGTGCTCCCGCCAGTCCAGCCACGCGGCGCGCAGGTAGGTCCAGGAGCGGTTCGCGGCGTCGCGCACCGTCTCCCGCCCTGGCAGGTGGTAGGAGCGCGAGGCCAGGCTCTCGGCGTCGCGGACCTCCCCAGCCTGGAGTCGCCCGAACAGACCAGGCGGCACCAGGCCGCCGACCACCCGTACGGCCTGCAGCCCCGGGCCGCTCACCGCGTCCCTCCCGCCGGCAGGTAGACGTAAACTCCGAGCACGTCGACCGGGAGCTGCGGCGTCACAGCTAGCCCAGCGATACCCAGCCCACCGGCCTGCCGGCCACGGGCCGCCCGGCGAACCCGGACGTGCGCGTCCCGCAACGCCTCAGCCAACTCCCCGCGGTGTCGTCCAGGTGTGGGGTGAGCGCGGGAAGCTGGGAGAGCACGGCGACGGCCATGTTGCGTGCCGCGTCGGGCGGGATGTTGGCGGCCGCCCGGGCTGCCAGCAGCTCTTCGACGGCGTCGGGGTCCAGCCACGACGGGTCGGTGGGCGTGCCGGTAAAGGCGAGGGTGCGGGCCTCCTCGGCGACCTGCACCCGAGGACCGTCGCGGCCGGGCAGCGTGAGGTGGAACCGGAATCGGGCGAGCACCGCGGTCGTCGGTGCGGTCACCGCCGCGGTCCGGATCACCCCGCCGCGCCGCGCTGGTCGCGCGGCGGCGTCGAGCACCGGGTCCAGCGCGGCGTCGAGCACATAGCGCGCGACCGCACCCACCCTGGTGTCGGTGCGGTGCAGCACGGCCGCTGTCCGTGGCGCGGGGAGATCCCGATAGAACGCAACGGCGCCAGCTGGTCGGCCGAGGGCGTCGCGCAGCCCGATCGGTAGCGCCTGCGGGAGCGCCGTGAAGCCAAAGTCCTCGGTGAGCACCTGTGCGTCGCATTCCTCCAGTGCCGCGCGGGTGAACGCGGCCACGTCGTCGGGACTGCCGAGTGCCTCCCGAGCGGCGGTGACCTCGCGAATGACGTCCTCGTCGCGGATGCTGCGCTGGGCGTAGCGGGTTCGGGTCTCCCGCTCCGCCGCGGCGCTGCTCTCCCACTCGTCGTGCAGGTCCTGCCGCTGCTGGTCGGCCTCGAAGTCCAGGGCGAACTGGTCGGTGTCCTGGCCGCGCAGCAGCACGCCCTCGACCAGCGCGGCGAGCACCTGGTCGCTGCGGCTGGGCACCGGGACGCTGATTCCGAGGTCGCGGCTGATCGCGCGGTGCTTGCGCAACAGGACGTCGAGCACGATCCCGTCGATACCGGTGTCCGCGCCATAAATCGTGACCGCCCGGACGACGTCGGCGGGCTGGCCGAACCGGTCCACCCGGCCCTCGCGCTGCTCGTGGCGCGTGGGGTTCCACGCCAGGTCGTAGTGCACGACGGCCTGGAAACCGTGCTGCAAGTTCACCCCCTCCGACAGGCAGTCGGTCGCGACGAGCACCGTGCGCTCCGCGTCCCGCTCCGCAAGCGCCTGCACCCGGACGGCGCGGTCCTCGGGAGCGAGCTCGCCGGTGACCACCTCGACGTCGACTCGGCCGAGCTGGTCGCGCAGGTGCTCCGCGACGTAATGCGCGGTCTGGATGAACCGGCAGAACACGATGGGCTGGAACCCGTCGCGATGCAGCCGGCGAATCAGGGTGACGAGGGTGGTGAGCTTGACGTCATCCGCGGCGGCCAGCTCCAGCGCCCGTCTCCGGAATGCACTCAGCACACGGGCCTCGCGGCTGGTGGGGGTCTCGTCGACGACGGCTCCCGCGACGAGGTCAGCGCTGTCAATCGCCTCGTCCTCGACCGGGTCCAGCACGGCGGCGCGGCCCAGCTCGTCGGCGGCCTCGACGCTGCTCGCCTCGGCCGATACCGCGCGGGTCTTCAGGGTGGCCGCAGCGGCGGCCGGGGACGAGGCCAGCGCGCGCAACAGCGACAGCGCCGACCACCAGCGCACCCGCTGCTCCAGCCGGGTTCCGGTGGTGTCGCGCACCCGGCCACGCACATAGTCCAGAACGTCGTCGAGCAGAGCCCGGTATGGCGACGAGAGCCGGTAGGCCAGCTCCTGGGTCTGCCGGTCGCTGGGGAAGTGGGTGTCGCCGAGGAACTTGCGGAGGTCGCCGCGGCGGCGTTGCACCATGTGCTCGGCCAGCCGCTCCCGGGTGTGGGTGGCGGCCAGGTCCGTATCGTGCAAATCAGGGTCCAGCAGGCTGATCAGGTTGCGGAACGCCTCGTCCTTACCGCTGTGCGGGGTGGCCGTGACCAGTACCAGGTGCCGGCTTTGGCCGCGAGCGAGATCCTGCAGCAGCCGGAAGCGTTGGGTGCGGCCGCGGTTGGCGCCACCCGAGCCGTCGGACACGCACGTGTGCGCCTCATCGACGATGAGCAGGTCCGGCGCGGCGCGCAGGAAGTCGTCGCGACGCCGGTCGGCCTTGATGAAGTCCGTGGACACCACGGTGATCGGGTGCCGCTCAAACAACGACTGGCCGTATTCCAGCCCGCGTTCGAGCCGGGTGACCGTGCCGGGGAGGACGAGTTCGGCGTTGAGGTTGAACTTGGTGCGCAGCTCAGACTGCCACTGCTCGGCCAGTGACGGTGGGCACAGCACCGTGAGCCCCCGCGCGCTGCCCTGTGCCAGCAGCTCGGCGGCGACCAGACCCGCCTCGATGGTCTTGCCGATGCCGACGTCATCAGCGATGAGCAGTCGCACCAGATCCTGGCGCAGCGCAAGGAGCAGCGGCACCAGCTGGTATGGGCGAGGGTCGACGGCCAGCCCGGCGAGACTGCGGAACGGGCCGCCGCTGGCGCGGAACCCGATCCGCAGCGCATCGCGGAGCAGCCGGGCGCTGCGGTCGTCGCCGAGATCATCCGGGCTGGGCGGTGCGAAGGTCGCGTGCTCGACGTACTCGATCCTGCGGAGCACGCCCGCGACGTCGTCCTCGCCGCCGCCGAGCGGGCGCAGCACCAAAAGCTCACTGGTGCTGTCGGGGAGCACCACCCACTCGCGTCCGCGGGCCCGCACCAGCGACCCGATCGGGAAGTCCTGAACGGCAGTCACCGCACCTCCTGCCCGAACACCGACGGGTGAGCAGCGACCACCGCGTCCAGGTCGTCGTCGAGTCCAATATGGATCACGTTCCACCCTGCGAAGGTCAGAGGCATGGGGTCAGGTCGGTGGCTGAGCATCGTGTCATCCACGACGATCACGGTGTCGAGCCCGTCGCTGCGGTAGACCATGTCGACCCGCGCGGCGTAGCCGTCCACTCCGGTCGCCACCGAATCGGGCCGGCGCAGGTTCTTGATCGTGAGCAGTCGAAGCAGCGAACGGGCGCGGTCGCTGAGGGCTGCAGCCAGCAACGTTCCGTCGTCAGCCGCGGGATCGGGGAGATTGTGCTCGGCTGGCCGTACGTAGGCTCCCGCGAGTTCCCGCAGGCGGTCGACGACGAGACGCCGGTCGATCGACTCGTGCATAGTCTGGTTGCGGTAGGACAGCAGGCAGCGGTAGCAGCCCCGCACGCAAGCCCCGTCAACCTCCACGCCCGCCTCAGGATCGACGTGGATGATGCGCAGCGCTTCCCGGGCGGCGACGGCAAGCTGGTCGGGTTCGTCCTGCAACCGGCGCAGCACCCCCGCCCCGCCCTCCGCCGCCTCGACGAACATCGTGCGCCCACGCTCGTCGGCGTCGGGCAACAGCTCGCTGGTCAGCTCGGTGTCCTCCAGCTGGAAGACCGCCTCAATGCCGCGCTCAAGGGCGAACTGCAGGGTGACCGTCTCCTGATCGGTGAGCCGGTCGGTCCAGCGCAGCAGCAGGATGTTGCGCCGATCCTCCACGAAGGGGATGACCAGGTCTCGGCGTTTGACGTCCTGCACACCCGCTTCGAGGTCATCGTCGGGATCTTGGTCGTTCTCGACGCCCTCATCCTCGTTGAGCCAGCGTCCCTTGACCAGATCCAGCCAGAAACCGTGCACCCCCTGGCGCTTGCGACGGCGCAGCCCGAGGTTGGTCACCCGGATTTCGGCGGCGTCGCCGTAGGCCAGCTGCGCCAGCTCCACGTCACCCATCACCACGATGCCGTCGTCGTGGCCGGGCAGATCGCCGCGGGGAACGAAACGGTACGAGGTGCTCAGCTCGAAGCCAACGCGGTTGCGTTCCTCCTCGTCCGCGCTGATGCGCTCGCGGCGACGCGTCACGACCGTTTGCATCTGCAGCAGCTTGGTCAGCGCGCTGCCCAGTGCTGTGCCGCAGTGCTCGCAGACATCAACGCCGACCTCGCGGGGATGGTGGTAGCCACAGGCGCCGCACACTTTCGCCGACGTGAGCACCACCTCGCCCGGCGTATCGGCGTCGCGACCACGGGGCAGGTTGATCCGGCTGACCTGGTAGCGCGCGCCCTCGTGGTAAATGAGCGCACGCGGACCGAATTCGGCGATGGCCAGAAAGCGCGGGCGCTGCAGCCAGGTATTGCCCTTGCCGCGCATGCCGGGGATGTAGGCGGCCAGCGGCAACCGGGGGAACGAGTAACCCGGCAGGAATCCTTCGCTGGCGAAGTACCGGTAGCTATAGAAATCGCTCTGCCCGGACTCATCGGACTCGTTGAGCAGCAGCTCCATGCGCTGCCGCGCTTCGCGGAACCGTTGGTCGGCGTCCTCCCGGTCCCGTTTGCGCGCCGACGAGTCCCGGGCTTGGCGCTGGGCGGCGTCGAGCTCGGCGCTGACGATTCCGTACAGCACTCGCCACCGCTCGGAGGCTCGGTCGAACTGCGTGGGCGCGTCTTCGATGACCCGGGCCAGCCAGTCATCGGTCCACCATGCCGCTCCGGCGAGCTCGGGTTCGAGTGGCCCGAGCAGCGCGGTGGCGACCTGCCTGGCCCTGCGGCGGGCGTCGGCATCGGACAGCGCCACCCTCAGCTCGTCCCGCACCGGGTAGCCGTCGCGCTCGACCCACAACACATCGGCCATCGAGCGCCCCAGCGACTTGCCGGTCTCGGCAAGCCAGATGGCGTGCACGTGTGAGCGGACGAGGTCCTCGTTGGCGAGATCGAGCCGAGGCGCCTGCACCTTCCCGGCAACCATCAGCTCGGACCGCTCGAAGTAGTACGTATCGTGGGCGCTGCCGCTGGAGCAGTAGGTGACTACCAGGGCCGGCTGCCCGGACCGGCCGGCGCGACCGCTGCGCTGTGCGTAGTTCGCGGGTGTTGGCGGCACGTTGCGCATCGCCACGGCGTTGAGCGACCGGATGTCTACGCCGAGCTCCATCGTCGGCGAGCAGAACAGCAGCGGAAGCCGCCGCGGCTCAGTGCCGAAGAGGCGCTCCCGCTCCTGGCGATCCTCTGGGCGCACCTGTGCCGTGTGCTCGGCTGCCCGCAGCCCGCCGAGCTGCCGCCCACCCTCCAGGTACAAATCCCGGAAGAACGGCACGACCCGCGGGTGCTGCTCGGCCTCGAACCGCCGCCGAAGCGGATCCGGAGCCCCGAACTCGCCCGACCCGGCTCGCAGGGTGATGGCGCCTGCGTTGATCCGGTAGCCCGTCTCGCCCATCTCGGTCACCTGAGTAAGCAGATTCTGCGTGCGTAGGAACGCGAGCAGCTTGGTGATGAGGTCGCTGGCGTCGCCGACTGAAAGCGCGACGCCGAAGCGCTCGGGTCGCTGCAGCCAACGTCCGAAGGCGCCCCGACCGGAGAGGTACAGGGCGTTTCGTGGCCGGCTCTTACTACCCGAACCCGCGATCGCCAGGCCCAACGGGGGGTCCGGTTCGCTGTCCGGGACGGTCCACAGCCCAGCGAGTTGGTCGCGGCTCTCGCGGATGAGCCGGTCCACGTTGTCCGCGGTCAGAGCTGGGGAATCGATCGCGAGCACGCGGCGCATCTCGTCGATCAGCACCCGGCTGATCTCGGCGCGCACTCCGGGTGGGGCGCTGGCCATCAACGGATGGACCCCGGACCACGCCTCATTGAGCTCACACAGTTCAGCGAGATCGGGATAGTCCACGATCAATAGACCGGTCTGCTCCAGGTTGGGCAGCGTGATTCGCCACCCACGCTGCAGATCCCGCATCGCCCGGTACTCGATCACATTGCGCAGCGCGCGCTTCGTACGGTTGACGCCCACCACCGCCTCTGGGGACTCGGCGTAGTCCGCAGGTTGCAGGTCCAGCGCGTCGAGCAGCCGTTCACCGAGGTCCAGCGCGTCCAGACCATCACCGCCGGCCTGCACCACCGCGCGGTGTAGCGCTGAGCGGAGCTGGACCACGAGCGCGAAGTCGTTGAAGTGCCCGGCCTGCAGGCTCGCATCCTGGCGGTTGTCGACAAAAGTGAGCAGCTTGCGGGCCTCATCGTCAAAACCAGGATCGTCGATCGCGCGTAGAGAGCGCAGCACGCTGGACGCCAGGACGCTCATTGCGCTGCTGCGCCCCTCCCGATCGAGGGTGACCAGCTTGCCGAACTCGTTGCTCCGGACAGCCTCGTAGGAGACCCCGCACCGCAGACAGAACCGGAAGGTGCCAGGTACCCAGGCGGCCACCACACCGCCGTGGGGTGCCGTGCTGCCCTCGGCGGGTGCGCCCCATCCGTCGGGGAGGATGCGGTAGCGGCGGGGTTGGTCGTCGCGGCGGGCAGGGGTGAGTTCCTGACCGGACTGCGTTTGGGTCAGCCACGAGGCTGGGAACCGACTTTCCGCGATGGGATCCACCGGCCACTCGCGGTCTGTCGAGACATACAGGTAGCCGTCGTCGTGGTCGGCCGGGCGCAACGTGTGCCGAGCGCGGAAGTCGGCCTCGTGCCCGCCGTGCCGCCCGCGGCGGGCCATCAGGTATTCCTGCCCGCATTCCCGGCAGAAGGCGAGGGGAAACAGCCGGCGCTCGATCTCGCCAGGCAGCACGACCTGGAACTCGCTCGTGATCGCACGAGTGGCCTCCGGGTCGAGCGTGGTGAACAAGGTCCCGCCCTTGGACAGGAACTGGTGCAGCCGGAACGCGAACAGCGGCCGCCCGGTGCTCGGGTCTCGAGTGCGCGACCCAGCCAGCAATGTGGCCCGCAATGCCGTGGCGCAGGCCTGCCGCTCTTCGCCGGTGATGTCACTCAGCCCAGCTGCGGCCTGGTCCACCGTCGTGGGTGTGCGACGGACCAGGATTCCGGTCAGCGGCTCTTCGGTGATCCCGAACGTGTCCTCTACCCACGAGGCCAGCGGATCGTTGCGAAGCACGTCGAAACCCGCCTTGAGGCCCTGGTCGTCGGATTCGGCGTCCCCCCGCGCCCGGACCGCCTGGCGGAGGTTCTCGCTGGTCGGCTCACGGGTGGCGGTGGCCCGGACAAGGGTCTCGGTGATGACGTGCGCGGCGTGGACCGCGCCACCAAAAATCTGACTCGCCACCCGGCCGACCTCGACGCGCTGCTCTGCCTGCGTCTCGCCACTGGCCATCGTGGCCGAGGTGCCGATGCACTGCAGCGTGTCGTGCGCCGCGCACGCTTCCCGCACCCGTCGCACCAGCATCGCAACATCGGCGCCCTGTCGCCCGCGGTAGGTGTGTAGTTCGTCGAGGACCAGGAAGCGCAGCCCCGCGGCGGCCCGGATGAGCGAGCGGCGCTCTTCTGGCCGGGTGAGCACCAGCTCAAGCATCACGTAGTTGGTCAGCAGGATGTCCGGCGGGTTGCGGAGAATCAGCTGGCGGGTCGCGTCGTCCTCCTGGCCGGTATAGCGCGCGAAGGTGACGGGCTCCGCACCCTCGCCGTACCCATGGGTGAGGAACTTGGCGAGCTCTTCCCGCTGGCTGTTCGCCAGCGCGTTCATCGGGTAGACGACGATGGCCTTGATGCCCTTGCCGCTGCCCTCCCGCAACACGCGGTCGACGATCGGGACGATGTACGCCAGCGACTTCCCCGACCCGGTGCCGGTAGTGAGGACGTAGGACGCGCCCGTGCGGGCTACCTCGACAGCATCCCGCTGGTGCTGGTGCAAGGTGATCGGAGTGCTGCCTTCATCGTCAACAGCCCGCTTCGGCCGAAATATCCGCTCACACTCCGGATGCAGCAGGCCGCCCCGGACCAGTTCGTCGATCCTCCCGCCCGGGGCGAACGCAGGGTTCAGGGCCAGCCAGGGCGCCGGCCATTGCGCTCCCCGCGCCGCCTGCTCCTCGACATGCTCTCGGATCCGTCTGTCACGGATCTCGACGAAGCCCTCGGTGAACGAGCGGTAGTCGCGGATCAGCTGGTCATGGACCTTGAACGCGTCCACTGGACCCCCGTGCTTACGTCGTGTGGGCTGGCTTTGGCTGTCTGCTTACCAGCAACTACCGAACGGGTGAAGGTGGGTGACAGTCCAGCGGTTGATCAATCGGGTACTTGACCACCCGCGTTACGTCGTGCCTTGCAAGGGGGGCGCAACGGCCAGATGGTCGGGCGCCGCCTGGCAGGCACGTCGACGGCCGCGACCTGGGACCGCAGCGTCAGTGACCGCGTCACTGGGCGCGATAGTCGTCGCTCGTGCAAGGGCTCGTGCAATGAACTACGGGACACCTGGGCAACTCATGAGGTCTCGACCAGGTAAAACGAAATGAGGAGACACCAAAGACAGGCATGATCGGGGTTCTACCGGCCTCCGGAGGCGGGAGCGCAGGTTCGAATCCTGCCGGGGTACCACTACTGACCAGCTAATACTACTGTATGTAGGCGAGTTTTCAGCCTGATGCGCCGGGGCGGTGCTCATGCTCGACTGAGCCACGCTTGCAGTGGCAGTCCGGGACGTCAGCCGTCTCCACCTCGCTGAGACGATCCGGCACGTGGTGTTGCGAGTTCTGCCGCGGGCATCATCTCTGATGCCCTTATTAAGTACCTTGCCTACTGGCTCCGACACCAACTGCGCCGACGGGACTGGATTGGCCTCCGGTACGGGGCCGCAGGGTCCGCCTTAAGCTATCGGCCGTACGGCGTCCGTCCGCAGCAGCTTGCAATGTGCAGCGAGCTGAAGACGACGCCCCGGCCGGAGGGGTTCCAGAGGTGACGTTCCGTCCACACACAGTCAGCGGCACGGTGGCTCGGTAGGTGCGGCTACGCGTCCGGACCAGGCCCAGTGGCCCTTGATCACGGCGTCGGTAACAGTACGGGCTGGCTGAGCGATCTGCGTGTGGACAGCGTAATCAGCCGGGCACAGAGAGTAGCTAGTGGAACGCCATGTGCCATGTGTCCCCTGTGCCGGTGAACCTGCAAGGAGGTTATGGCAGCCGTGAATTCGCACCAGTCGCCTGCTGGTCTTGGCCCCCCAAGGCAGGGGTCTGCGCGGTCCGCTGGGATCAGCGAGGGTGACCGGGTCTCTGTGAGTTGGTCGAACCCCTCGATCCGCACACGTCCAGCCGGAGATCTTTTCCAGCCCGTCGCCAGCTCGAAGCCGCGCCCAGCTGCTATCACCGTCCAGCCGGTCGCGCCCGTTGACGGGCCAGAACAGGGTGACGAGCTGGTGTCTGTCCCGGCGCCGCAGTCAGGGTATGCCTCGGGCGTGCGGCGGTGGGTCAGTCGAGGCGACGGACTGATGTTCGGGATGCCGGGGGTGGTGATTGCTCTGGTGGCCAGCGTCGTGCTAGTGCTGGTGTTGGCCGGGGTGACCGTGTTCACGACCTCGTTGTCCACCGAGTCACCGGTTGTGGGGCTACCCTCGGGTCGGTTACCGGCTCCCGTGACGCCCGTGATCAGTGATGGGCATCCAGCAACCGTTCCTCCCATCGATGCGTCGGCGGGGCCTGCCGGGCAGACACCGGCCGAGGCATCCTCCCCAGACCCCTCTCCGGTAGCCGCGCACCAACAGCCCGTGCCGGCAGCCCGTCGTCTGGTGTCAGCTCCCTCCGCTCAGACGCCGCCTGCTTCGGATCACGGGCCCGTCGTGCCACCGCCATCATCGACGGTAACCACCGACGATGCCAGATCGCGGACCGTCACCACCGGCTCGCACACAGCGAATACAGAGTCGCAGACGACCAATACCGAGCCGTGTGACTGCGATGACACGACGCGCAAGGTCCCCACTCATGGGGACCGGCCAGCCAAGGCTGACCACCACCGTGGACCCCGAGCACAGCAAGCCGGCAGCGCGCAGCGAGCACGGCCGGAGAACCCGGGATCAGCGAGTAAGAAAAGACGGGACCGGACAGCACGGCCAGACGCCGCTTCGGGACCTCGACCGTCGCCTGCACAACCGAGGCGTCCCGGTCCTGGCTCTACACCCAGCCCGACAGCGAACAACAACCAGCGCACCGGATGACAAGACGACCACAGTGACTTACCGAGTCCAAGGACCTTGCGACGGGTTTCCTGCATGGAAACGGCGGCTGGGGTGCCCGAGACGGTGAGCCTGGCGTTGGCCGAATAGCGTGGCATCTCCTGTGACGCGAACTTACGTCCGTCGGAGCCTACTGTCGCGGCCGGAGCGACCGGGGCTGGCACTGAAGTAGCCGGTGGAAACCATGGTCAACATGGATACCGCGGCGTCGAGGTGGATCACGTCGTGCCTCGCGCACCCGCGCGGGCGTAGGCTCCGACCGTCCGGAGACAGTCAGCAGAAGGTGCCCACCGTGCCAGGGTCGCTGAGGCAGGACATGCGGGAACGGATGGGGTCCTCGGGACCCCTGCCCTTCATCGACTTCATGCAGGCCGCGCTCTACCACCCCAGCGACGGTTACTACGCGGCCCGCGTCCCCGGTCATGGGGGCCACTACCGGACGTCTCCGTCCCTCACCCCTTGGTTCGGCCGTCTCGTCGCCCGCGAGCTCCGACGGATGTGGCAGGCGATCGGTGGGCCCGACCCCTTCTGGGTGGTGGAGGTCGGGGGTGGCCAGGGCGATCTGGCCGCCGATGCGATGGAGGAGGCCGACTCGATGGGCGTGCCCTTGCGGTGGCGGTTCATCGAACGCTTCGACCGCGTCCGGGACTGGCAGCGACGGCGCCTCGGGCCGGCAGCCGGATCGGCCGAGTGGTCGACGGATCTCTCGGGCCCGCCGGTGATCGGCTGCGTGCTCGCCAACGAGGTACTCGACAACTTCCCCGTGCACGTCCTCGAGCTGGCCGAGGCCGGAAGCGTCCAAGAGATCTACGTCGACGTCGACGGCGACGGCTTCGTCGAACGGCTGGGTGCGCTCTCGGATGTGACCCTCGCCGAACCCGCCCGCGAAGCCGCGGCCCACCTCGCCCCAGGAGCCCGCTTCGAGATCTCGTCCGGGGTCGAGGCCTGGTGCCACGACGCCGCCCGGGCGCTCACCCGCGGCTACCTGCTCCTCATCGACTACGGCGGCCTTGAGCCCGACATCTGGCTCAAGCATCCCGATGGCACGGTTGCGACCTACCGACGAGAGGATGCGACGCCGTCGCCGTTGGACGAGCCCGGCAGCAAGGACATCACCGCCGACGTGAACTTCTCGGCGGTTGCCCGTGCTGCCCAAAGCGCCGGCTTCCGCCCTGAACCCGTCATCACCCAAGGCAGCTGGCTGTTGTCCCTCGGCATCGCCCGGGTGGCGGAGGAGCTCGAAACGGCCGGGTTCATGGCGGCGTTGGAGGGACTGGTGGAGGAGGCGACGGTCCTCCAGGGTGAGCTCGGCCGGCTGATGGAGCTCGGGGACGCCGGGGGTCTCGGGAGCCTTCTCGTCCTCCGAGCGGCCAAGGACGCCCCAACGCCTTGCTGAGCACGTCACCCCGGCGGTCCAGCCGCGCCACGTGCCATCGGCCGCGTGGGCGCGGGTCATCTGGCGTCGTTCGAGCTCCACTCGTGGGGGAAAGCCGGGCGCCAAGCTAGAAGCACCCGCAGCGACTCGAGGTCGACGACGACCGGCCGGGACACTGTGACGCAGGCGCCACCAGAGCCAGAGACCTCGAGCGCTAGATGCCGTCCGTTCGGCGACACGGCGGAGCGCCCGACGAGCCCGTCGACCGTCACGTTGCGCAGCAGCCGACCGTCGTGGTCGTACTGGGCGATGATCGAGGGCCCGCGCCGGTTCCCACCGTTTCGAGACAGGTAACCCACCGTGACGGAGTCCGGATCAGCGGCCAACGTGACCGGTGACTCGGTGTTCTCGGCCCCGTAGGCCGTGTTGACCGACAGCGGCACGAAGATGAACCCGCCCGGGCCAGCCTCGGCGGTGAATTCGAGGTTGTCTCCCCACCGCATCCGGGCCCGACCGCGGATCACATAGATCACGCTTTCCAGCTCACCATGATGGTGCGCACCGGTCTTCGCACCAGGCTGGATCGTGGCGGTTCCAGCCCACAGCTTCTCCGAGCCCGCCCGGTCATGGGTAACCGCGGCGGCGCGGATCATCCCCGGTGTCTGCGGGGTGTTGGTGTCCAGCGCATCGCCGGGGATGATCCGGACGCCCCTGGTGCGCCAATCCGGTGTTGCGCCCGGTTCGACTGTGCCCATGCCTTGAGGTTAGACCGATGAAGTGGTGGCCCGGAACGGCAGCGATCGCGCGCCCCGTCGGTCCCGGCAGCGGTCAGACGAGCCACAGGCAATCGGTCGGGCAGTGTCGCCGGGTCGACCGGCACCCCGGACCTGGGTCTCGTTGGCGTCGTCGCGTCTCCATGCGCAGTCACGGCGCTGTGGTAGTCGCGCGTGCAAGGGTTCGTGCAATGAACTACGGGGTGTCACGGCAACTTGTGAAGGCACTGACCTGGGGAAACGTGACGGGGCGATACCAGAGACAGGCCTGATCGGGTGTTGTACCTCCGGAGGCGGGAGCGCAGGTTCGAATCCTGCCGGGGGCGCCATGTATGACCAGCTAGTATCACTGTGAGTAGGCTAGCTTGCACTCGGATGGCGAGGGCGGTGCTCATGCTCTACTCAGCCACGCTGCGGTGACGGTGCGGGACGTCAGTTCGTCGGCCGGCGAGACGTCCCCGGAGAGTGGGCCAGCCCCACCTATCGTTCTGAAAGGGACCATCACCACCCAGGGTAGGATCTGCGGCGGCACCGGGAGGTGATCTGGCGTGGCCCGAGGATCCAGCACAGATGTCGATGCCGTGGTCACGGCCGCTGGTGACCTGGTGGTGCCCTCCGAAGTCGTACGGCAACTTTCGCTTATCCCAGGTCAGCGAGTGCGCGTCACGATCAGCGCGACAGTTCCCCGGCGGAACATGTATGGATCGCTTGTCGGCCGGGTACCTGACGTGAGCGCTGATGAGATCGCCGACGAGCGACGTGAGGTATGGGGCGATCTGGCGGATGGGCAGTGACCGCTGGTACTTCGCTCGTCGTCGACTCCCACGCCTTCATTTGGTACGTCCTGGCGTCGCCACGCTTGTCAGACAAGGCCCGCCAAGTCATGGACGATGCCACTGACTCGGACATCCCGCTGGCGATCTCGGCGGCGACTCTCATCGAGCTGGTCTATCTCGTGGAAAAAGGCACCTTCACTCAGACGCATCTCGAAGCGTTTCACGAGATCATCGACGCGGCAGACTCCGGATTCGAGGTCATTCCAATCGATAATGCGGTGGCCCGCGCAGTCAGCAAGATTCCTCGCGCTGCGGTAGCTGATCCTTTTGACCGGATCATCGCTGCTACCGCGTTGGTGAGAGCCACTCCGCTGGTGACCTACGACCGCAGGATCCGCCAGCTCGCCAGCGTGGAGACCATCTGGTGAAACGGCACAGCAGCTAGGTCGGCCAGTCTGTCGAGTTCCTCAACCGCCTTGTACGCGTCGGGGCGCTCCGGCCTGTCGTGAGCGTCAACGTTCGTGCAAGGGTTCGTGCAATGAACTACGGGACACCACAGCAACACATGAAACCCTGACCAAGGCAAACAGAACGGGGAGACACCAGAGACAGGCATGATCGGGGTTCTACCGGCCTCCGGAGGTCCTCCGGAGGCGGGAGCGCAGGTTCGAATCCTGCCGGGGCGCCAACTCTGACCAGCGGAAACACAGAACGCCTGCTGTTCAGGTCGCTGTCATGCAGGGACTGTTGCATGGAGGGAAGACGTCGTCCGGCATGCTCCCACTCATGCGCCGTGTCTGCCGTGGTCGTCCGGTCCTCCCGCCACGATCGGCGTTCATCGCCTTCCGGTTCCGCGTGAGGTGATCGTGCTGGCAGTGCGCTGGTACCTGCGCTACGGACTGTCCTACCGCGATGTCGACGAGCTACTGGCCGAGCGTGGAGTACAGGTCACCCACGTCACCATCCATCGGTGGGTCCGGCGGTTCACCCCGATCCTGGCCGAGGCTGCCCGCTGCGCCCGGCACGCGATCGACCTGCGGGTACTCGAAGAGGTTGTTCCCCAGGCGTGGCATCGCATCGATCCCTACGCCAACAACAGGATCGAAGCCGATCACGCCCAGCTGAAACGATGGCTGCGACCGATGCGCGGCCTGAAGACCGACGCCGGCGCCAGGACTGTCATCGCCGGGCATGCCTTCATCCAGAACATCCGCCGCGGCCACTACGAACTCGCCGCCGACGCTCCACCGAAGCTACGAGTCGCGGCTGCCTTCGATGAACTCGTTCAAGCAGCCTGACCGACCCCAGTCAGCAAGCAACTCACGGCGCCTGCAATCAGACAACGCAACAAACCCGTTCGGAGGACTGAGATGACCACCGCCGACCGCCTCACGTGGCGGATCTCCAGCCGCAGCAGTAACGGCGAGAACTGTGTCGAGGTGGCCCCGGCAGCAGATGGCGTGGTGATCCGACACAGCAAGCACCGCTCCGCCGGCACCATCACCTTCCCCGGCTTTGCATGGAGGGCGTTCGTCCACGACGCTCGCGACGGTGTAGCGAACACGAACGGCGTAGCCACCATCACCAAGATCGGCACCGGCACCCTCGTGAAGTCACTCCACAGCACAGTCGCGCTGCGCTTCGACGCCGAGGAGTGGTCCGCCTTCCTCGCCGGAGCCGCCGACGGCGAATTCGACTTCACCAGCTAACTCGCGTCAGCACAGAGTTCCGCCGCATTGGTCGAACCCACCAGCCAGTTCTTCGCTACGGCCGATATTCCATATCGGGCCACCGTCAACACCGCCAGTAACGGCGACCTCTGGGCGAGCTGCTGGGCTAACGATGGCGCGCTCTACTCGGCCAACGGGGATGGCCGCGGCTTCTCAGCGCCCCCACCTGGAGCAGCGACATCGGCCGCAGGGTCGCGGTGCTGCATGACGAACGTCGGGAATATCCGGGCACGGTAACCTCGGACGGCTGTTCGGTCCTCTCGCAGGGCGGTGTCGTCTACAACGCCCCGCTGCGCCGCTACCTCTACACGTCCTGGACCGAGTTCACCCACGAGTTCTACGAGGCACCGAATCCGTGGGGCCCGTGGAAGCTGTTCCTGCACAAGGACTTCGGGCCATATCCATGGTGGGGCGATGGCTCGGCCATTGGGCCGAAGAACGGCGGGTACGCCACCACCCTCCCGTCCAAGTTCATCAGCGCCGACGGCCGGCGAATGTGGATGCAGTGCAACTGGTTCGCCGGACTCGGCGGAGGAAGCGACAACTACAAGTTCTCCCTGCGTCCGCTGACGGTCAGCCCCTATCAAGCAAGCACGCCGAGCAACCCGGGAAACCCATCGGTGAACCTGGCACGAGCCGGGGACGCGGTGCCGATCGACAAGACCTCCCACTACGGGAAGGTGGCCTATCTCAACGACGGCAATCCGTCGGCCAGTGAGGACAGCTGGGATGGCTCACCGAAGGATGCCGACCGCTGGGGCATCACGTGGTCAAGGCCGTACAACCTCGACCGGGTTGTTTACACGACCGGAGCGATGTTCCCTGACGGAGGCTGGTTCGCCAGCGGGTTGACCGTCCAGGTCAGGAACAATTTCGTCTGGACAACCGTCACCGGCCTCGCGGTCAACCCCGCCTACCCCTACGACACCAGCGCGGGTCCCTACCGGCGGTTCACGCTGACCTTCGCCAACACCTCGGGCGATGGGGTCCGCATCGTCGGCAGCCCGGGTGGCAGCGCGAGCTTCACGTCGATCGGCGAGCTCGGGGTTTACTTCGACGGTTGAGCGCGTTATGTCAACGCGGTCGGTGGTGACCTCGGTCGGGGACGGCCCGTGCTCGAGTGCGCGGATGAAGAATCGACGGGTGGCCGCGAGATCCCGCTCCTCGGGGACCAGAACATCGATCACCTGCCCGAACTGGTCGATCGCCCGGTACAGATAAACCCACCGCCCAGCAATCTTGACGTAGGTCTCATCCTGTGGGTGCCGAATCGGTCATCCACGGCGGTGACCTTCGGCATCGCTGGACAGTGGGCAACAGTGCCGCCCCGGTCGGGGGTCGGCGGGGCCGAGGTCGTCTTTGTGGGGGTCGCTATTACTGGGACGGCTGCTGCAGGCCGCGCTCAATCTGGCTGCTCCACCCCTGCGCCGGCTCGGCGTCGCCGTATTCGTCGTGCCAGTTCCACCACTCGTACGGCGGGGTCTGGGGGTAGCCCTCGGGCGAGTCCTCCCATTCCTCCTGCCGCCCGAGCGCGGTCATGTCGAGGTAGCTCCAGGTGCTCCCCAATGCTTCGTCGCCACGGTTGTTGATGAAGTAGGTGCGGAACACGCTGTCGCCATCGCGGATGAACGCGTTCGTGCCGTGCCACTCGTCCACACCGAAGTCGGTGTCGAACTCGTCAGTCATGGTGTACCAGGGCACCGTCCAGCCCATCCGCGCCTTCACTCGCGCGATGTCCGGCTGCGGCGCGCGCGAGACGAAGACGAGAGTGGTATCGCGGGCGTTCACATGGGCGACGTGGGCAACCTGATCGGCCACCAGGGAACAACCGCGGCAAGCATGGTCGGGCCAGCCGAACACGCCGGGCTCGAAGAAAGCGCGGTAGACGATCAGCTGACGACGACCCTCGAACAGGTCAAGCAGACTCGCCTTACCCTTAGGTCCGTCGAACTCATACTCCTTCTCCACGGCCAGCCACGGCATCCGCCGGCGATCCGCGGCCAGCGCATCACGGGCGCGGGTCATCTCCTTCTCCTTCACAAGCAGTTGCTGGCGCGCAGCCTCCCACTCTTGCGGCGAGACGATCGGGGGTGTCTTCATTGTGATGTCCACCTTCCAGTTCAGGTCCACAGTCATGCGTTAGGTCAGGGGTGTGAGCTGGACGCCGCTCAGCGCCTGGCGGTGCCTAGATCGTCGGAGCGTCCGGATTCCAGGCGGGACCACTGGGCGGTGGGACGTCCGTTGGTGCGGACCTGCTCGCCGTTGATTCGCCACCTTTGGGGCCAGCCGGCGGGCGAGTCCTCCCAGGTTTCCTGCCGGCCATATACGGTCATGTCCAACAGGTCGTAGCGGGGGGCCATCGCCTCGAAGCCGCGGCCGCTGGTCCAGTAGGTCTCGAACACCCTGTCGCCGTGCCGCAGGTAGCACACCAGCATGGCGAATCGAACGCCCGGCGAGCAGGGCGTCGGCGGAGTCTTGCGCCGAGTACCAAGGCACGTCCCAGCCCATGAAGTCGCGGTAGCGGACGCTCCATCGGCAGCCGCCGACGTGCCGCCGCGATCGCATCACCTTCGCGGGTGTGCGCCTTCTCCCGAACGAGCAGCGCATCCCGTTCGGCCTGCCAAGTGGCCCGGTCGACCACCGCTGGCAACGCGGGGATGTCGTCGCCGCCGGCCGTCGGCAACACCTTCGCCAGTTCTTCAGCAGGAACGCGTGGGCGGCCGCGGCCGTTGGGCTGCCCTTCACCGACTCTCCGGTCAGGGACGACCTCTGTCACTCGGATCGTGCAGCGGTGAACGTCCTCGTAGCGGTACCTGAACTCGTTGCCGAGTTCGACGGTGCCGCCGTCGAACTCTTCCGACCACCATCCACGAACATTCGTGATGGCGTCGAAGGCTTCCTTCGGAGTCCGGTCCACCGAGAAGCTGGTGGTGAAACCGTGATCACTCATGATTCCTCGCGTTTCGCGGTATGCGGGGTGGAATTTGTGGGTGCCCGTGAGCTGATGGCCGGGCTCACCGACTGAGGTGGTCTTTCAACGCGTCGAGCGGGCCGTCCCAGTCGCGGGCCAGCGCGGCCAGGAACTGTTGCGCCACTTGCATCGGGGCGGAGCACAGCCGGTACCGCACCCGGCGCCGCTCCCCCGGTTCGGCCGTCACCAGGCCAGCCTCGGCGAGCAGGGCCAGGTGTTTGGCGATCGCCTGCCGCGTGATCGGCAGGCGATCGGCCAGGTCCGTGGCCGTAGCGGGACCACCCGACGCCAGCGCGGCCAGGATGGCGCGCCGGCTCGGGTCGGCCAGTGCGACGAAGACCTGTTCGGCGACTACCTCGATGTCAGGCGGCATCGAGGTAGTCGACCAGTTCGCCCAGCTCGCTCGCCCAACCCTGAGTATTACCGTCGTACGCCTTGCGGTAGGCGTCTTCCGGCAACTGAGCGAAGCCGGTTTCGACCACCCTCAGCCGCGTGCCCGCACCGACCGGTTCGAGCGTGAACTCGACATAGGTGCGGCGCGGATCGTCATCGGGCAGGCCGTAGATGGGCCAGGTGAACCCGAACACCGCCGGCTCCTCGACCCGTTCGACCCGCATGTCGACGGCGTGGCCGCCGGTCCACGTCATCTGGGCCGATCCGCCCGGGCGCAGGTCGATCGTCGCCTGATTGCCGAACCAGGTGCCCAGGCCCTCGGCCGTGGTGAGCGCAGCCCACACCTTGGCCGGCGGGTGGGCGATCTCGACGACCCGCTCGATGCGATCGGGGAATCCCATGACAGCCTCCAACAAGTAGCAACTGAACGATTGCGACACTATAGCAACCGACCGATTGCGTCAACCTGCGGGCGCTCCGGTCGCTCGCAGCCACCTCGTCGGCGGCCGCGAGGTCCTCGACGTTCGGCCGGTGAACTGGCGGATCGCCGGGGGCGTGAGGATCCGCCAGGCCCGTGGCTGCACGGTCCATTTCCGTTGGCTGACCGCGTCGCCAAGCTCGCCGTCGCTGTTGATCGGCATCGGCAGACCGGCCAGCTCGACCCTGCGGCCTCGGGTCAGCACGACATCTGGGCGCTGGGAGTGCTTGCCTTGGCGGAGCAGCCATGCGTATCGCATGCGAGCCATCGGGCCGACCGCGGTGCTGACGACCACATCGGCGAGCCCGTCGTCCGGCTCGGCGTGCGGAGCCAGCGGCGTACCACCGCCGATCGTGCGGCCGTTGAGGATGCCGACCTGTAGCACGCGGCGGTTCCCGTCGGTGATCGTCGCGCCATCCACGCTGACCTGGACCGGCCAGCCGGGCGAGCGCAGCCCCGCCAGCAGCGCACCAATCCGGTAAGCGAGCATCCCGAGCACTGGTTTCAGCGGCTCCCCCTCGCGAGCGCCTTGAGCGCCGATGCCCAAGTGCACCGCATTGATTACCACTCCGCCCGCGTCGTCGGTGAGCAGGTCGACCTCGAGGGGCGAGCCCTGCAGCACGACGCGGGCGGCTGCGGCAGCGGCCAGCGGGATGCCCACCGTACGCGCGAAGTCGTTCCCAGTACCCAGCGGCACCAGACCGATCACCCGGCTCGCCAGCTCACCGCGGGCGTGCAGCGCGGCGACGAGCAGGTGCAGTGTGCCGTCGCCGCCAGCTGCCACTGGGAGCCGATGCGGATGCGCCCCGAGGAGAGCATCCAGCTGGTCTGGGCTGCCGAGCGGCTCGCTGCGCACGTCGCCGCCACCACGGCGCAGCACGTCGAGCACCTCGTGCAGGACGCGCTCGTCTGCACTGCCGGCCTTGGCGTTCGAGATGACCAGCAGGCCCTGCTCCATACCGCCCAGAAAACCAGCGAATGTCGATATCTCTGACACATACCGCTGATTAGGGTACAAAGCCCGAGCACGAGCGGTGGAGGTAGCTATGGCGCAGCTCGTTCTCGGTCCAATGCTCCGCTACGTCGACTCGACCAGCGCCGTGGTGGGGGTCGAGACGGACGCGCCGTGCCGGGTAGAGATCCTCGGCATCTGCTCCCCGACCTTCACGCTGCACGGGCACCACTATGGGCTCGTCGAGCTCACCGACCTCACACCGGGAGCTTGCTGCCCTACACGGTCAACCTGGACGGCGAGCAGGCGTGGCCGGAACCCGGCAGCGAGCTGCCGCCCAGCCGCATCCGCACAGTTGACCCGGACGCGCCGGCCCGGCTGGTGTTCGGCTCCTGCCGAACCAGCGTGCCGCACGATAAAAAGCACAACCTCACCCACGGGTTCGACGTGCTGCGCTGCTTTGCCAACGAACTACGGAATACCGATGAGTCGGCGTGGCCGACCACGCTGATCCTGCTCGGCGACCAGGTCTACGCCGACGAGCCGCCCGACGACGTGCTGGAGTTCATCCGCAAGCGGCGCGGCACTCACGACTCGCCAGACGACAAACTGCGGGACTTCGACGAGTTTGCCGAGCTTTACCGGATCGCCTGCCGGCGGTGGTCCTCGCCGTCGCAGGGCACGGTCGACGAAGGGCGATCGCCATAACGTGGCCGTTCGTGGTGCTTGCAGCACAATGGAAAAGGTGCTGCGCGCTGGGTTGGTTCTGCTGGTCGCCTTGGTTGCCCTGCTCACGGCGGCGTGGCTGCTGCAGCGCCGCCTGATCTACTTTCCGGACACTGCCGTCCCGCCCCCCGGCAGCGTGCTACCCGGGGCACGAGAAATCACGCTACGGACCGAGGACGGGCTGGCACTCGGCGGCTGGCACGTCGCCCCAACCCGCGCTGACCTCGGCATCACCGTACTGGTCATGCCGGGCAACGCCGGCTCCCGCGCGTTACGGGCACCGCTGGCCCGTCGGCTGGCCGCCAAGGGTTTCGCGGTGCTGCTCGTCGACTACCGCGGATACGGCGGCAATCCCGGCAGTCCCACCGAGGAGGGGCTGATCACCGACGCGCGCGCCGCGCGAGCGTACCTCCTCGGCCACGGTGTACCGGCGCAACGCTTGATCTACTTCGGGGAGAGCCTCGGTGCGGCGGTAGCGACCCGGCTCGCCACCAAGCAGCCGCCCGGGGGGCTCGTGCTGCGCTCGCCGTTCACCTGCCTCGCCGACGTGGGCTCCCGGCACTACCCGCTGCTGCCGGTCCGGCTACTGCTCCGGGACCGGTTCCCGGTGACCGAGCTGATCGGCCAGGTCCAGGTGCCGACCGTGGTGGTATACGGCTCCGCCGACACAATCGTGCCGCCGGAACAGAGCGCAGCGGTGGCGGCCGCTGCGGGCGGCCCGGTGCGGACGGTCGAAGTGGCCGGTGCGGACCACAACGACGCTGCGCTACTAGAGGGCAATGAATTAGTCGCTGCCGTGCTCGATCTCGCTCGCCAACTCCCCTGAGCCACCCGGCCCCGAAAACTCAGCGAGAAAATGCTGCAGAACATACGCACAGATCATGCGGAGCCCCTCTCATACACTCCTCCGGACTCGACCACACGGAGTGCGTCGCCCAGCGCAGGGAGGCCAAGCGCGGTGAGAGCGCCCGCGACCTGGCACCGGTATTCTAAAATGTCGGATTTGATCGCATCGGTACCACCCGGGACACAATCCCCGACGGCTCGTGCGATCGAGTCAGCTACTTCGTCGGCTGGCTTGTTGTGACTGATTCCTCGTAGGTTCGCATACCTCGATGCGAGGCATCCGACTGCTCGGCCGACGAAGGCGACCGCAGGAATTTCCGCGACACCTAATGGTCCCCCCGCTTCCCCCGTCTTGAGAACTCCCGCCTCCTGCAGGCGCCTCCGGATCCTGGACTCGATCGCGCTGCGGTCACCCGTCGTGAGAATGTCGTCAGGGATTGACTCGAGTGCTTGCTCGAGCGCTTCCTGCTCCGACTTTGATAGCTGAGCGTACGAAGCGAAGTCCGTCTTTTGCGCTTGAGTCACCGTTGCCTCCATGTTTGACAGCCCTAACCAGACTCACGCCAGTTATCTTAGCCTACGAAGTACCGCCCAGAAGGGTCAAGCCATTGCAACCAACTTCTCCCTGTGGGTGCCGAGAACTACCTCGGTTCCGTCATGCAGCCAGGTAGTATTCATTGAGCGTCGCCACCGAGGCCGGTGCGTGCGGCCACTAGAGTGCCTCACAGGCACAGGCAAGGCCTGCGCCCCTTCCCGCCCGCTCAACCTTGGCCCGCGTAGTGGGTGTCCATTATCGGCACTGTTGCGTCGGCGGATCACCGGGAGCGGGCAAGCTGGGCTGGTGCGTCGTCCTGGCCGAGTGACCGCACCGAGATCTGGCTTCGCCGGGTTCCGCTTCTCACCGGAATCCCTCGTCGATCATGTCACGATCTTTTCGTTGGGTGCAGCGGTTCACCCCGCTGCTGATCGCCCTCAGTAGGTGGTTATACACATTCGGCGACATCCTTCGGGAATAACGTGGAATTTCCTGAGAGTTCTCCTGGGAAATTCGCGCACCCCGTAAGGATCCGGCCCGGCGTTACGATTCAACGGGCATGAAACGACCCTCGACGATGAGGCGCCAGCGCGAACAACGTGGCGGCCCCGTGGTGGAGCGAACGACACCGCGGTCTGGTCGGGGGGCCGTGTATCTTTCGGGGCACTCCGCGTCTCCTTCTGTCAGGGGTAAACAGCGCATGATCGGCCACAGGTGTCGACTCCACACGCTAGGACGACGGAGAAGTACCGCAGGGAGATCACATGACGGCAAGGCGCCAGCGCGCACGACGGAAAGCGGACCCCGGCGGCGTGTCACTGGTCAGCATCAACGCGTCCTGCGGCACTGCCGGTGTACTAGGTAGCCACCACGCGAGGGTGGTGACGGCTCAGGACATTGACTGGCTCGTTGCCCACCTGCGGGCGGTGGTCATAGCCAGTCCGGCCGTCTGGGCAGGCCGCGGGATGACGCTAGTACAGCTCACCGCGCTGCACCTCATCGGTGCGCTGGCCCCGGTCAGCCTCACCGAGTTGGCTCAGGCCCTGGGGACCCGACCACCGGCCACCTCCGCGATGGTCGATCGGCTGACCCACGCCGGGCTGGTGTGCCGCACACCGGACCCACACAACCGTCGACGCGTCAAGCTGACACTCACCGCAACCGCACAACAGATCATCGGCGACACCGACCCCGACACCGCCACACGCCTGCACGCAGTGCTCACCGGTATGAGCCCACAGGCCCGCCGCCACCTCCTCGACATACTCATCGAGACCATACGACGATCCGTCGAGTAGCCACACCACATCGGCCGCTTGAAACAAGCCGCATCCCAGGCCGGCCAATGCCGCACAGAACAGCCCGCCGACGTTGGTGGGCACGTCTCGCCGGACGGCTGCGATGATGTGTTGGTCTCGTCCGGGGGTGATCAGCCAGGAGCCGGCTGAGCGGCCGACGTTGCGCACGGAGGTTGGGGAGCGCTTGGCACCCGGGCCACTAGCGGTTTCAGTGGCGCCCGGCCGAGCTGGGAACGCAGCGCCGCCAGCGGCAGCAGCGCGGCGGCGACGTCCGCGCGGATGGCCTTGAAGCCGCACTGCGCGTCGGAGAACCGGGTGCGCAGGATGCCTCGCAGCAGGGTGTTGTAGCAGCGGGAGATGACCTGCCGCTTCGGACCGCGCACCACCCGGGAGGACCGGCCAGCCGGGTACCGATGGCCAGGTCGGAGTGCCCCGAGATCAACGGCGCGACCAGCGGCAACAGCGCAGCGAGGTCGGTGGACAGGTCGACGTCCATGGCCGACCAGCGCGCCGATGGCCGGGGCCAGCGTGACGGTGTAGTAGGAGTGGATAATGCCCTGCCCGAAGCTCAGCACCGCGGCGGTGACGAGTAGCCAGCCGCCCCACAGCAGCGCCGAGGAGCGCAGCCGGTCGCCACGCGGGGCGCGCCGACTCAACCACACCAGGGCAGCGAAGAACAGCAACGCTGCGGGCAGCAGCCAAGCGATCTGGCCGCCCCAGCTGGGGTTGAACAGCTGGGTGATGCCGCCGCCACCGAAGGCGCTATCACCACCGTCCGGGCCATCGCCCACCGGACCACCGATGCTGCCGGGCTCGTTTCCGGTCAGCCGACCGAAACCGTTGTAGCCGAAGATCAGCTCTAGCACACTGATGGTCTGCGAACCGCCGGCATAAGGCCGGTCCGCGGCGGGGACCAACTCGACGATGGCCACCCACCAGCTGGCGGTGGCTACCAGCGCCACCCCGGCCGCGAGAAGCTGGACCGCCCGGCGGCGGAGCTCGGTCGGCGCCGTGACGAGATACAGCAGCGTGAAGACCGGCAGACGAGGAATGCCTGCAGGCTTTTGGTGAGGAAGGCAAACCCGATGAACGCCGCGGCGGCCAACAGCCATCTGGTGCTGGCCGCCACCAGCGCCCGCACCAGCACGTAGGCGCTGAGGATGAGCAGCAGCACGAGCAGCGCGTCGGGGTCGTTGAACCGGAATATCAGCGCCGCGACCGGGGTGAGCGCGAGCGTCGCGCCAGCCAGCAGCCCGGCACCCGGGCCGTGCCAGCGGCGCACCGCCGCGTAGAGCACACCCACCGCGGCCACGCCCTCCAATGCCTGCGGTATCAGGATGCTCCACGGGTTGACCCCGAAAATCCGCGCCCCACCTCGGGCCAGCGGTGCGGGCGGCGGGCAGCGCGGTCGTCATGCCGGCGACCCTGCCGCCGACCGCGGCCGGGGGTAGGAGGCGCTGGTGCTAGGGCAGCCGGTGGCGTTCCTCGAAAGGGTGGAGCGCCCGGGGCGGGGTGGGCGTGCAGCCAGATCTCGGCGGCGAGGGTGACTTCCAGACAGAAGCGCGGCAGCCGCACCCCCATTCCGGGCCGGACCTTATTAGGTCCAGTGTCCGGAATCTCGGAGGCGCGCCAGTCACCATCACCCAGGCCACCACATTCAGCAGGGGACCGCCACGACCGATATGTCCAGTTTAAGGAGAGGCAGCTCCGGCGGCCTTCACCAGGTGTCAGAGCTTTCGACCGACGCCGCTGAAATGAAACACCTCCACGGGGACACCGAGTTCGATGGGATCGGGTCGCCACAGCGAACAGGAGACCAAGCCGGGTTCCAACAGCTCCAGGTTGTCGAAGAAACGGATGAGCTGCTGACGGCTGCGGGCCACTATCGGCGCTGCGCCGCTTCGGTTCCAGAGTTGCATGGCCTCTGTCATCGCATTGCCGTCGATCTCTACGGTGGGGTGGGATATCACCAGGTAGCTACCCGAAGGCAGGGCGACTAGGAACCGGTTCACTATAGCGTGAGCCTCGTCGGTGTCCGTAATGAAGTTCAGGATCCCTAACAGCATGAGTGCAACTGGTCGGGTGAAGTCCAGGGTCCGGGCGGCTTCCTGCAAAACCGTGTCTGGCTCGCGAAGGTCGGCCTGAACGTAGTCGGTGGTGCCTTCTGAGGTGCTGGTGAGCAGGGCGCGCGCGTGAGTCATGATAAGGGGGTCATTATCGACGTACACGATGCGAGACTCGGGGGCGGTCGCCTGGGCGACTTCGTGAGTGTTGTTGGCTGTGGGCAGACCGGTGCCGATGTCGAGGAACTGGCGAATCCCCGCATCGCCTGCCAGGTGCCGGACAGCGCGGACCAGGAATCCCCGCTCGGCACGGACAGTGTCCCGGAGGCTCGGGATGAGAACAAGAATCTGTTCGGCCATCTCGCGATCGACCGCATAGTTGTCCTTACCGCCCAGCAAATAGTTCCAGAACCGAGCGGAGTGCGCCACGGTAGTGTTGAGATCTGGAGGCCTTTTCTGCACCGGCGTGCGCGAGCTGCCCTTCACGAGTGCGCTTCTCTCCACGCTACTTCTGCCTCGCCGCGGACCTGCAGCCCGCCTCGTGTCCCTGATACGGTCGAAGACATGCTGAACTCCGGAAGTGTTGCGATGGGCGGGATCCGGGTGAGAATTGCTCATTTATACAACAAGTTGATTTGCGGGGCTTCGCCCAACGGGAGTGGTCGCTTTAGATCTCGCTCCACTTCTGGTAGCTGCCACCGTTGCAGTCGTGGGGGTACACCTGCTTGTCGGCGTCGGAGCCCAGGCACAACCCCGTCGCCACGTTCTTGAGCACAGCTGGGGCTGCTCGGGTACCGGCGGCTGCCGACGCTGGCACGCTGAGAGTCAACGGGGTTGCAGCAGGTACAGCGCTGGTAGCCATGGCTGTGACTCCGCTGCGACGGAACACCTTGGTTACTCCTTGTAGTCGTTTGACCTCATTCAGCCACCCTGGTTGATCACCATACTCCGTGCTACCCGAGCCTGACGTCACCCGTTTGGCCGACTCAGACGCCAGGTTGGCTCGGCACATCCTGGCCCCGGCCGGGTTCCGTGGCGGGCCAGGCCCGTTCGCGCTACGCCATGTCCTCGAGCTGCTTGCCCTTCGTCTCTTGCACGAATCTCAACACGAAGAAGAACGAGAGCAGTGCGAATGTGGTGTAGAGACCGTACGCAAATCCGAGGCTGATGTCGGCCAGAGCCGGGAACGTGGTCGAGATGAGGAAGTTGCTGATCCACTGAGCGGCCGCGGCAAGCCCGAGGGCGGCGGCTCGGATCCGGTTGTTGAACATCTCGCCAAGCAGCACCCAGACTGTCGGACCCCAGGAGATTCCGAAGAACACCACGAAGGCGTTGGCCGCGATAAGCGCGATCGTGCCAGGCGTATCACCGAGCGCCGGTTGACCGTTGACCAGAGGGGCTGTGCCGAAGACGTAGGCCAGCGTTCCCAGGCTGACGAACATGCCCGCCGAGCCGATCAGCAGCAGCCGGCGCCGGCCGAGCTTGTCGATCACGGCGATCGCGACCAGCGTGACGACGATGTTGGTCACCGACGTCAGCACCGTGATAATCAGTGAGTCGGCCTCGGTGAACCCGACCTGCTGCCACAGCGACGACGAGTAGTAAAAGATCACGTTGATGCCGACGAACTGTTGGAAGACCGACAACAGGATGCCTACCCAGACGATCGGTAGCAGACCAAGGAACGGGCCGCGCAAGTCGCGGAAGGTGGACCCGACGTCCTGGACGATGGTGCGGCTGATCTCGCGGATCCGGTCATCGACACCACTCTTGAGCACCTGGGACAGCACGGAGCGGGCCTCTTCAGTGCGACCGCGGAACATCAGGTACCGCGGGGACTCGGGGATCTGCAGCGCGAGGATGCCGTAGGCCAGCGCAGGAACAGTCAGCGTGATGAACATCCACCGCCAGGCCGCTAGCCCGAGCCACAGATCATTGTTCGCGCCTCCCGCGGCGGTGGCCAGAAAGTAGTCTGAGAGCAGCGCCACGAAGATGCCGGAGACAATGGCCAGCTGTTGCAGCGAGCCGAGCCGGCCGCGGATCGAGGCTGGCGCGATCTCCGCGATATAGGCCGGGGCAATGACCGAAGCCGCACCAACGCCGAGGCCGCCGACGATGCGCCAGAAGGTGAGGTCGTACGGCGAGAAGGCCAGCCCGGAACCGATCGCACTGACGAAGAACAGCACCGCGGCGGCCACCATCACCTGGATGCGACCGATCCGGTCAGCCAGCTTCCCGGCGAGCCAGGCACCCACCGCGCAGCCCAGCAGCGCAGAGGCCACCACGAAGCCGGTGAGCCCCGCCCCCATCCCGAAGGTCTCGCGGATGGCCGATACTGCCCCGTTGATCACAGCGGTGTCGAAGCCAAACAGAAAGCCCCCGAGGGCGGCCACTGCTGCCAGCAAAACCGCCCGCCCGGTGTCGTACTGCTCGGTCCTCGGCCCGATCGACGTCATGACTCTCCCCCGTGGCGATCAGTTCAGGAATCCGTCACTGCTGTGATGCCTACCACGTGCCGGGCCTGGCCGCCGGGCGCGAACGGGCTATTCGCGATTGCGGAAAACTCAGGAAAGACCATTCCCAAAAAGCGTGTCAGCGTCAGCAACCTGCGTCATAGTGGACGCCTTCCACACAAGGTAGGTATGTACCCCTGCCGGCCGAGCCCGCGCGGTACCTCCGTCGCTCGGTCGATGGGGTCTCATCGACGAATCCATCGACCGAGCAGGACCGTTCACCAGCCGGGCGCCTCAGTTCGAGGGGGCGCTGGCCGGTATGGCCACGTTGGGACCGACGAGCTTGAACTGGGCGCCGGTCGGGTCGGCGGCTGCCGCGAGGCGACCGTATGGCGTGTCCTCGGCAGCCGTCACGATCGAGCCGCCGAGGTCGACGATCTTTGCCAGCGCCGCGTCAGTGTCGTCGACCCCGAAGTAGACCGACCAGTGCGCGGGGACACCGTCGGGGAGGAAGCCCGAAGCGTCCATGATCCCGGCCAGCCAGCTCTCGCCATGGCTAAGGGTCGTGTAGTGGAACTCCGGGGTGTCGCTGACGACATGGGTGTCCCAGCCGAACACGTTGCGGTAGAAGGGGACGGCGGCCTGGTAGTCGCGGGTGTGCAGCTCGAACCAGCTCGGTGCACCGGGCTCGCCGAGGACCCCGAAGCCCCGGTGGCGACCGGGCTGCCACACGCCGATGCCGGCGCCGCCGGGATCGCTGATGATGGCCATGGTGCCGAGGTCACCGACATCCATGGCGGCGACGTGGACCTGACCTCCATTGGCGACGGCGGCGTCGACGGTCTTCCTGGCGTCATCAGCGGCCAGGTAGACCGACCAGACGTCCGGTATCTCCGAGCCGGGTTGGTTGGCCATGCATCCGGCGACCAGGACGCCGTCCTTCGTGAAATTGAAGTAGCCGCCGAACTGTTCGGCGGGGTCCCCCGCGGTCCAGCCGAACAGCTGGCAGTAGAACTCCCGGCTGCGCTCGGTGTCGGAGGTCATCAGATCGACCCAGCAGGGCGCGCCGATCGGAGCGGTGTCTCGGGTGGGCATGGTGGCTCCCTTCGCGATGCTCAAAACCATGTCACCACTTTCGACGCCGCAACGGCCCTGAACTCATCGGTACTCCGGACCAGAAGCACCACAGCGATCGCTTCGAACGCTCCATCGCTGACTTCCCGGAGCCGCCCGACACCCCATCAGATCCGGCGCGCCCGGGCAAGCCAGGCGGGCAGATCAACCAGGTCGCCGACCGGAAGCCCGAGAGCGGTGGCGTGGGTGCTGTTGGCAATGACGCCTCGATACTCGCTTGATCGCAGGTCCTCCACGGCCCATCCCTCGCCGAACGCCTCTCGGATCATCGTGTCGCTGACCTGGGGTCCGAAGCCCGGCCCGGTGTCGGACAGCGCGAGTACGTGGACTAGCGCGCCCGGGCGGCAGGCGCGGTGCAGACTGCGGACGTACCGGCCGCGGTCTCCGGGGTCGAAGATGTGAAACAACGCGCTGTCGACCACCGTGTCGTAGATCTGGTCATGGCCCAGCTGCAGCGCATCGGCGACCTCGAACCGGGCTGCGACGTTACGCTCCGCGGCGTTGGCACGGGCCTGGTCGATCGCGTGCTCCGAGGAGTCGATGCCGCGGACGTCATAGCCAAGCCGAGTGAGGTAGATGGTGTGCTCCCCGGTGCCGCAACCGGCATCGAGCACGCTGCCGCGGATCCAGCCGCCGCGTTCCAGGGCGACGATAACCGGCTGCGGTTCGCCGATCACCCACGGCGCGGTGCGGGATGTGTACGCCTCGTCGAAGACGGCACGCGACGGGGTCGTCTGCTGCGTGGCCGGTGCATCCGCCACTGGTTCCTGAGCCTCCGCGAGGTGCACGTTTCGAGACTCCAACACGTTGTGGTTTCTCTGGGTAGCGGTCAGCCGCGGACCTCCGGGGGCGATCGCGTCGTCGGGATTGAGCCGGGATCCCAGTGGGCGAACTCGCAGCGTGCCGCCGGGTCCGACGGTGACGAGTCGGCCCAGCATCTGCCCGGCCAGGTAGCTGCGTTCGGCCTCGGTAAAGTCCATTCCCCGACCATAGAAGCTCAAGCGCAGTTCGGGTCAAGCGCAAGCACCACCCTGCCGTTCCACAAGCGGACACACGGGCCTGACCATCCGGCGAGCGCAACGCGACAGCGAGGAGCTGCCCAGACCCACCATCGTCCGGAGGCTGCTGTACCCCGAGTCGGGATCACCGCACGTTGCCCGTCCTTCCCACGGAGCGGCGCGGGCACTACGCTGGCGATCATCTCCCGCTACCCCTATTCAAGTGCGAGGATTGGGGCATCCTCGATCGGAAAGCGAAGGAGCGGCAAACATAATGACTCCAGTGGACAAGATCAAAGGACTGGCGGATCAGGCCATCGAGAAGGCCGAGCCGCTCGTCGACAAGATCATTGAGAAGACTGAATTGCTAGTAACGGAGGCCAAGGAGACGGCAGATTCGCTCGTCGAGAAGACCAAGGAGAAGGCCAAACCGCTCGCCGAGAAGGCCAAGGGGAAGGCCAAACCGCTCGCCGAGAAGGCCAAGGGGAAGGCCAAACCACTCGTCGAGAAGGCCAAGGGCATCTCCGGGAAGGACAGCACGTCCTGAGCGACTCCGCCCCATTCTCTTGCTAGGGCCGACGAAGTCGGTCTTGTTGGGGCAAGCTAGGCTCCCTGCATGGGCTTTGCGGATACAGACCGGAACAGGGCGGCCGTGCATGAAGCTGGGCACGCCCTCGTTGCCGCCTCACGCGGTGTTGGCGTAGCCACCATTAAACTGTATGGTAGCGATGGCGCAGGCGGGACACTCCTCCGCGGAGAGCCATTAGAACTCGACCTGGCATGGATCTGGTATGGAGGTCCGTTCGCAGAAGAAGTGGTTTTTGGGAAATGGACACCAACGGCCAGGCCGACTGGACTTGATGACCTACTGTTTGCGCACAGGCTATGTCAGCAAATAGGGATCAGCGATATTACCGGGATCACGAACCGGGTTGAAGCATATCTCCGGGAGCAGCGGGTTCGACTTGAGCTGATTGCAGCCCGACTGTTGGCGGCCGATATAGTGCAAGGCGCTGAGCTTGATGAGCTACTTCGTAAAGAACTCCATCAACTAAGCGAAGTGGTCGCGCCGAAAGCCCGTCGAGTACGTCGCGGGCCCTGGGCTGGTGCGTCGTGAACTCGACGTGACCGACCTCTCAGCGCACTGCAAACGTCGGTGCAGTCGAGTTCACGACGCGCGCCACCGCTGCGCAGTATTCGTCCCCAGCCACCGATCACGGCCGCGAGCTCCCCCCAGGCTGTGCGTCTCGGACAGGCGGACCCGTACGATGTACGTAGTTCACGAGGGTGAGCCCGACTCGAGTAAGAGCATGAAGGGCGCGAGACGTGCAGGACATTCCGACCAGCAATGGCTTCGTCCCGTCGGACGAGGATCGGGCAAGCGTTGCAGCCTGGTTCGCGAAGTACGACACGCTCGCGGCGAAGCAGGACTTCGAGGCGATGGCGGACATGGCGATGTTCCCACTCAACGCGGTGACCGACGACGGGGCCGGCAACGGTCAGGCAGAGCAGTGCAGCCGGGCGCAGTACCTCGCCCAGATGGCGGAGGTGATGGGTGGGTCGGGCGACGACGTGACGATGGAGTCGACCAGGACCCCGCACTTCATCTCGGACGGACTGGTCTTCGTGATCACCGAGGGCGCCGTGACCTACGGCGGACAGACCCAACCGATGCGCTACGGCGACCTGTTGGTGAAGAAGGACGGGCAGTGGCTGTTCCAGACCATGGTCCAGGGCGGTTGGGGCGGCTGACGACCCGGGAGAGACGACCATTCACGGGGCGTTCACGTGAAGTTGTCATTCGATGGACCGACACAATTAGTCTGCTGCTATGCGGGAATCCTTCCAGGATCAGCTCGGCCAGCTCGGCGACCACCTCGCCGAGATGTGCACGGTCGTCGCCTCGGCGATGGAGAAGGCCACGACCGCGCTGCTCGAGCGCGATCTCCAGCTCGCCGACGATGTCATCTCCGGTGACGCCAGAATCGACGACCTGCGGGCGATCGCCGAGGACCGTTCCTACGCCGCCCTGGCGCTGCAGGCCCCGGTGGCGACCGACCTGCGGGTCGTCCTCTCCGCAATTCACGCCGCCGGCGACCTGGAACGAATGGGCGACCTCGCGCTGCATGTCGCCGAGGCGGTGCGCCGCCGGCACCCCGGGCACGTACTGCCCGAACAGGTCCGCCCCTACTTCGCCGAGATGGGTCGAGTAGCGGTGACGCTGGCGCTCAAGGCGGGAGAGGTGATCCGCGCCCGTGATCTGGAGCAGGCCAGCGAGTTGGAGTCCGACGACGACGCGATGGATGACCTGCACCGGCATATGTTCACCGTGTTGATGGCCCGGGATTGGCCACACGGGGTGGCCGCCGCTGTCGACGTGACGCTGCTGGCCCGCTTCTACGAGCGCTATGCCGACCACGCGGTGTCGGTGGCCCGCCGGGTGATCTATATGGTGACCGGCCGGATGCCCGGCCCGCTGCCGGTCTGAGCCGAGCGCGCCGGACCGAGTTCGGCGAGCAGTTCGCGGACGCGGCTGTCGATGTCGTCGCGGATCGCGCGGACTCCGTCGACGGGCTGTCCGGCGGGGTCGTTGAGCTCCCAGTCCAGATACCGCTTACCAGGGTAGATCGGGCAGGCGTCGCCGCAGCCCATGGTGATCACGACATCGGAGGCCTGGACGACCTCGTCGGTCAGCGGCTTGGGGTAGGCGTCGGTCAGTGGCACGCCGATCTCGTGCAGCGCCTCCTCGATGACGGGGTTGATCTCGTCCGCGGGGGCGGATCCAGCAGATCGCATCACCACGCGGTCTTGCCCGTGGTGGGCGAGGAGGGCGGCGGCCATCTGCGAGCGGCCGGCGTTGTGCACGCAGACGAACAACACCTCGGGGACACCGGTCGCCACAGCGTTCTGGACCTTCTCCAATGCGGTGAGCCGGTCCCAGGCGAACCGGCGGGTCAATGCGACGAGGTGCACCCGGATTTTGGCCTTGCGGTCCATCAGGGTGAACGACTCGCGTGCGAACCGGTCGACGGTCTCCGGGGAGAGCCGTCCGGCGAACTTCTTGGTGAGGTCGTGGGAGATGGCCCGCAGGCCGTGCTCGATTTCGAGTTCGCCGAGGCCGGGCAGGCCACGGCGGGTGGCTGTGGTCATGACGATCCCTTCGACGGTGAGATGGATCGGGTGGGCGTGGAACGGAACCAGCGTCGGGCGGCGAGGGACACATACACCAGTCCGACGAGCACGGGGACCTCGATGAGCGGGCCGACGACGCCGGCGAGCGCCTCGCCGCTGGTGATGCCGAAGGTGGCGATGGCGACGGCGATGGCGAGCTCGAAGTTGTTGCCCGCCGCGGTGAACGCCAGCGTGGTGGACCGCTCGTAGCCCAGTCCGAGACCCTTGCCCAGGGCGAACGACCCGGCCCACATGATCGCGAAGTAGGCGAGCAGCGGAAGCGCGATGCGGGCGACGTCCAGCGGCTGGGAGGTGATCTGGTCGCCCTGCAGCGCGAAAAGGATCACGATGGTGAACAGCAGGCCGTAGAGCGCGAACGGACCGATCCGAGGCAGGAACCGCTCCTCGTACCAGGCCGGCCCCTTGGCGCGTTCGCCGAACCAGCGGGTGAGGTAGCCGGCCAGCAACGGCACACCGAGGAAGAGCAGCACCGAGCGGGCGATGTCCCACGACGACACGTCGAGCCCCGCGGTGTCCAAGCCGAGCCAGCCCGGTAGGGCGACGAGATAGAACCAACCGAGCCCGGCGAACGCGATCACCTGGAACACCGAGTTCAGCGCGACGAGCACGGCCGCGGCCTCGCGGTCACCGCAGGCGAGGTCGTTCCAGATGATGACCATGGCGATACACCGGGCGAGCCCGACGATGATCAACCCGGTGCGGTATTCGGGCAGGTCAGCTAGCAGCAGCCACGCCAGGGCGAACATCAGCGCCGGCCCTACGACCCAGTTGAGGACCAGCGAGGAGACCAGGAGCCGGCGGTCGCTGGTCACGGTGTCGAGCCGGTCGTAGCGGACCTTCGCCAGCACCGGGTACATCATCACCAGCAGACCGAGCGCGATGGGCAGCGAAATGCCGTCGACCTGTACCGCGTCCAGCGCAGACCCGAGTCCGGGTACCGACCGGCCGGCGACCAGGCCCACCGCCATCGCCAGCCCTATCCACACCGGCAGGAACCGGTCAAGCGTGGACAGCCGCCCGGCGCTCGCCTCCTGCTCCGAGGTCCCGACCGCGGTCATGCACTCACCTTCGCGGCCGCGTCGCGGACCAGGACCGCGGACAGCTGCGCGAGCAGATCGGGTTGCACCCGGTAGAAGATCCACGTGCCGCGACGCTCCGAACCGACCAACCCGGCCTCGCGGAGCACCTTGAGGTGATGCGAGATCGTCGGCCCGGTCAGCGCAAACGCGCCCGTCAGGTCACACACGCAGGCTTCGCCGCCGGCGTGCGAGGCGATGAGCGAGAGCAGCCGCAGCCGGACTGGGTCGGCGATCGCCTTGAACACCCGGGCCAACTCGGCGGCCTCCTCGGCGGACAGGGGCTCGCCGGTCCGCGGCGAGCAGCACAGCAGCGACAGAACATGCTTCGACATACCTCTACCTTGACATGAATCTACTTCGATGGCAATCTAAGTCACTAGGATTGACAGTCATCTAAGCAAGGAGTGGTCATGTCACGAGTGCAACTGGCGCTGCGGGTCTCCGACATCGAAGGCTCGGTCGCCTTCTACTCGACGCTGTTCGGCGTCGAACCGGCCAAGCGCCGACCGGGCTACGCCAACTTCGCCATCGCCGAACCACCACTGAAGCTCGTGCTGCTCGAAGGCGAGGCAGACCGGCCCACGGTGATGGACCACCTCGGCGTCGAGGTCGAGACCACCGAGCAGGTCACCGCCGCGACCGACCGGTTCAAGGAGGCGAGCCTGGCGACGTTCGAACAGAATGACACCTCCTGCTGCTACGCGCTGCAGGACAAGGTCTGGGTCCAGGGCCCGGGTCGGGAGCCGTGGGAGGTCTACGTCGTCAAGGCCGACTCCGACACCCTGGGCCCGAGCACCACCCAGGCTCCGCAGGCGGACGGATGCTGCGGTACCACCGCCTGCTGCACCCCGGACGAGCGTGCCGTCGATCCGGCGCAGACTCCCGAGGAGGCCAAGTCCGCAGCGGGCTGCGGCTGCGTCCATTGAACGCCAGGTCCACTGAACCCCATGGAGTGCCCCGCCGGCCCACGGTCGGCGGGGCACCGAGAAAGGGGCAACACCATGACCGAGCCGACCGACATCCGTGAACGGGTCCGTCGTCGCTACGCCGCCGCCGCAATGCGCTCGGCGCACGGCGAACACGACCAAGCGCGCGCCCTCGAGGCCTCCTGTTGCGACGGGGAACCCGTCACAACCACCGACGCCCAGGGCCGCGTTGTCTTCGGATCCGATCTCTACACCCCCGGCACCGCCGACGGAGCGACCAAGGACGCGGTAGCCGCCTCACTAGGGTGCGGCGTCCCGACCGCGGTAGCCGACCTTCACCCCGGCGAGATCGTCCTCGACCTCGGGTCCGGCGCCGGCGCCGACGTCCTCATCTCTGCACGGCGCGTCGCCCCCGGCGGTCGGGCGATCGGGCTGGACATGACCACCGAGATGCTCGACCTGGCCCGGCGCAACGCCACCGACGCCGGCGTCACCAACGTCGAATTCATCCAGGGCTACCTCGAAGACATCCCACTGCCGGCAGACAGCGTCGACGTCGTCATCTCCAACTGCGTCATCAACCTCGCCGCCGACAAGCAGGCCGTCCTGCGCGAAGCCGCCCGCGTCCTGCGCCCCGGTGGTCGGTTCGCCGTCTCCGACGTCATCGCCGATCCCGACATGGACGACGCCACCCGCACCGACATGGCCCAGTGGACCGGTTGCATCGCCGGAGCACTCACCGACACCGCCTACCGCGCCGTACTCGCCACCGCCGGACTCGTCGACGTCGACATCATCGAGACGCACCGCGTACACACGCACGCTGCGTCCGCCATCATCCGCGCCCGCAAACCCGCTCAGCCGAAGCGGCCCGAGATGTAATCCTCGGTCCGTTTGTCGGCAGGATTGCCGAAGATCGTCGCGGTCCTGTCGTACTCGACGAGCAGGCCGGTCCGGTTTCCGGTGGTCTCGTCGGCCTGCGCGGTGAAAAATGCGGTGCGGTCGGACACGCGGGCAGCCTGCTGCATATTGTGCGTGACGATGATGATCGTGAACTGCTCGCGCAACTCAATCATCAGGTCCTCGATACGCGAGGTCGCAATGGGGTCCAGCGCGGAGCAGGGCTCGTCCATCAGCATCACTTCCGGTTGCGTCGCGATGGTCCGGGCGATACAGAGCCGCTGCTGCTGGCCGCCCGACAGCCCGTAGGCGTTCTGCTTCAGCTTGTCCTTGACCTCATCCCACAGCGCGGCACCCCGCAGCGCCTGCTCCACGACGTCGGCCATCTTGGCGACCTTCATCCCGGTGACCCGCGGGCCGTAGGCGACGTTGTCGTAGATCGACTTCGGGAACGGGTTGGGCTTCTGGAACACCATCCCGATGCGTCGGCGCACCTCGATGGGATCGACGTCGCGGTCATAGATGTTCTGGCCGTGGTAGGTCACCGCACCCGTGACCCGAGCGGAACTGATGAGGTCATTCATCCGGTTCAGGCAGCGGATGACCGTCGACTTGCCGCACCCGGAGGGGCCGATCAGCGCGGTGATCTCGTTGTGCCCGAACTCCAGGTTGACGTCGCGCACAGCGAGGAAATCGCCATAATAAACGTTCATGTCATGGCAGGCCATCACACCGACCGGGGCGTCCGGGACGGTGCGGTGCGACCGCTGCTCAATATCGACGACCGGGCCTGCGACCTCCCCGTCCAGAGCGGGGGCACCCAGCGCCTTCTCCCGGGCAGAGGGCTGCGAGCTCATTGGTGTGTCCTCGTCTTTCACCAGCGACGCTGGAGCTTGTTGCGGATCAGGATGGCCACGCCGTTCAGCAGCAGCAGCAGGATCAAGAGGATGATGATCGCGGCCGACGCCACCTCACGGAACTCCGCCTGCGGCTGGCCCACCCAGTTATAGATCTGCACCGGCAGCGTCGTGAAACCGGAGAGCAGACCGTTCGGGTCGAAGGTCACGAACACGAATGCACCGAGCAGAAGCAATGGCGCCGCCTCCCCGATCGCGCGGGAAACGGCCAGGATGGTGCCGGTGGCGATGCCGGGCACGGAGGCCGGCAGAGTCTGGCGCCACACGGTCTGCCACTGCGTGGCGCCGAGGGCCAGCGATCCCGCGCGGATCTCGGCCGGCACCGCCCGCAACGACTCGCGGGTCGCGATGATGATGACCGGGAGGATGAGCAGCGTGAGCGCGATCGCCCCGAAGATCACGGCGTTGACGTTGCGCAGGCCGATCAGCGGCGCAAGGACGCCGGCCACCCCCAACGTCAGCAGGCCGTAGATGATCGACGGGACGGCGGCGAGGTTCTGGATGTTGAGCTCGACGATCCGGAAGTACCACTTGTCCGGATCTCCGAACTCCTCCAGATAGATCGCCGCCGCCACACCCAGCGGAACGGCGAGCACGATCGTGGTGACGATGACCCAGACCGTGCCGAGGATAGCCGCCCTGGCGCCGGCATTCTCGGGGAACAATTGCGAGGTGTAGCTGAACAGCAGGTTGGCGTCGAGCCGGCCAGCCCCTTCCAGGATCGTCGTGATCAGGAGGGCCGCGAGAAAGGCCAGTGCGACGAACAGGCTGAACCACAGCGCAATCAGGAAGGCGATCGCTGCCGGAGAGCGGTCGCCCCGCTCTTGGGCGCGCCCCAGCCGCTGCGGTTCCGGTCGGACGAGTTGTCCCATCGTGGTCATCAGTACGCCTCCCGAAATCGCCGGACGAGCCGGATACTGATGACGTTGACCACCAGTGTGACGGCGAAGAGCGTCAAGCCGACCGCGAACAGCGTGTTGAACGCCAGCGATCCGGGCGGGTTCTCGCCGGTCGCGGCCTGCGCGATGTAGCCGGTCATGGTCTGTGCGCCCTGCCGGGGGTCACCGATGATCTGCGCTTGGTTTCCCGCCGCGATCGCGAGGATCATCGTCTCGCCGACCGCGCGCGAGATGCCCAGCACCACTGCGGCGATGATGCCGGACAGGGCTGCGGGGAAGACCACCTTCAGCGTGGTGGTCATCTTGTTCGCACCTAACGCGGCCGAACCCTGCCGGAGCGCGTCAGGCACAGACGACATCGCGTCCTCGGACAGCGAGGCGATCGTCGGGATGATGAAGATGCCCAGCACGATGCCGGCGGCCAGGACGCTGAACGTGCCGACCTCGATCCCGAGCAGGCCCCTCAGGAGGTCGGGCGCCACGAAGGTCAGGGCGAAGAAGCCGAGGACCACGGACGGGATCCCGGCCAGGATCTCGAGGATCGGCTTGATGATCCGGCGCACGCGTGAGCTCGCGTATTCCGACAGCAGGGCAGCTGCCCCCAGCCCCAGGGGGACGGCAACGATCAGTCCGATCGCCGTGGTCCACAGCGTCCCGACGATGAGCGGGAGGATCCCATAGCTGGGATTGGCGAACGTCGGCGTCCACCGCGTGCCGGTGAAGAAGTCGACCAGGGAGATTTCCCGGAAGAAGCCGATCGCCGGCACCACGAGCGAGATCACGATGCCGATGGTGATGACCACCGACAGGACCGCCGCGGCCTGCAGGCAGACCACGATTATCCGCTCGCCGATCCGGTTCGAGGAACTCCGCAGCATCTGTTGTCCGACGGGAGCCTGGGGCCCACCCACACCGCGGTGGGAGCCGCCCCCGGAGGAGCGGCTCCCACCGACTGTTGTACTCACTCTGTGGCTACCTCTGATCCGTCAGTGCGGCGCTGCAGCGGCCCGGTCACACGCTCAGGCGGCCAAGCCGTCGACCGCGGTCTTGAGCTTGGTCTTCTGCTCCTCGTTGAGCTGAACGAACTGCGCAGCCTCGGCGATCTGGTCGATCTGCCGGGCGAAGAATTTCACGAACTCCGCCACTTCCGGCCGCTTGAAGGACTCTTTGTTCACATAAATGAACAACGGGCGGGCGAGCGGGACGTAGGTGCCGTTCTGCACGGTCTCCGCGCTCGGCAAGACGCAACCCTGGCCGCCGTCGACCTGCACGGCCTTGAGTTTGCCCTGGTTCTCCTCGAAATAGGTGTAGCCGAAGTACGCGGTCGCACCCCGAGCGCCCTCCACGCCTTGCACCAGCACGTTGTCGTCCTCGGAGGCCGAGTAGTCGGTGCGCGAGGCGCCCTCCTCACCGTTGATCTCGTCCGTGAAATAGTCGAACGTGCCGGAGTCGGTACCCGGTCCGAACAGCGCCAGCGGGACGTCCGGGAACGACGGGTCGACCTGATTCCAGTTGGTGACCTTCCCTTCGGACTCCGGGCTCCACATCGTCTTGAGCTGCTCGACGGTCAGGCAGTTCGCCCAGTTGTTGTCCGGGTTCGCCACGACCGTCAACGCGTCGTTGGCCACGACCAGCTCGGTGAACTCGATGCCGGCCGACTGGCAGCGCGTCTTCTCCTCGTCCTTGATCGCCCGCGAGGCGTTGGAGATGTCGGTGTTGCCACTGCAGAACTGCTCGAACCCACCGCCGGTGCCCGAGGTCGCCACAGTGGTGTTGACGTTCGAGTTCTCCGAGCGGAACAGCTCGGCTGCGGCACTCGTCAGGGGCGCCACCGTTGACGAGCCATCGGCCCGGACCTGACCTGACGCCTGGCTGCTGCCGCTGGACCCGGTCTGCTGGCCGCCGCAAGCCGCCAGCAGCAGGGCGCCCGTTAGGGTGACGCCGACCGCCGCGAGGCGGGCGCCACGCCGCATGGTGTTCACAAAGTCCTCCGTGTGCTGGTCTCAGGACCGAGTCGGCTTGTGCGGCTCGGGGTTGGCCGCCCGACTGCTACGTTAAGTAAGATTGGTGGACAGCTTCCCCCTTTCGGGTAAACGAAGGGTGAACTCCCCAGCGGCAGATGGCAACGCGCAAGTGGCCGTGGCCGGTCCGACGTCGCGCCGTGACACCATCGTCACATACAGCCAACCGAGTGAATTTCTGATCACTTAAAGTTACTAATAATCCGCGACATGGGCCGCCTGCATCCTAGTGAGCGAATTTGAGATCACGATAGGAGCTGATTGCTTGCGTCGTTGCCCCGCTTCTGAACTCGGCATCCGGTGATGTGCGGCTCAGGAGCCGGAGCTCCTTGAGCCTGGCGCGGAGCCTCAGGCCCCCGCAGTTCGGGTGACAGCGGAGGCAACCACGTCGGCGAGGCTCCCACCGCGCCGGCAGACATCGCGCTGCATCGTCGAGCCGTTGCCCCGTCCGAACAAGGCGTCGGTGAGAGCTCGCACAACGTCATACTCGCCGAGGTCTTCCAAGGCCGGCCTGACGTGCTCGATCAGGGCCAGGACCACCCGCCGCGCCGGCGCCGGCCCGCCCGTTGGATCGATGAGACTGCTGTCGAGGCCGGAGCGGCCGGCCCGCCACGCCGCGAGGCGAAGCAGCTCCACCCGAAACGGAGCCGGCGGCTGGTCCGCTCTCCAGGCGCGGGCGGCGGTCTCTACCAACGCCCTGGTCAGGCCCGCGAGCAGGACCGCGTCGTCGGAGTGCTGGCAGACGTCGGCCACCCGCACCTCCACTGTGGGGTAGGTGCGGGACAAGCGGGCGTCGAAGTAGATCATTCCTTCATCGATGAGTGCGCCAGATTCGATCATGGTCCGCACCGTGGCGTGGTAGTTCTCAGCGGAGCCGAACAGCTCGGTTGGTCCGGCGGAGGGCCATCGGTTCTGCATCTGCGACCGGAAGCTGGCGTAGCCGGTGTCCTCTCCTTGCGCGAACGGCGAGTTGCCGCTGAGCGCAAGCAGCGCCGGCAACCATCCTCGGATGCGGTCCAGCACCGCCACGCCCTCTTCGTCGGAGCCGACCTCCACGTGGATGTGACAGCCGCAGGTGAGTTGTTGCTCCGCGGTGAGGCCGAATTTGTCTATCATCGCCCGGTATCGCGGGTTGGGTGTGATGACGGGCGCCACCGGCAGCGGTGCGGTTGCCAGGGCGGCCACCTGGGCGCCGCCGGCTTTAGCTGCCTGAGCGGCTGCCCACCGCCACCGCCGAAGCTCCAATCCCAGCTCGTTCAGCGATGTGCACGGCCGAGTATTCGTCTCGATCTGCTGGCGGGTGAGCTCCGCCGTCAGCTCCTCGCCCCCCGGCTGTTGGCCGTGCACCGCAGCGTCATGGAGGACCGCGCTGGCGACGGCGAGCGCGCGACCGTCGTCCGGGTCGACCAGCAGCAACTCTTCTTCGACTCCGACGCTACGTGGCCCCACGCCATCGGACGTTAGTGGAAGGAAATACCTTCACTCCACAGAGCCGAAGACGATGTCTCTCAAGCTCCTAGGCCCTGAGGTTGTCTTGCCCTCACCTGCAAGCTTCGACTTCCAGGCGGCGCGGAGATCGTCGCCCACACCGGCGGATTGGGACAGCGGCGAGTCCGGATCCAATCCCTGGAAACCGCAGTTCACCTCTACGTTCATGCAGTGCTGGTCGGTGCACTCCCGGATGTCCGTTTCGGTATGCTCTGCTTCGCTCCAGCGAGTCCAGCCGCCGAAGCCGCCGCGCACCGCCGCGAGCGCTGGGCTGCCCTCGTCCGGTGTGTTGTCGGACTGCAGTGCCGTCTCAAGGGCCTTCTCATGCTCTTGGCTCATGGTGCACAGGCTATCTGCTCAGCGGCGGGGTCGCAGCGCACGAAGGAGCCGCACACCGCACCCGGCCCCTTGTCACCTTCAGGGCAAGATGCTTGTGTGGAGCCGCGGCGGGCCCCGTCACGTCCGAGGGAGGACTCATGTCCCAGAACACCGACGCGACGGCCGGCGCGGATGCCCTCGGCGATCAGCTGATCTCGCTGAGTGCGAAGGAGGTCGGGGGTAGCTGTCTGGTGACGGTCGCCGGTGAGATCGACATGGTGACAACCCCAACCCTGCGTGCCTTTTTGCAGAAGCAACTCGAGCAACCAGCTTCGCTGCTCGTGATCGACCTGACCGGGGTCAGGTTTCTCGGGTCCAGCGGACTGGCTGTGCTGGTCGAAACCCTGGGCGCGGCCCGGGAGCGCCACGTCGGGCTGCGGCTGGTGTGTTCCTCCCGCGAGGTGACGCGGCCCTTGGAGGTCACCGGCCTGACCGAGCTGTTCGAGATTCATCCCGATCCCGGCACTGCGCTCGCGCCCAACTGAGGAGGTGGGGGCGGAGCGATCCGGAGTAAGTTCACTCTATGGAGGAACTGCTGCGGACCGACCGTCTCCTGGTGCGGGGCTGGTCGGTTGCCGACGCCGAGGCAGCGCTGAAGATCTACGGCCACGACGACGTCCGTCGGTGGCTCTACGAGTTGGATCGCATACCCGACACAGCCGCGATGCGAGCGGTCCTGCAGGGCTGGACCGCCGAGCAGAACGACATGGCGCCCGGAACCGGACGATGGGCTCTGGCCTTGCTCGAGGGGGGCGCGCTCGTCGGCGGGATCACTTTGCTGCCGATGCCGGTGCCCGAGGCGGACGTCGAGATCGGCTACCAGCTTGCACCGGAGTACTGGGGCCGGGGTTACATCACCGAGGTCGCCCGAGCGCTGGCGCGCTGGGCCTTCCAGCATTCGCTGGTCGAGTTGTTCGCACTGGTGGCCCCGGAAAACGCCCGTGCGGCGGCCACCGCGCGGCGGATCGGGATGGAGTGGGTGGGCGAGAGCGAGAAATACCACCGGAGGCACCTGCAGGTGTTCCGGCTGCGACCCGACGACCTCGTCTGCGCTGGCCATCCGCGGCGGCCGCAGGCATAGCCGGCCCGTCAGAAATAAACCCTGGTGACCCAGTCCGCCACGCAACCCGGTTTCGTACCGCCCTCGATCTGTAGCGTGGCGCGCAGCACGAGCTGCAGACCACCGGTCGCCTCGGTGGCCTCGGCAAGCTCAACGTCGACCCGCACCGTGGAACCGACCGGCACGGGGGCGGGGAAACGCACCTTGTTCAGCCCGTAGTTGATGACCATCGTGGTGCCCTCGACCCGGTAGGTCTGGTTGATCAGGTGCGGCAACAGCGACAGGCTGAGAAACCCGTGCGCGATGGTGGTGCCATACGGGCCGGCTGCGGCACGTTGCGGGTCGACATGGATCCATTGGTGGTCTTCGGTCGCGTCCGCGAAAGCGTTGACGCGCTGCTGGTCGATGGTCATCCAGTCACTCGCGCCTAGCTGCTCACCAGCCGCGGCTCGCAACTCGTCAGCTCCGGTGAACACCTTCATCGCCGATCCCCCTTCTGCCGTCGATCATTTCGCCGACGCTGCCAGCTCGACCCGGCACACCGGTTCCAGCTGGCCGGTGCGATCAATCTTCTCGATGACGAGCGCGGCCTTCCGATCCGAGAACTCCAGGGTGGCCACCGCGTTGCCGAAGGCCGGACCACTGAGCAGCCGCCAGGATAGTGTCGGATCGGGCACGCCGTAGCGGCGCACCACCCCGCGAACCACCGCAGCCAGCGGACCGAACCAGGCGGCCCGCATCAGCGTGGTGAGAGCCCACGGGACGCTGTGATGCTCCGGAGAGCACACCAGTTGGTACACCGGTGATCTGTCTGCTGATCCGTTGAAGTCGGCTCGTGCTACGTAACTGTGGTGCACATCGCCGGACAGCACGCTGATCGTCGCGGGCGCATGGGGACCGACCGCGACCCGCCGCAGCAGCGCGGCGAGCCGGTCGAAGGAGTCGCGGAACGCCGCCCAGTGCTCGAGATCCACGGCCTGGCGAATGCGCTCAGCGAGTGCGCCACCACGAGCGCAGGCCACCTCGTTGGCCGACTGCACGTCGTGGATCGCCGGCGGCAGCAGCCACGGCAGCGAGCTACCGACCAGCACATGCTCAGCTCGCTGTGCGTCGTCGCTGACCGCGTTCTCCACCCAGGAGAACTCCGCGTCGTCGAGCATCGTGCGCCGGCCCTCAGTCAGCATGCGTCCGGCCCGGGTGTCCATCACGACCAGTCGTACCCCGTCGATGTCCCAGCGAAAGCTCCACCGGATCGCCGTGGGATCGGCGTCGGCGGCGTCGGCCATCTTTTGCAGCACCGGCCAGACGTCCCCGTCGGCGTCCTGGACGGCACACCAGGTCCGGTCGGCGTTGCGCTCCTCCGGGGACAGGTTGCCGATGTGTTGATAGATCCAGTAGGAGGCGAGCCCGCCGCGGATGCGCTCGGGCCACCACGGGTAGGCGGTCACCCGAGCGCGCCACGCTGCCGAGGTGTTCCAGTCGTCCCGCACATCGTGGTCATCGAAGATCATCGCGGTGGGCACGGTGGACATCAGCCATCGGACCTCGGGGTCCGACCAGCTGTCTTGGTACAGCCGGGCGTACTCGGTGAAGTCCGCGACCTCGTACCCGGGTGGGACGGTGGTGTCCCGGCGCAAGTCCAGCCAATGCCGGGTCTGTGGGGTCGGGTCGTCGGCGTAGACCTGGTCGCCGAGCATCAGCAGCGCGTCCGGCCAGTGCTCCGGCGCACTGTCGGCCATCCGGCTGGCCTGGACGTCCAGCGCGTCAATACCTTCGGCTGCCACCGATCTGGGATCTTCGTGCTTGGCGGTGCGGCAGGAACCGAAGACCACCCGCACCGGGGCGCCGCTACCCCGAGTGCGGATCCGGCTGTCCGGCCACGGCGAGCAGGGCCGGGGCCAGGCGATCTCCCCGTTCAGGTGCACCTGGTAGGTCGTGGCCAAGCCCGGTTCCAACCCGCTGACTTCCACCAGCGCATAGTGGTGCTCGCGCACGGTGAACGTCGATGCCCGGCAGCCCAGCACCTCCACCTCAGCCGGGCGGTCGGTCTGCACCCACACCGCTGCGGTCGTCCTCCCGACGTGGCGGAGCACTGGACCGAGCAGCAACCGCGCGCCAGCGGATGAGAGGGGCACTGTTCCGTCCTACCGGAGTCGGCGCGGTTGCGCGACACTAGGCGGACGATGGTGATGAATCCCCCCTCGGCGGGGGTGAGGATGGGCACGCCTGCCGGACGGTGGGTAATGCTGGCGACGATCTCCGGATCGGGCATGGCGATGCTCGACGCCACAGTGGTGAACATCGCACTGCCCTCGATCGGCCGCGACCTCGGTGCCGATTTCAGGACGCTGCAATGGATCGTCAACGCCTACACCCTCACGCTGGCCGCGCTGATCCTGCTGGCCGGAGCGCTCGGGGACCACTTCGGGCGGCGCCGGATCTTTCTTGTCGGGGTGGTGTGGTTCGCGATCGCGTCGCTGCTGTGCGGGCTGGCACCCACCGCAGAGGTCCTGGTGGTCGCTCGGGCCCTGCAAGGCATCGGCGGGGCGCTGCTCACCCCGGGCAGCCTGGCGATCATCTCCTCGACGTTCGTGGCCGAGCACCGGGCCAGGGCGGTGGGCGCCTGGTCCGGGCTGGGCGGGGTAGCCGCCGCGGTCGGACCGTTCGCCGGCGGCTGGTTGGTGGCGCTGGACTGGCGGGCGGTGTTCCTGGTGAACCTGCCGGTAGCCGTCTTCATCGTGGTGGTCTCGCTGCGGCACGTGCCGGAGAGTTTGGACGCCGAGAGCCCGCCCGGGCTGGACATGGCCGGTGCGGTGCTGGCCGCCGCCGGGCTGGCCGGTGTGACCTACGCGCTGACCAGCCTCGGCGAGGGTGGCGGTGGCGACCTGGCCGTGCTCGCCGCAGGCGCGGGTGGGGTGGCAGCGCTGTTGGCATTCGTGCTCGTCGAGCGGCGGTCGCCGCACCCCCTGGTGCCGCTGGGAATGTTCCTCGACCGAAGCTTCAGCGTGGTCAACGCGGTCACGTTGGTGGTGTACGCCGGGCTCGGGGTGTTCTTCTTCCTGCTGGTGCTGCAGCTACAGATCGTCGCCGGGTTCTCCCCGCTGGTCGCCGGTAGCGCGCTGCTCCCGGTCACGGTGCTGATGCTGCTGCTGTCCTCCCGAGCCGGCGGGCTCGCCGAGCGGATCGGCCCCCGGCTGCCGCTGGCGGTGGGTCCCCTGCTGGCCGCCACGGGTTTCCTGCTGACCCTGCGGATCGGCCGCGAGGCGTCTTACCTGGTCGACGTCCTGCCGGCGGTGGTGGTGCTGGGGCTAGGGCTCTCCCTCACCGTGGCACCGCTCACCGCGACCGTGCTGGGATCGGCGGATCCACGGTATGCCGGCACGGCGTCCGGGGTGAACAACGCCATCGCCCGGTCCGGCGGTCTGCTGGCCGTCGCGGTCATCCCGGTGGCGGCGGGCCTGGGTGGTGCCGACTACGCCGACCCGCTTTCCTTCGACCCGGGATTTCGCACCGCGATGCTGATCGGCGCCGCCCTCCTCGCGCTCGGCGCTCTCATGGCGGTGGTGCTGCTGCGCGAGCCACGCCGCGTGCCCGTTCCGGGGCTACCTGAGCGGATCCCGCTGGAGCGGTGCACACATTGCGGGGTGACCGGCCCCCAGCTTCACCCGAGCGGGAAGCCGTGAGTGGCATTGCGTGCTATAACACTGTTACTCACTCACGGGGCTCGCCACTGCGGCGGTCGCGCACCGCTATCACCACCATCATCAGGGTGATCACCAGCATGGGCACGAGCACCGGCACGGCCGCGATGATCGGGTGATGGGCCAGCACCACCTCGCCAGCCAGCGCCGCCGTCACGGCGCCGCCACCACCTGCCGTGCCGGTTCAGCGGCCCAACGGCCGGCGTGCTGCGACGCCCGGGACACCCGAGACACGCCCCAGCCCAGCGCAAGCACCAGCAGCAGCGCGCATACCAGCACGACCGCCGATGCAGTGCCCCACACCGAGTCGGGTACGCCCTCCTTGAGCTCCCGCTGCATGATCTGCTGCTCGTTGACCGCGTCCCGAGTGAACTGCGGCGGTGCGGGTATTTCCGGCTCACCCAGCACTGCGTCCGCAGGCAGATAGATCGGCACTGCGCTGAGGGTGCGGCCGTCCTCCAACCGCACGAGGGTCTTCCAGTCGCCTGACAGCGGCATCGGTTTGGTGGTCCGGTAGCTGCCGTCCCCGACCGGCACAAGATGGTTGACGTACAGGCCGCCACCCTGCCAGGACGTGATCGTCAGCGAGGAAGGCTGGTCGACGGCGGCGGCCGGGGTGATCCGGACGAGGCCCTGCGCGGTGCGGACAGGGCCCGGACTGGCCACCTCGGTGAGCGCGATCTCGGCGCGTATCCCGTCTGGAACGGTAGTCATCAGCCCGTTGGCCACGGCGACTCCGAGTACGAGGAGAACCCCGGCGAACAGCGGCCGGGCGACGGCGGGGCGGGGCAGCCTGCCCTGCAGGGCCAGCCCCAGCAGTGCCCCGGCGATCCCACCGGCGACGCCGCCGGCCACCGCCATCATCGTGCCCTCGGCGAGGATGTCGGGGGTCCAGGGCAGCCGGAAGGCCACCTGCGTCCAGGCGTACTCGGCGGCGAAGCCCACGGTCCCGATGAGCAGGCCGCTGACGGCGCCCAACACCAGCGATCGGCGGGCCAGCACCAGCGCCACAAGCTCCACGCACAACGCCTCTGCCAGGTACAACGGGATGGTGGGGAAGGGTTCCATGAGGAACGGTCCGACGATCAGCGCGATCCCGCCGCGCACGAAGACGTAGAAGCCGACGGCGAACAGCGCGCCGCCCCGGCCGATCCACAGCCGAGCGGCGACCAGGGCGCATGCGGCGGCCATGGCGATGAGCAATGGCTGGTGCACAATCCGGAATTGGGGTACGCCGAAGTCCCATTCACCCTGGAACACTGACAGCCCGATGAGCAACCCGCCCATGATCATGCCGCGCCGAACGAACAGTCCCAGCGGCGTTACCTCCTCGTAGCCCCGGGCCATCCGGCCCTCCCGCTCGAGCACCGCGAGGCCGACCAGCGACAGCCCGCCCCCGCCGATCAACATCAGGTGGGTGGGGCCCCACAGGGTCACGTCCTGGCCGAACAGGCGGTGCCAGACGTCGTCGAGCGGAAAGCCCAGCAGCGCGAAGAACCCCGCGCCGGCTAACAGCACCCCGCCGACTGGCGCGTACCAGTCACGAGTGATCCGCACTGCGGCCGGGCCGGGGCGCTCCCCCACAGGCAGCACCATGGCCAGCACACCCGAGGCGAAGACGCCGAACAGCCCGAACATGATCGGGTAGTGCGCGATGTTGCCCAGTGGGCCGATGTCGCGGCCGTCGGCGATGTGCACTGAGACGTCCCAGTACAGCCCGAGCGCCGCGGTGACCAGCGAGATCAGCCCCAAGGTCGAGGGCAGTTCGACCCAGCCAGGCTGCCCCGCGCTGAACGACCAGCGCTCAGTCTCGGTGGCCAGCCTTCGCAGTATCGGGATCCGGCCGGTGCGGTGGCCGTAGCCGAGTATCAACAATCCCATGGTGAGCACAGCCGCCGCCGTGCTGGCGATGATGATCTGGTCGAGCTCGGCGCCGCCGGCGGGCCGCACCTCCTGAGCCCCGGCCAACCCGGAAGTGGCGGCGGTGACCAGCCCCTGGATCGATGTCATGGTGTTATGGAACACCATCCGGCGCTATGTTGTCACGTATCCATGTAACATTGAATGCCGTCACTTGTCATCGGTCGTTCCGCTCGGCCCCCTCGGCCAGCCGCTCGCACTCCTCCCGGACAAATGCCTCGATCGCCTCGGGCATGGTGGAGCAGAAGGCCGCCAGCAGCGCCTGCGCGGCGACGGGTTGCAGCTCCTCGACCACCTTGTGGACCTCGGACAGCTCACCTTGGGGCATCCCGCGCGCCACATAGTCACGCCACACGGTGTCCCGGAACAGCCCGACGAACAGCTCCGAGATCGCCCGGGTCTGCTTCAGCAGCTCGGGTCGCATCGCCATCACCGCATCGACCTGCAGGCCCAGCCGTACCGCTTGAGCCCCGGCCCGCAGCAGCGCAGGGTTGGTGATCCGCACCCGGTCGTGGCCCAAGGGTTCCAGAGTCCCCTCGGCATGCAGCCGCTCCAGCGTCGCGGGCTGTGGCTCGACACCCAGCCATTCGGCGAGCTCGGCATAGGACATCTCCTGCGGGTCCTCGGGCTGCCAGGGAGCCAGAACGCCCCGATAGAAGGCGAGCGCCTGCTCAGCCGATCCAGCCGGGGTCTGCTTCACCACCGCCTCGATCGCGGCCAGTGAGAAGCCCTGCTGCTGCAACCCGGCGATGAGCTGGAGCCGAGCGACGTGGTCGGCGCCGTAGTAGGCGGTCCGGCCGCGAAGCTGCGGCGGCGGCAGCAGTCCGCGGCTGGCATGCGAGCGGACGTTGCGCACCGTCATCCCGGTGCGCGCCGCAAGCTGGTCGATGGTCAGGTCAGTGTCGGGAGCAGCCACCCGCCCGATATTACCGCTTCGCATGTAACATCAAATACCGTAAAGATCGCTCTACTGGACTCTGCTCCGCTGCATGCATGAACTGCATGCTAGATTTGATTCATGAGCAGCGTGCAGATTCGGGATGTACCCGCTTCCGTGGTCGATGCCCTCAAGAGTGCCGCCGCGAAGCGTGGGCAGTCTCTGCAGCGGTACCTGGTCGAGGTGCTGACCGAACAGGCCCGGATCGCCACCACCACCGCGGTGCTCGACGAGGCCGCCGCCAACGCTCGCCGGGCCGGCGCTGGGTCTTTCGATTCGGTCGCGCTGGTTCGCGAGGGTCGTGACGCGCGGGACGCTGAACTGACCACAGACGTTCCCGATCCACGCCGCCGATGAGCTCCGACCTCGTAGTCGACGCCAACGTGCTCGTCGACGCCCTGACCGACGACGGCGATCACGGCGCGGCTGCCCGCGCCGCGTTGCGCGACAGCACCATTGCCGGACCGGAGCACCTGCGGATCGAGACCTTCCACATCCTGCGTTTACTCGCGCGCCGAGGCACGTTCGACGCAGACACCATGGGCCTCGCCGTCGACCACTTGGGCCGGCTGCCGATCAGCGTGGTCCCGACCGCCCTGCTGCTCGAGCGGATGTGGGCGCTGCGGGAGAACCTCACCGGATATGACGCCGCCTACGTCGCCGCCGCCGAGCACCTCGGCGTCGACCTGCTCACCCGCAACGGCGCCCTGCATGCGGCACCCGGCATCCGGTGTGCGGTCCGCGTGCCCTGACGGGCAGCATTTCTTGCTACTCCCGGATTCGAATCAAGTTGGGGACGGTATGCAGGGGATTGCGGCGTGGGGGTCCGCCCAGCCAGGGTGGTGGGTGGAATTCTGGAATACCGCCGGTCATCTCGATCCGCCAGGCGGAATGGTGGACGAGTCGATGATGCCGGCCGCACAGCGCAACGCAGTTCGCGACGCTGGTCAGGCCGCCGTCGGCCCAATGGACGACATGATGAATATCGCACCAGCGGGCAGGTGCAGAACATCCAGGGAAAGCACAACCGCCATCCCGAACGACCACCGCGCGCCGGATCGCCGCCGGCACCGCGTGACTGGCGCGCCCGACGTCCAGCGGCTCACCCCGGGCGCCCAACACCATCGGGATCACCTGCGCGTCGCAGGCGATACGGCGGGCCACGTCGGCGTTGATCGGGCCGCCGAAGGCCAGCGACGCTGACCCGATCCGGCCCTGCAGCACGGCCAGGCTCACCGTCACCACGACCTGCGGGCGTTCACCGCCCTCGGTGGGCAACTCACCGGCGTCCAGAGCGCGCGCAGCGAGTTCGACCAGGGCATCGGCATCACGCTGCGCCGCGTCGCGCAGGTCAACCTCGGTATCGGTAACCGGGCGCGGTGCGGCCAACGGACTCAACGCCGACCGAACGATCTCGGCTGCCTCACGATCGAGCCATCCCCGCAGCTCATAGCCCCCGTCCCGGTCGCTGAAGGTCAGCCGCCGGCGAATCTCAGGGGTGTCGGCGGGCGGGCGGCCGTCCTGATCCAGATAGGCCAGGATCCGCTTGCCCAACACCGCCAACTGCCCGGCATCCAGCGTGCGGGCCTGGCGGGCCAACTCCGCCTCCACCTCAGCCCGCTGCTCGTCGCCAAGATGCGGGGGGATGCGGGCCAGCACTGAGCGGATCACCGCAACGTCCGCGGCGCCGATCGCATGCTCCGCCACCGCCGCCGCAGTAGCCTGTAGCCGCGGCTGTACCGGTGCGCCGCCCAATCCGCGCCCAGGTAGCACGTCGGCCGCGGCCGACACCCGAGCCCGCGCCTCACCCCGCGATACTCGCGCCACTGCCCGTACCAGCTCCACCGTCGTGCCATACCCCACGGTCGCGGCTGTCCCACGAGAATCGACCTCGGCCACCACCGACAACACGTCTGCCCATGTCGAGTGCAAGCGGGCTTCGAGCGCCCGGAGCTCGGCCAGCAGCTCCTGATCACTCGCTTGCCACCCAGTCACCGTCGACATGCCCCCGACGCTAGACGGGCACACCGACAAAACTCGTGTGTCTGACAACCCCGGTTATCACTCGTTCTAGCGAAACTAGTTCCTGACCATCTCGACGAACTGCTCCGCATTCCGACAAGAGCCCAGGAACTCGAAGTACTCGCCGGATATGCACCGGCGCAACCGCGCGTCGTCCTGCGCCCGCTCGTACATGCGTCGGCGGTACCGCCAGTCACCGGAAATGGGACGAGGGTCGTCCCACGGTACGCCGCGAGGTCAACCTCTTCCGCAGTACCCGCAGCTCCCCGACAACGACTACGCAAGGTGAGCGCTACGGATCGTAGTGGGCGCCAGTGGGAGACAGCCGACAAGGACGTATTCGAGCAATCCGCATATTATCTTCCACTATATAGTAATTTTTGGAGGCGGCATGTGTCACGACATTGATTCCGTCGGTCATGCAAGCTTATGCCTTGCCAGTCTCTACCGCTACTAAGACAGCGTGCCACGGGTATCGCGCCAGATACTTTGAGCCTTGGTGCGGCACGTGCGGTTCATAGCCTTCCGGTCCCAGCAGGACCTTCACGCCAGCTTCGCGCAGCTCCTTGACGCTACGACCGAAAGCTGGGTGCGCCGCTTGGGCGGCGTTCAGGAATGGCAGCGCCGCGAGGGGCAGACCAAGGCCGATGCCCTCAGTCAGTAGCCCCAGCGCCAGCGTGTCAGAGATCCCGGCTGCCCACTTGTTGATGGTGTTGAAGCTAGCGCCACCCACTACTATGGCGTCGGCTGGCGGCAACACGTCCGGCGTGCCCGGTTCCTTGTATTCTGATCGCACGGGGTAGCCGGTTTGAGCTTCGAGTGCGGGCTGGTCAATAAATCGCAGCGCCGATGGCGTGGCGATCACGAACGGCTTCCAGTCTGATACCTGCGCCAAAGTAACCAGTTTGCCGATGTCGCGCGCAGCGGGCGTCGCACAGGTGATGATGTAGAGCACCCGCTGAGACAGTTCTTGTTGATCGCTCACACCGCGACCCCGACCGCTCGCGCCAACTTCACGACACCGGCCATTGGGGTTAAGCCACGCGGGTAGCTACGGACGATATCGGTAATGATGAGCTTGGTCAGGTGACGGCAGCGAACCTCTGCGGGGGCGAACTGGTCAGCATCGAGGAGGGTGGCGGAGGCCTGCTCGCGCTGTCCGGCCTGGAGATACCCGCGTGTTACATCGAGCAGGTGGCTGGCCCGGCGCTCGCGGGGAAGGTGCATGAGATCACCGTAGGGAATGTCGGCAGCGGCCTCAATGACCCGGCCGCCGCTTTGCATATCCGCTAACGCTGACACACGATGTACCAAGACGTTGGTGGTGGTCATCGTCTGGCACCTGCTGTCTGACCCCGAGGCCCGCTTCCACGACCTGGGCTCCGACTTCTACGACAACCGCATCGGCCCGGAACGCAAGAAACGCAACCACATCCGCCAACTCGAAGCACTGGGCTACAAGGTCACCCTCGAACCCGCCGCCTGACCACGGCTTCCCCCCGTCCCGGCTCCGCGACACAGGCACGCCGAGCCGGTGGTCCAGCTCGCCGTCCCCGACTCCATTTTCGGATCTGAGCACGTGGAGCACGAGGGCAACCATCCGCATTATGGCACCGACAACCAGCGTCACGGTGATGGTCAGGAGCCACAGCAGCGCGGCAGCAGGCGCAGCATCCGGCCGGGTACGGTCGTGCCGCCCACGGTGCTCGCGGCCGACATGGGCCACGGATCTCTGTTCCTCGAAGGTTGGCGGGATAGACCAAGCGCGTATCAGAGTCCGGCCGACGCCGTGCCACTGCGGCGAGAGCTGGCAGGGCCTTTCGGGAGTACTGATCTCACGCCGAGCGGTGATCAGGATGACGCCCTGTGATTCGAGAGGACCGGGAGCTACTGGCCGAGCTGGCTCAGATCAACACTGCTATGGCGCCGCTGGCCATGCGCATCATGGACGACAGCGCGAGCGCAGCCGAACAGAAACCACTACGCACGGCGTCTGATTACCATCGGTGAACGGTTACAGCACCGAGCCAGCGAGGCGGCTGGAACGGTCATAGAGGGTGAGGTTCTTGCCAACGAACCGCTGACCCTTCCGGCGCATACCGTAGAGCCTCATTGGGAGCCGTGAGCGACGTTTGGGAAACACGGAATCGGCTACTTTTAGAGTATCTTGAGAAGCTGGCCGACCAGCTCCGAAGCAAAGAGCCAATAGCTCCAGCGGCACTCGAAGAGCAGGCGGTCCGTTTGCTTGCGGGCGCACTCACGTTGCTACGGCAGCACCGTGTCAACAAATGGGGCCAGTGCCAATCCTGCGGGCGGACGAGGTGGACATGGCGGCTCGGATATAGGCGGCCGCAGTGCACCGTTTATCGTGCTTTTAGTTTTGCCCTGAATCAGCGCTTAAACGTCGCGTGGTGGCAGCTGGAAGATCACAAGGCACGGTCCTGAGCCGTCAGGTCATTTCTTTCCCGCTTTGGGCAACCGAGGCTCGATCATCTGGGCGATCCGCAACGCCTCGGCACAGGCATCGATCGGCGGGCCCAAGTCCGACGACGCTGCCACACTCACCGTCAGCGACACCGGGCCGCCGTCCATCAACTGCGTGCACTGCGAGCCGCCACGGTCCAGCACGAGTTGCGTCCCGGCCCGGCCGTTCACCGTGTTGTCTGCGAAGCTGACGAATGCCGCATCACGCCGGAGATCCTGATACGAAGCGAGAGTGTGCTTGTCCCGGTCCAGGCTCAGTGTGAACGGCTCGCCCACCCACCCGCAGCCGACCACGCCCACCTCATCGAACGGCTCGCGGGTGTCCTGCTTGATGCCGAGCCCGCCCAACTCCGTGTCGGACAGAATGGTGCACATATCGACCTTGCTGGCATCGGCCACCGCGGGCGGCGCGGGAACCCCCGGCACCTGCGAGCCGCAGCCAGCGACGAGCACTCCCAGCGCGGCCACCAGAACAGCACCGCGCCTCACTGGGACCGGCTCTGCTCGACGCTGCTCACGGTGACGGATCCCTCCTCCCAACCCGGAGACCGTACTATCCGTGACCGCCGCGGCCAGCGCTCAGGGCTCAAGCAGGTGTTGGTTGGTACGGCGCACCAGATAGGCGAGCTCGGGTGCCTCCACAACTTCCCGGCCATCGGCGCGGAGGAGTTCGGCGCCCTGGCAGTCGACGAACAGGTCGGGCTCGCGCCAGGCGAATACGATCCGCGGGATCGGGGTGGCGAGGATGAGCTCAGTGCAGCTGCCGGGTCGCGAAGCGCGGGTGCTGCACGGTTCGAGCGAACTATAGAGGGTGGCCCCGTGCAGCCGGCTGTCATCGGCCCCGAGCTTGCCCAGCGCGGCCTCCTCAGCATGGTCGTGCGGATCGGTCTCACGGGAGTAACCGGTGGCGAGCACGACGCCATCGGCGTCGATGATCACTGCGCCCACCGAGAACGCGGTTCGCGACCGGGGGCAGCGCTGGGCGAGTTCGATCGCATGCTGCAGATACCCGCGGTCCTGATCGCCCGTCATCGGCCGGTGGTGGTGGCGAGGTAGCGGAGCAGGACGAGGTCCCCTATCTGCCGGGTCTGGGCGAGTGTCATCGGATGCTCGGGGTTCTGGGGGAACCGACCGGGATGCACGAACCGGGGGGCATCACGATCGCCGACGAAGAACGGCGCAATCACGAGGTGAAGCTCGTCCACAAGACCCGTGCTCAGGAACTGCGTGTAGACACGGCCCCCGCCCTCGACCATCAGGCGCTCGACCTTGCGCGTGCCGAGGTCATCCAGCACCACGCCCACGTCGACCGGCTCTCCGGCTGCCACCACGGTCGCGACATCCCCGAGCTCCTCGCGAAGCGCCGGCGCGACCGGATCGCGGGTGTAGACGAGCTTGTCGCTGTCGCCGCAGGAGAAGAACCGTGCGGTGGCGTCCAGATCCCCGCGACCAGTGAGCGTGACCTTCATGGGGTGGGCAGCCAGGCCACGCCGGATCCGCTGCTCCTGACGCTCGACGGAGCGGACCAGCAGCGCAGGGTTGTCACGCCGGATCGTGTTCGCTCCGACCAGGATGGCATCGACGCCGGCGCGCACCTCGTCGACCCGGTCGACGTCCTCCTGGTTGGACAGCAGCAACCGGGCATCCCGCATGTCGTCGATGTAACCGTCGAGGGACATCGCCACCGAGACAAGAACGTGCGGGCGGGGCGTCACGGCCCGACCGTGGGCACAGTCAGCGCGTGACGGTGATGGCCCGCACTGGGCAGGCCAGGGCGCCTTCCTCGGCGTGGTGCTCCAGATCTGGCTCGACCTCCGGGTTACGGATCAGGCAGTACCCGTCGTCGTCGAGGTCATAGACCTCAGGCGCGACCGCGTTGCACTGACCGTGGCCCTCGCAGATGTTCGGGTCCACCTCGACGCGCATGGCGTCCTCCTCGGCTTCGATCTCAGTGCGGTGGGAACTCAGCCATTTTGGCCTCGTCAGCCTCGGCCGCCCACCACTGGGGGTGGATCTGGCGTGTGCGGCTCGGTGAAGGGGTGACGCCGTTGCGGAAGGGTTAAGTCCACGAGCGAAGTCCGGTAGAACAATGCTCTGAGGCGTGACGACGTTTGGGCCGGGTCGTTATGCCTGACAGGTTCGCCCTCGAGTGGTCGGGGGGCGACGAGGAGGTGGGCTGGTGGACCGTCGGGTGCGGCGCGCGGTGTTGGAGCGACTAGCGGCGGTCGAGGAGATGGCCGTCCGGGCAGGTGCGGCGCTGTCGGGACCGGTAGCGCGCAAGCACATCCGGACCATCACCGACGGATGGCGGGAGCTGCTCATCGAACACCAGCCGGACCCCACGGGTCGCTGCCCGGTGTGCTCGGGCTGGCTGCGCCGTCGTCGCTGGCCCTGCGAAGTGTGGGTGACCGCGCACCGGCACCTCATCGGTGACGGGACGGAGCCGATCGAGCGCTCCGCTCCGAAGTCCCATCCGTTCCGTCGACCGCGCCAGGTGCTGGTGGTGCCGCGCCAGCTGGGCGTTCCTGCCGCCGATCAGGCCACCGTGGAGAACGTCTCCCCGCGCAACGAGGCCGGCAACGCGGTGATGCCTCGGACCGAGGTGACCGAGCACGCGGCCGCCATGCCCCACCTGCGGCGAGGCGAGCACCCCCGAGCTTGATCGTTTCTCTCGCCCCCGCTGTCGGGGTTGCCGCCTAACCTGACGATCGTGGCTGAGCAGAACAAGGCGAACCGGCGCGGCTGGATTCGCCGGCTCGCGACGGCGTGCTGGCGCCACCCCTACCTCAGCGTGGCAGCGCTGCTCGCGTCCGGAGTCGGGGTCGGGATGGAGGCCACCATCCCGTTGCTCACCCGGGTCGCGGTGGACGATGCGGTGGCCGGCACCACACAGCGGCTGGGCTGGCTGGTCGCGGCGCTGGTCGGGGTGGCGCTGCTGCGGTTCGGGACCGCCTTCGCGCGCCGCTATCTCGGCGGGTGGCTGTCCCTGGCGGTACAGCACGACCTGCGCCGCGCCGTGTTCCGCGCGGTGCAGAAGCTCGACGGTTCCAAGCAGGATGCCCTGCGTACCGGGCAGGTCGTGTCCCGGGCGATCTCCGATCTGCAGCTGGTGCAGGGTCTGCTGTCGCTGGTGCCGCTGGTGGCGGGCATGCTGGTGCTCTTCGCCGTCGCGCTGGTCGCGATGCTCTGGCTTTCTCCCTTGCTCACGGTGATCGCGCTGGTGGTGGTGCCGGCTGCGGGGTTGTTCACGGCCCGGACCCGGCGCACGTTGTTCCCGGCGACCTGGTCGGCCCAGCAGCGCGCTGCCGACATCGCCGAGCACGTCGAGGAGACCGTCACCGGGGTACGGGTGGTGAAGGGTTTCGGCCAGGAGGCCCGCGCGGTGTCCGAGCTCGAGGACCGGGCCCGGCGCCTGTTCGCCGAACGGATGCGCTCGGCGCGCCTGACCGCCACGTTCGCCCCCACCCTGACCGCATTGCCCTCGCTGGGCCAGGTCGGGGTGTTCGCCCTGGGCGGCACGCTTGCCCTGAACGGGACGATCAGTCTGGGAACCTTCGTGGCGTTCGCTGCGTATCTGGCGATGCTCGTCAGCCCGGCCCGGATGATCGCAAGCCTGGTGGTCAGTGCCCAGCTTGCCCGGGCGGGTGTGGAGCGGGTCCACGAGCTGATCGACTCCCAGCCCGACGTGCGGGACGCACCGGACGCGATGGATGTCCCGGACGGGCCATTGGCGGTGCAACTGGACGGGGTGCGGTTCGGCTACGCGCGCAGCGAGCCGGTGCTCGACGGGGTGTCCCTGTTCGTCGAGCCGGGCGAGACGCTGGCGCTGGTGGGCACCGCCGGCTCGGGCAAGTCCACCGTCTCCCTCCTGCTGCCCCGCTTCTACGAGGCGCAGCAGGGTGCGATCCGGATCGGTCCACCCGGCGACACCATCGACGTGCGGCGGCTGCGCTTGGCGTCGCTGCGCCGCGCGGTGGGGATGGTGTTCGAGGAGGCCTTCCTGTTCTCCGACACGGTACGGGCCAATATCGCCTACGGATGCCCGGACGCCACCGATGTGGAGGTGCACCGAGCGGCCCAGGCCGCCGCGGCACACGATTTCATCCCCGCACTGCCGCAGGGCTACGACACCCGCGTCGGCGAGCGCGGCCTGACCCTGTCCGGTGGCCAGCGCCAGCGGATCGCGCTGGCCAGGGCACTGCTGTCGAACCCGCGGATATTGGTGCTCGACGATGCGACCTCCGCGGTCGACGCGACCACTGAGGCGGCCATCCACGCCACGCTGCGCACGGTGACCGCGCAACGCACCACCCTGCTCATCGCCCACCGCCGCTCCTCACTCGCGCTGGCCGACCGGGTCGCGGTGCTCGACGGCGGCCGCGTGGTCGACGTCGGAACCCAGGCCGAGCTGACCGCTCGATGCGCGCTGTTCCGCGCGCTGCTCGCCGGCCCTGGCGACGTGATCGAAACTGCGACATCCGTCACATCGGTGGGACTGCAACCTGGACCGGACGGCGTCACCGCGCAGCTGTGGCCGCCCGGCGCGCCGACCGAGACAACGGATGGATCCAACGGCAGTTCCCAGTCCACTCAGCCCGCTCGATCTGCAGCGGGCGACGTGCGAGGCGGAATGAGCAGCATGGTGGGCAGCGTCGGGCCGACCCCCGAACTGTTCGCGGCAGTGGCCGCACTACCTCCGGCAACCGCCCAGGTTCACCTCGACGGGACCGATCCGACCGCACCGGACCCGAACTTCCGGCTCGGGCGGTTGCTGCGACCGGTGCGCGGATGGCTGTCCGTCACCGCCGTCCTGGTCGGGCTCGACGCGCTGGCGACCGTGGCGTTTCCGGCGCTGGGTGGGCTCACCGTCGACGCCATCACCCGCCAATCGCCAGACCTGCTGGCCGTCGCGGTTCTCGTCGGGCTCGGGGTGATCGTCGCCGACTGGCTCGTCATGGCAGCCCAGACGGTGGTCGCGGCACGAGCCGGTGAGACGCTGCTCTACCTGCTGCGGGTGCGCAGCTTCGCGCACCTGCAGCGGCTCGGGCTGGACTATTTCGAGCGCGAGATGGCCGGTCGGATCATGACCCGGATGACCACCGACGTGGATGCGCTGTCCACATTCCTGCAAACCGGACTGTCCACGGCGCTGATCAGCATCCTCACCGTGGTCGGGGTGGCCACCGCGCTCCTGCTCACCGACACCGGTCTCGCGGTGGTGGCGATGTTCAGCCTGCCAGTGCTGATCGCGGCCACTGTGGTGTTCCGGCGACGGTCGTCGGTGGCCTATACGCAGGCTCGGGAGCAGATCAGCGAGGTCAACGCCGACCTGCAGGAAAACGTCTCCGGCGTCCGGGTGGCGCAGGCGTTCACCCGGGAGCGACGCTCGGCCCAGGACTTCGCCGCTCGCAGTGACGCCTACCGGCGCACCCGGCTGCGCGCTCAGCGCTATATCGCCACCTACTTCCCGTTCGTCGCGATGCTCTCCGACCTGGCGCATGCCGCGGTGCTGGGTGTTGCGGCGTCCCGGGTCGCTGCGGGCACCGTCACCCCTGGCGTGCTCGTCGCATTCCTGCTCTACCTGGGGTTGTTCTTCGCGCCCGTACAACAGCTGTCCCAGGTCTTCGACAGCTACCAGCAGGCCGCAGTCGGGTTGCGACGCATCCGGGACCTGCTGCACACACCGACCTCGGTGCCCGCCCCGGGTGCGGATGCGGTGCCGGTGCCCGCTCGATTGCGCGGCGAGCTGGAGCTGCGTGACGTCACCTTCTGCTACCCGGGCGCTGCGCAACCCGCGCTGGCGGGGGTGTCACTGCGGATCGCGCCAGGTGAGACCGTCGCACTGGTAGGGGCCACCGGGGCAGGAAAGTCCACCCTGGTCAAGCTGCTGGCCCGGTTCTATGACCCGGTTGCAGGGACGGTGCTGGTCGACGGAGTGGATCTGCGGCGTTACGACCCGGCGGCGTTTCACCACCGGCTGGGTGTGGTGCCGCAGGAGGCGCATCTGTTCCGCGGCGACGTCGCGGGCAACATCGGATACGGCGCGCCGCGGGCAAACCCGGCCGAGGTCGAAGCCGCGGCGCGGCGGGTCGGCGCGCTGGCGGCC
>JBOHGH010000008.1:0-66135 GCA_050699975.1 Pseudonocardiaceae bacterium | reverse complement strand
GACCATCGCAAACTTCAAGACCTGGAGAATCATGCACACCGACTACCGTCGCCCCCTTGCAACATTCGCGACAACCATCTCAGCTGTAATCGGCCTGCACTTCTACACGGCCGCCTGAATAACCCTCTATGTCTCCATCCTGCGGCGATGGACCTCACACCGGACAACTCCTTGGTCTTGTCTGTGGGATCTATGACCTTGACCGGCGTAGGTTGTTTGGTGTTGGTACCGTCACCCAGTTGGCCATAGTCGTTCAATCCCCAGGCTGCCACGGTACCGTCCGCCAGGAGGGCAAGGCTGTGATACCAGCCGGCGGCTAGTGCGATGACATCGGTGAGTTCCTTGCCATCCTCGTTCTTGGAGCCGACCGCGTGCACCTTCTGCGGCGTAGGGTGAACCCTCCCTCCTTGGGAGTAACCGCCCTGGCCCTCCACGTCCGAGCCCCACGCAGCCACGGTCCCGTCGTTGAGCAACGCCAAGCAATGTGGATAACCGGCGGCGATGGCGGCGACGTGCTTGAGTGGACCGACATCCCCGACAGCCCTGACCCGCGCCGGTGTGGAACTGTCCTTTTCGTCTTTACCATTGCCGAGCACACCACACCAGCCGTGCCCCCAGGCCCATACGGTGCCGTCCTCATCGAGCGCCAGGCTGAAATTCCAGCCAGCGGCAATGGCTGTGATCTTGCCGAGACCGGCCACCTGAACCGGCCTGTCTTTCCGTTCTTTATCACCTGTGCCGAGTTGGCCCTCGGAATTCTTGCCCCACGCCCAGACCCTGCCATCTGCGTCGAGCGCCAAGCTGTGGTGTTCGCCGTTCGCCACCTCCGTGATGGGAGTGGTCATGTCCGTTGCCAGCGTCTTGCGCCGCGTGGTGGGGACGGCGCCGTGGGTGGTGCCGTCCCCAAGCTGGCCGTAGTCGTTGGCTCCCCACGACCACACCGCACCGTCACGAATCGCCAACATGTACCACGACACTGCGAGGCTTCGTCCGCGGAGACCTCGCACGCCATCGACATCTGGAGGCTGCACCGGAACTGAGCTATTCGTCAGGGTGCCGTTGCCGAGCTGACCCCAGTCGCCGCGTCCCCAGGTTCGCACCGTGCCGTCGGCAAGTGCCACCGCGCTGCAATAATGGCCGGCTGCGACGGAGGTGATGTCGGTCAGGTCACCGTCCACCCCAACAGGAACGTTCCGGTTCTGGTTGCCGTGCCCGAGTGCTCCGCAGTCATGCGCGCCCCAGCTGAGGAGCGGCCCGCGCAGTGGGGCATGGCTGATCTGGGTGTGCACCCGCTCGACGATGGTGTCCGCGATCGCGTCGGTGCCGACACCTGTGGTGTGGGAACCCCCGGTCGCTGTCGCGATCCTGGTCGCCTGACCCGGTCTCCCCCCAGGTTCACCGCACTGGGACACGTAGCTCTGTGCGGACTTTCGGGGATCGTGATCCAACCCCGAGGGGGTGCTCAAGGCAGCCACCCGGATGCGCTGGTCCTTGAGCTTGCGGGTAACCGACTCCTCGGTGATGTCATACGACAAGCCGGAGATGGCTTTACAGATCGGGTCATGGCCGGGGGCGTCACCGAACCAGACCACGATGCGCTGTGCCCCAGACCGCCAACCGATGTCGTCCCGGGTTGCCAGCTGATCGAGGGCATACAGCTGAGCCTCAGGGATGTCATGGCCTCCACCACCGGCGTCCCACTCGTTGATGGCCGTGGCGACCGACCCGAGATCCGCTGTCACGGTCTGCTGCGGGCTGAAGACCTTGCCACCGTCGCTGAAGTCTTTGTAGTTGCCGACCCCGAACTGCACGTCGGCCCCCGTCGCGCGCACCTTCTCTAAGATCGACGACGCGTTCTTTTTCACCGAATCCAGCTGGCTTCCCATACTTCCAGTAGAATCCGACAGAAAGTAGACGTCGACCTTCGTTCCAGTAGGAATCGAAGAAGAACCCATGATATTTCTCCATTCTGTGCATTGTGTTGATCTGTCATCGATGTGTTGATCCGGCATCAACCTCGCTTCCTTCAGGACGGACTTGACCAGTCTCTTTGGAGGGCTTCGTCGATGAGGGTTTGGACGATCTCGCTTTCCGGGACGGTCTTGATGACCTTGCCGCGGACGAAGATCTGGCCCTTGCCGTTGCCGGCGGAGACGCCGAGGTCGGCTTCGCGGGCTTCGCCGGGGCCGTTGACGACACAGCCCATGACGGCGACGCGCAGCGGGACGGGGAAGCCGTCGAACGCAGCGGTGACTTGCTCGGCGAGGGTGTAGACGTCGACCTGGGCGCGCCCGCAGGAGGGGCAGGACACGATCTCCAGTTGGCGGGGGCGCAGGCCGAGGGATTCGAGGATCTGGTTGCCGACCTTCACTTCCTCGACGGGTGGGGCGGACAGCGACACCCGGATGGTGTCGCCGATCCCCTCGGCGAGCAGGACACCGAAGGCCACGGCGGACTTGATGGTGCCCTGGAAGCGTGGTCCAGCCTCGGTGACGCCGAGGTGTAACGGGTAGTCGCAGCGCTGCGCCAGCTGCCGGTAGGCGGCGATCATGACGAGCGGGTCGTGGTGTTTGACGGAGATCTTGATGTCGCGGAACCCGTGCTCTTCGAACAGGGAGCATTCCCACAACGCGGATTCGACCAGCGCTTCGGGGGTGGCGTGGCCGTGTTTGGCCAGCAGCCGGGGGTCCAGGGAGCCGGCGTTGACCCCGATGCGGATCGGCACACCCGCGCCGGCGGCGGCCGCAGCGATCTGTTCGACCTTGTCGTCGAACTTCTTGATGTTGCCGGGGTTGACGCGGACCGCGGCGCAGCCGGCGTCGATGGCGGCGAAGACGTATCGGGGTTGGAAGTGGATGTCGGCGATGACCGGGATCTGCGACTTGGCGGCGATCGCAGCCAGCGCGTCGGCGTCGTCCTGGCTGGGGACCGCGACCCGCACGATCTGGCAACCGGTCGCGGTGAGCTCGGCGATCTGTTGCAGCGTGGCGTCGATGTCGCAGGTGCGGGTGGTGGTCATGGACTGGACCGAGACGGGTGCGTCGCCGCCGACGGGCACGCCGCCGACCATGACCTGGCGGGATGCTCGGCGCCGCAGAGCCGGCTGGCTCGGTGGTGCCGGCATGCCCAGTTCGACAGTTGTCATCACATCTCCTTGGAAGTGACCTTCCCCCGGTGTGTGCTGGCGAGCCGTTTGAGGACGGCGGTGGCGATGCCGGCCGCATCCAGGCCGTGAGCGCGCAGGATCTGATCGCGCGAGGCGTGCGGCAGGAACCGGGGCGGCAGGGCGAAGGTGGCTGCACAGGTGTCCGCTCCGGCCGCGGCCAGCGCCTGGGCGATCCGGGCGCCGAGCGCTCCGGTGGTGGTGGTTTCCTCGACGGTCAGCACTAGGCGGTGCGCGCCCGCCATCCTGAGCAGAGCCGGGTCCAGCGGCGCGATCCAGCGCGGGTCGATCACGGTGACCGGCACGTCGTGGGCGGCGAGCTCATCAGCAGCGGCCAGGCAGGGCCCGGCCAGCGATCCGACGGCGACCAGCAAACCCACCGCAGCGGGGTCGTCACGGAGGATGTCGCACTGCCCGACCCTGCCGATGGCGGGGATGTCCGGACCTGCGGTGGCCTTCGGGTAGCGGATCACGGTGGGCCCGTCGGCGGTGTCGACGGCTTCGCGAAGCAGTTCGCGCAGCCGTGCACAGTCCCGGGGCGCGGCAAGACGCAGGCCGGGCACGACCGGCAGGACCGAGGCGTCCCACATGCCGTGGTGACTGGGCCCGTCCGGCCCGGTGATCCCGGCCCGATCCAGCACGAAGGTGACCGGTAGCTGGTGCAGGGCGACGTCCATGAGCAGTTGGTCGAAGGCCCGGCTCAAGAACGTGGAGTAGACGGCGACCACGGGGTGCAGGCCGCCGAGGGCTAGCCCGGCGGCGGAGGTGACGGCGTGCTGCTCGGCGATCCCGACATCGAACACCCGGTGCGGGAACCTCGCGGCGAAGGTGCCGAGGCCGGTGGGGTGGCGCATCGCCGCGGTCAGGCACACCACGTCGTCACGGTCGGCGCCGATCGCGGTGATCTCCTCGGCGAACACCGAGGTCCAGGTCGGCTTGCCGACCGAGCGGGGGCAGCCGGTGCTGGGATCGATGACGCCGACGGTGTGCAGGCAGTCGACCTCGTCCTGCTCGGCCGGCGGGTACCCCTTGCCCTTGCGGGTGATGCAGTGCACCACGACGGGACGGCTCAGCTTGCTGGCCCGTCGCAGGGCGTTCTCGACGTCGGTGAGGTCATGCCCGTCGACCGGTCCGAGGTAGTCCAGCCCGAGATCCTCGAACAGCGTGCGCCGGTCCACACTGGATTGACGCAGTTCAGCGAGGTGGCGGGCGAGCCCACCGACGGTGGGTGAGTAGGAGCGACCATTGTCGTTGAGCACGACGATCACGGGCCGGTCCGGGGCCGCGCCGATGTTGTTGAGCGCTTCCCAGCACATGCCGCCGGTCAGCGCCCCGTCGCCGACGATCGCGACGACCCGCCGGTTGGCGCCGCCCCGCAGCGCGAACGCCTTGGCCAGGCCGTCGGCGTAGGACAGGGCGGTGGAGGCGTGCGAGTTCTCGATGACGTCGTGGACGGACTCGGCCCGGGACGGGTAGCCGGACAGACCGCCGGCTTGGCGCAGGGAGTCGAACTCGGCGCACCGGCCGGTGAGGATCTTGTGTACGTAGGCCTGATGCCCGGTGTCGAACAGCAGGACGTCCTGGGGTGAGTCGAACACCCGGTGCACGGCGATGGTCAACTCGACTGCACCCAGGTTCGGTCCCAGGTGCCCGCCGGCGCCGGAAACCTTGTCAATCAGAAAGGCGCGGATTTCCTCGGCCAGCACAGCAAGAGCCGCGGTGGACAGTCCGGTGAGGTCGGCTGGCCCGGTGATGCGGCCGAGCAGGCTCACGATCGCCGCACCGCGGCGGGCAGGGTGAAGTGGACGGTCTCGCGGGTGGTCTCGCGTTCAACCACGGTGACCGGTCCCAGCTCGGCCAGGGCGGCAATGACAGCCTCGACCAGCCGGGGTGGGGCCGAGGCACCCGCGGTCAACCCGACCACCCCAACCCCGTCCAGCCATTCGGGGCGGATGTCGCTGGGGTCGTCGATGAGGTAGCTGGGGATGCCGTGGCGGTTCGCGAGTTCCACCAGCCGCACCGAGTTGGAGGAGTTCGCCGAACCGACCACGAGCACCAGATCCGACTCTTCGGCGATGGCCTTGAGCGCATCCTGGCGGTTCGTCGTGGCGTAACAGATATCGTCGGACCCCGGGCTCCGCAGCGCCGGGAACCGGGCCCGCAGCGCCTCGACGATCTCGGTGGTCTCGTCCGCAGCCAGGGTGGTCTGCGTCAGATACGACACCCGTGCCGGGTCGGTGACCTCCAGCTCCGCGACCTCGTCGGCAGTCTGCACCAGAACCGTCTGATCCGGCGCCTCACCCAAGGTGCCTTCGACCTCCTCGTGCCCGGCGTGGCCGATCAGGACCACGGTGTCACCGCGGGCGGCGAACCGCCGGGCCTCGGCATGCACCTTGGTCACCAGCGGGCACGTCGCGTCGATCACCTCCAGCCCCCGGTCTGCCGCCTCAGCCTGCACCGCCGGTGACACCCCGTGGGCAGAGAACACCACCGTGGCCTTGTCGGGAACGTCGTCCAGCTCGTCGACGAACACTGCGCCGCGCGCCTGGAGATCGGCCACCACGTGGATGTTGTGCACGATCTGCTTGCGCACATAGATCGGGTCGCTCCGTTGGTCCAGCAGTTGCTCCACGACGGCAATGGCACGTTCGACCCCGGCGCAGAACGACCGAGGCGAGGCGAGCAGGACGGTGCGGGCTCCAGCGGGGCTGTTTGCGGTGACCGACATCTGGGTGCCTCCTAGCGACTCGGCGGAGCTCAGTTGTCACGGTGAGTGGCCAGCCGGGACAGCGCGTCTAACTCTCGGGCGGCTCTGGATGTCGGGCTTGCTGATTCCAGGTCGCGCATCGCCTGCGCCAGCAGGTCATCGACCTGGGTTTGGCTCCAGGCTCGGCCGCCCGCAATGTCGATCAGTTTCGCTGCGTGAACCAGGTCGGTATCGGATAGCGGCGCCTCGCGGTGGTAGAGCTCGGCCAGTTCGGGCTCGGCCACGGTTCCCGAGGTCAGGGTGCCTGAGTTCAGGGCTGCCACTACCGGAAGGGACTTCTTACGGCTGCGCAGGTCCGAGTAGACGGGCTTGCCGGTCACGGCCGGGTCTCCCCAGATGCCCAGAAGATCGTCCACGTGCTGGAACGCCAAGCCCAGATGCGCTCCGAAGCGGCGGAAATGCTCGACCTGCCCCGGGCTGCCCCCTCCGAATGCGGCGCCCACCGCGCAGGCGCACTCAATCAGGGCACCGGTCTTTCGCTCGGCCATACGCACGCACTCGGCCAGCTCGACCTGCGCGCGTTGCTCGAAATCCAGGTCCGCGCTCTGGCCGTCTATCAGATCCTGGACCGCGGCGCTGAGCATTCGTGTCGCGTCTGTGGTGGCTGGGTGCCCGCTAGCGGCGAGCACGTCGAAGGCCAACGTCAGCAGCGCGTCGCCGGCCAGGATCGCCGCATTGAGACCGAACACGCTCCACGCCGTAGGGCGGTGGCGGCGGGTGACGTCACCGTCCAGTACGTCGTCGTGCAGGAGCGAGAAGTTATGCACCAGCTCTACCGCCACTGCGGCCGGTACCGCGGTGGTCGGAACCCCGCCGACGGCCTGGGTGCTCAGCAGTGCCAGCGCGGGGCGGATCGCTTTGCCGCCAGTGCCGTTTTCTGGGGCCGGGTATAGCTGGCCGTGCTCGTTCCACCAGCCGAAGTGGTAGCCGGCGATGCGCCGCATCGAAGAGGGCAAGGTGTCGACCGCCGCGCGCAGGGCGGGTTCGATAGTAGCTCGGCTCCACGCGAGTACCTCGCGCGCCGACCGGCCCTCGGTCTTCACGTCAATGGTGGTCATGATCCTGCCCCTCCTCCTATCGGTCTATTTCGACGTTTTCGAGGATGCCGAGCGCGTCGGGAACCAGGACGGCCACGGAGTAATAGGCGCTGACGAGGTAGGAGATGATGGCCTTGTCGTTGATCCCCATGAAGCGCGCGTTCAGCCCGGGCTGGACCTCATCGGGGATACCGGTCTGATGCAGGCCGATCACGCCTTCGTCTTCCACGCCAGTGCGGAGTGCGAGAATGGAGCTGGTGCGAGTCTTGGTGATGGGGATCTTGTTGCAGGGCAGAATTGGTACGCCGCGCCAGGACATCACCATATGGCCGTCGACGTCGACGTTCTGTGGATAGATTCCTCGGCGGTTGCATTCTCGGCCGAATGCGGCGATGGTGCGGGGATCGGCCAGGAAAAACCTCGTCTTTCTCCTTCGGGTGAGCAGTTCGTCGAGGTCATCGGGGGTGGGGGGCCCGGCGCGGGTGGTGATGCGCTGTTTGACGTCGGCGTTGTGCAGGAGCCCGAAGTCGCGGTTGTTCATCATCTCGTGCTCTTGCCGTTCCCGCAGCGCCTCAATGGTCAACCGCAACTGCTCCTCGACCTGGTTCATCGGCTTGTTGTACAGATCCGCTACCCGGGTGCTCACCCGCAGCACAGTCTGCGCCACGCTCAGTTCATACTCCCGGGGTGCGATCTCGTAATCGACGAAAGTCGCCGCCAGCTCGGGCTCCCCCGCATGGCCCGAGGTCACCTCGATGGCGGCCTCGCCGTGTTTGTTCTGCGGCTTTCGGGCGTCGGCCCGGAACCGCTCGAGGTGAATCCGCAATGTCTCGGACTGGCCGACTGCCTCCTCGAACGCCTGCTGGGGCAGCGCCAGTACCGTGCAGGCGGTCACCGCCCGGACGCTGTAGCCCCAGGTGTCTGGGGACCCGGTACCCAGTGACTCCGCCAGCTCCCGATCACCGAAATAGTCCCCGTCGACCAGCAAATCCAGCACTGCCGGCTCGCCGAACTCCCCAGGACCGATCTTGTTGACCTTGCCATGGGCGATGAGGAACAGCTGATCAGCCGGCTGGCCCGCCTCCACGAGCGTGTCGCCGGCCGTGACCTCCCGCTGCACGAACTGGCCCGCCAATGCACCCAGCAACTCGGCGTCATCAAAACCCCGCAGCATCGGCAACTCACCCAGCTCGCCGGGAATGACCCGCACCTCGGTTCCCGCCATGGTGAACGTCACCCGCCCGTCACCCACCAGATAAGTCAACCGGCGGTTTACCCGATAGGTCCCGCCCGACACCTCCACCCACGGCAACACTCGCAACAGCCACCGTGACGTGATCCCCTGCATCTGCGGCACGGACTTGGTCGTCTTCGCCAGCTTGCGGGCCGCGGCGGTGCTGAGGCTTAATTGAGGCGGGCTCAACCGTGACTGCTCGACAGCATCGCCGTTCGGATCCGTCATGGTCACTGCACCTCATCAATCTCGATACGGCCGGATATCGACGCTTCGGTAGGGGTCAGACCCGATCGGCTGCGATGAGCAGGTAGTGGAAGCTGCCCTCGCGGTACGCCGTCAGGAACGGGTCCTCGATCCCGGTGGCCACTGAGGACTTCGCTCGGAGTTCCCAGTACGGGATGGTGTGGGCGGTCAGATCGATGACGTTGATCGGGACGAGGTTATTTGCCGTCAGCGCCTTGAAATAGTCACTCCTGGGGTGGATGTTGCAGATGTAATGCTCGTCGATCCGGCTGACCGCTCTGGATCGGCCACCCGTCACATCGTTATAGCAACCGGTGATGCAGACGTAGCGACCGCCGAACTCCAGTTGGCGGGCATGCTCGGCGAACAGCTCGAACAGGTCCACGTACATAGTGCTTTCGTTGTTCCAGATTCCCCGGTGCGATCCCGTCTCGAAACCGGTGTCCAGCATGTTGCGGAAGTGGAACCTCACCTTGTCGGGCACGCCTCGCTGCCTGGCCTGGTCGTTGGCGAACTCGACCTGTTGCTCCGAGATCGACACTCCGTCCACCTGACAACCGAAGCGTTGGTGGGCCATGAAGCTGGTGCCGCCGCGACCGCACCCGGCATCCAACAGGCGGTCATCGGGCGAGATGTCGCCGAGGTGGTCGAGCAGGACCTTGGCCTGCGCGGTCTCCAGCCGGTGCATCTCGGTGATGATCCGGTCGTCGCGGGTGTCCTCGGGGCCTTCCAGCACGGACGGGTCATAGTTGCCGATCCCGTAGTGATGATGGTAGAGCCCGTCGACATCACCGAGCAGCAGGTTGACCGGGTCCTTCTCGTTGTTCCAGTACGACGCAACAGACTTCTGGTAGTCGCTGCGCAGGACGTTGGCGATGGTAGTCGTGGTCATGGTGGACCTCCTTCTGCTTGTCAGGCCGAACAGCCGGCGGGTGCCGAGGCCGGGTTCGTGGACCGCTCACGCATTACTTGCGCCGTGGTATCGCTCGGTGGTGCTGTGCCACTCGCGGTTGCCGCCGAGCCAGGCCCATATGTCGGCCAGGAAACGACGCAGCGCAAGCGAGCCCAGGTGGCTGAGGACGGCCGCCTCTTCGACGAAGGTGTGCATCAGCTCGTTATGGATCTGCACGGTTCGCTTGATCGCTTCCTGTGGAGAGCACTTCTCTTCGGCGGCGATCACCTTGGGCAGGTCGAAGTCCGTGTCAGATTCCTTGGCCATCGAGTACAGATCGTTCAGAATCACGCTCGCACTACCGGCCAAGCAAAACACACGGCGCACCCGCCGATCGGCGAACTCGAAGGAGGGAAGCTCGTAGCCGGCAATCGGATCGACCAACACCATGGGCGGCAAGAAACTGTTTTCATGCCGATGCGTCAGATACTCCCAGACCGGCGGGGTGCGCCCGGTGGCACGCCAGTTCGCCTCATGGTTGTAGGCCATGTACATGACCGACAGCTCGTGACGGAGCCGGGCTACCTGCGTCGCTGTGGCGTACTGGGCAAGGTGTTCGAAAGCCGAGCGGTACGCGACCGCGACCGGCTCCTCCGAAAGAGCCTTGTCGAGCTGGGGCGCGTAGCTGACCGGAAGATCAACCGGATCCACTGCCGCGTAGGCAATCCCTAGCCGCGAGCCGATCAGCTTCGCATCGGCACCCAGGGACTCCTCGTCGAGGAAGTGGTCGTCGGTAGCCCACTCCGCCAGGACGCACTTCGCTGCCGCCAGCAGCCGGTCAGGGTCATCCGTGGCCGGATGGGTGAGCATCATCAGACGTCCGAAATTGGCCGCCCGCACGCGGTCGAGCTGTCCGGGGTAGATCCCGACCTGCCCGGCCCAGTCGACCAGGCGGTCGTTGACTGCCTCACCAAGGGCTTTGTCGTCACGGACGGCCGGAGGGCAGTACAGCTCTGAATCTGACTCACCGCCGGTGGGCCCCTCGACCGAAACCCACGCGGCAGAGGGTCCTAATCCGGTGGGATCGTCGGGTATGCGGGGTTGCGCGCCACGGCCAGTGGCTGCAACCGCCTCGCCAGCGGAGGTGCCCTGCCACGGGATCCGAGCCGCCGACGTACCGAGCCCCGTGGGGCCGGTGACGAGCCGGCCTACCACCGACGCAGCTGGCTCGTTTTCGTCCTCGGGTAGCTGATCTCCGTCCTCGGGCAGCTGATCTCCGTCGGTTCCGGGAAGGTCCCTCGGGGCAGTGCGTTCTGGGTTGGAAAGCAGGGCGGCCACCACGCCCGCCAGGTCATGGGTGGCCGCGGGCGCGGACACACGGGACAGCACAGACACCGGTCACCACCAATCACTCAAGTACCGATAAGTCGAGTTCAGACTGGAGCCCCCATGCTGCTCAGTAATCCGATAACAGCAGCGGAAGTGCCCAGCCCGGTGGGGCCGCCGAACCGCTGTGGTGGCGTCCGGTAGCGTCTCCGCAAAGCCGTTTCGCGATAACGGCGGGTCAACATATGCCAGTCGAGAATGCCGGCCATCCAGTCTTGTAGTCCCACGACGTAGGCGTCCAGTGCCTCGCGGGAATCCCCGTCCAGGTTGACATCGTCTGCGACGGCGGGCAGCTCGGCGTCGATGATGTGCTCGAACTGGAGCATTCGCGAGGTCATCAGGTCGTTGACCACCGAGACCGCCCGCGCACGATCTATGTCGAGGAATTTCTGAACGACCAGCACGCAGTTGTGCAACTCGCCTTCGAACTCGATTTCCTTCTGGTAGGAGAAGATGTCGTTCGTGAAGCAGGCGTAGTCTTGCGCCGAGTTCTCCAGCCCGCGCATCGCTCGGGTGCGGAATACCACGGGTGGGATCCGCGCAGCCCGCTCGATGCGGGCCAGGTTCATTGTGAGATCTGAGCCGAACGTCTTGCGGCGCATCTCGATATAGTCGACCGGATCGGGGATCCGGTGCTGGATGTGGTTCGCGAGCTCCCACAACCAGCTTGCCGTCATGTCCTCGACACCCTGCCGGACCTGACGCCGCTGATCGATGGGCAGCGGGGCGGCAGCCCGGATCCACAGGTCGGCCAGGCCCACTTCAGCCGGGTTGGCCGGTGGGGGAGTGGCGCTGCAATCCAGCGGCATGAACAGCGACAACCTGGCGTTGAACACCTTCGCGCCCACCATGTCGCGGGTCGGCCCGAAGACGGCCGGAAAGTAGTCGTCGCCGTAGGTACCCCAGGTCAGCCAGGCCGAGGACAGGTCAAGCTCAGGGCCGGATGCATCCGGATGGAGCCTGGCCGCGCAGACGGCGAAATCGAACGACGCGAGACTTTCCTCATCCCAGATGCCGATACCCCCGGGCCGTGACTCCAGCATCCCCATCTGGCGCGCCCAGTCGATGCAATGCTGACGCGACCGCTCCAGATTGGCGTTGATCCGCGCGGTGTACGGCATGTAGAACTTGGGCAGGGTCGTTGGCCCCACCGCAGCGTAGGGCAGGTGCGTGTGACTCTTGAATCTTTGTAGACCCAAAGTCCCGGGTGACAGCTCGAGCTGCGCTGCCGAAGTACCCAAGCCGATGGGCCCACTGAGCAGTCGATCTATTACCGACGGTTCACGAGTCGACGTCTCGTTCATATACCGGCTCGACCGCAGGTGCCACTCATGGCAACCTGATTGCCAATCCTGCAGGCCCTTGACGTAGAGCAGGACACTCTCGCGCTCAGGCGGGTTCAGGCCGCACTCCTCGAACAGGGACGGCAACTCGGTGAAGGTGGTGTTCTCGAACTGCTGCAGCCGGGAGGTCAGGATGTCGTTGGTCAAGTCGGCGGCGCACTGCGGGCTGACCTCCAGAAACCGCTCCAGCACCAGGACGCAGTTGTTGATCTCGCCTTCCTCTTCGGTTTCCCGCTGGTAGGAGAAGAGGTCATTGCGGAGGTGCACCCCGTCGGCGAACGTGTCCTTGAGGACCCGCATCGGTCGACTGTCCGCGATCCTGGCCGGGACCTCGACGAACGCGGCGTGCTCCACGAGGTCGGCCGACCAGGGGGCGCCGCCGACCTTGCGGCGCATCTCGATGTACTCGATCGGGTTCGGGACCCGGCTCCCGCTGATGTTGGACAGCTCCCACGTCGATTCGTAGAGGAGGTTCTTGGTGCTCTCGAAGAACCGCCGCCGCCAGTCCAATGACCTGTTGGGGATGGTGCGCGCCCACAGGTCGATCAGCCCGCGCTCGACCGGATTAGTCGGCTCCGGTGGTGGATCGGCCGGATTCATCGGCATGAACGCGGGCAGCCGGTCGAGGTACTCCTTCGCGCCGGCCTGATCCTGGCTGCGCTTGTAGATCTCCAGGAAGTGATCGTCGAAATAGAACACCCAGACGTACCAATCAGTCACCAGGTCAAGCTCGCAGCTCAGCGCGTCGGGATGGGTATACGCGCAGAGCAAGGCGAAGTCCATGGAATCGAACTTGGCCTCGTCCCAGATGTTCGCCCCAGGCGCGTCCAGCATTCCCATCTCGCGGGCCCACGCCTTGGTGTGCGTACGCGCCGTGTCCAGATGGGGGTTCAACCGAGCGGGATACGGCATGTAGAAGTCTGGCAGCTCATAGGGCTGCATGTCCTGGCCCAACCTTCCCGGTGTCTGCTCCTCGCTTTACCGCCCGATTTCGATGTTTTCGAGGATGCCGAGTGCGTCGGGGACCATGACGGCTGCGGAGTAGTAGGCGCTGACCAGATAGGAAGTGATCGCCTTTTCGTCGACACCCATGAAGCGGACATTCAGCCCGGGCTGAACCTCATCGGGGATGCCGGTCTGGTGCAGACCGATCACACCTTGCTTCTCCAAACCGGTGCGGAGCAGCAAAATTGAACTGGTGCGGGTCTTGCTGATGGGGATCTTGCTGCAGGGAAGGACGGGTATACCTCGCCAGGCGGGCATCATGTGGCCGTTGATCTCGACGCTCTGCGGGTAGATGCCCCGGCTGTTACATTCCCGACCGAACGCGGCGATGGTGCGGGGATGGGCCAGGAAAACGTCCGGATCTTTCCACACGGTGGCCAGAAGTTCGTCGAGGTCATCAGGGGTGGGGGGTCCAGTGCGGGTGCTGATGCGCTGGGAGAAGTCGGCGTTGTGCAGCAGCCCGAAGTCACGGTTGTTCATCAGTTCGTTTTCTTGGCGTTCCCGCAGCGCCTCGATGGTCAGCCGCAGCTGCTCTTCGACCTGGTTCATCGGATTGTTGTACAGATCCGCAACCCGAGTGTGCACCCGCAACACGGTCTGCGCCACGCTGAGCTCATACTCCCGGGGCTTGATCTCGTAGTCGACGTAGGTCCCCGCCACGTCCGACTCCTGCGCTAGGCCCGCGCTCAGGTCGATGTCGGCCTCGCCGTGTTCGGTCTGCGACTGTCGGAGCAATGCCTGGAACCGCTCAACCTGGGCCCGCAACTCCGGGTGCTGGCCGACGACTTCCTCGAAGGCCTGCTGGGACAACGCGAGCACCGTACACGGAGTTACCGCTCGCACGCTGTATGCCCACGTGTCGTTGGACTCCACCAACTCCCACACACCGAAATAATCACCATCGGACAAGGTACCCAATACCGTCGGATCACCGAACTCTCCGGGGCCGATCTTGTTGACCTTCCCATGGGCGATCAAAAACACCTGATCAGCCGGCTGACCTTCCTGCACGATCGTGTTGCCGGCCTCGAACTCCCGCTGCGCGAACCGGTCCGCCAACGCACCCAGTATCTGCTTGTCCTCAAGACCGCGCAGCACCGCCAACTCACGCAGCTCCTCGGGAACGACCCGCACCTCGGCGCCCTCCGTGGTGAATGTGACCCGCCCGTCACCCACCGCATAAGTCAATCGGCGGTTCACCCGGAAAGCCCCGCCGGCGGCCTCCACCCACGGCAGTACCCGCAACAACCACCGCGACGTGATTCCCTGCATCTGCGGCACGGACTTGGTCGTCGTCGCCAAATTACGGGCCGCCGCCGTAGCCAAACTCAACTGCTGCCGCTCACTATCAACATCCACACCCGGCTGTCCCGGCTCAGTCACCGCGTACACCACCAATCTCTGTCCGTATCCACGGAGAAGGAAATTACCCCCACGGTCGCAGCACATTTTAGGGATCACAGCCTGGTGAGCCATCCGTAGAAACTACGGACTTCGCCCGGTCCGTAGTTTCTACGGACCGGGCGTGAATCCGAACTCGGCGGCGCGATGCACAAGCTGTTGTTTGGAGTCGACCCCCAGCTTGGGATAACTGCGGGCGAGGTGGGTTTCCACGGTGCGCACGCCGATGTGGAGCCGGCTGGCGATCTGCGGGGCGGTGTAGCCGCCGGCGGCCAGCTCGACGATCTGCCGCTCCCGTCTGGTCAGTGCGCCCGGGCCGTGGGTCGCCGCCGTGCTGCACTGTCCCTCCGGCCCGGCCGGGATGGGGGGAGTGCGGGCCTGCTCGCGGCGCAGGATGGCTCCGCACGCGTCGAAACGACCCGACCGGCCGACCGTGGGCGCCAACGCCTCGAGGGCGTCGATCGCCTCGCTGTCCCCTGCCTGCGCCGCGCGGACGAAGTGCGACGCCGCAGCCTCCGTCCGCCCAGACCGGAGCATCGTCCCCGCCACCCGCCGGTGCATCACGCGCCGCCTGGCACCACCGATATCTGTGTAGAGCACCTCCCGGGTGAGCGGATGGGCGACCTCATAGCCCAAGAACCGGTTGTGCTGCTGCTCGACGACCATCCCAGAACGCACGAGCCGCTCCAGGGCGAGCGCGATGTCGTCGATCGGCTGGTTGGTGATCCGGGTGAGGTCCCCGGGATCGACCAGTTCTCCGACTACGGCGAGCACCTCGACCAGCGCCAGGGCCGGCGGGTCGAGCCGCGCCACCTCGGTGCGGACCCAGCGGGCCAGTTTCTCCGGTACCGCGTCCAATGCAGGTGCGTGGAGATCTGCGCCGTTGTCGACCAGTGCCTCCTGCAGCCCGACGGCACACCGCGGGTTACCCTGCGCGCGAGCCGTCAGCCAGTCCACGAGCGCTGCCGGCACCCGGTCTCGTCCAAGGATCTCCGCGGCCAGCTCCCGGACATCCTCCCGGGAGAACGGGGCTAGCTGAATCCGGCATACCATCGCTTCCTGCTCCAAGGTATGCAGCACTTCGACGGCCATCCGGTGCCTGGCCAGCTCCGCCGGCCGGGCGGTGGCGAGCACGAACAGCTGGCTGGCCGGAAAGTCCCACGCCAGCCGCAGCAGCATCTCCCACATCACATCATGGCCCTGGTGGATGTCGTCGATGAGCACGATGATCGGCCGGTCAGCGCTCGCCTTGGCGAGCAGACCCGGGATCCACTCAACGAGGTGGTAGCGAAGGGCGGCAGCGCACGCGGACGCGTCGTGCCCGATCTCGGCGTGGCGCACGAGCGCCGGCAGGCCACCGAGCCCGCTCCCGCAGGCGCGACAGACCCCCTCCGGGTCCAGATCACCCGGATGCAAGCCGAGAGCGTCTGCCCATGGGCCGAACAGCGGCATACCCCCCAGGGGGGAGCTGTGGGCGATCAGCCCGACGGCCGACTCGTCGTCGCGAGGCAGCAGTTCGGCCGCCAGCCGTGTCTTGCCCAGCCCTGCGTCGCCGAGCACCAAGGCCACTCGCAGCTCACCCAGTGCGCTGCGGTGCCGCTCGGCCTGCAGCGCACAGAGCTCCCGCACGCGTCCCGGAACAAGGGGTCGGGTGCTTCCGGCGCAACACAGTGAGCCGGTAGCGCTGCCCATCGTCAGGTCACAACAGCCGCATCAGGATTGGGTGCTGACGCCACGCAGTAGCCGCGGACCAGGTTGGCCGTGAACATGAGAGAATAACCCCTTAGGTAATCCCGCGGGGAATGCCAGCGCAAATCGCCACCGTCCCCTCGCTTTCGCTGGCCAGGGTACTTCTGACACGTCAGTAGCGTGCCTTTTATTCGGTTTGTTCCTGCCGGGCCGTGCATTCGGATTTATCTAAGCATTGCGCCCCGGGAAAACACGCCGCAACCCCGGCACACCTCGCTGGGTTGCGCACCGCGTCCATTCACACGGACCGGTCTAGCGGACGGTTTACGCCGGTACCATCAAAGGTACCGACCGGTTGGCTTGCACGCAAGGCGTCTCACCCCAACGCCACGCCAGTGCGCAGCAGGGCGCGTGCTCTAGTTTGGCGCCATGCCCGGTGGCATAGCAGTCTGGGCCATCGACAGGAGGGAGGGGATTAGGTGGTTACGCCGCGGCGGGAGCCGGTCGCCGCAATGGTGGCGGCCGAGAATCCCCAGAGCAGGGCACGGGTTACCCGACGGGCGCTGCTGGTCGCGGCCGCGGCTCAGTTTGCGGCGGTGGGCTACCACGGCACATCACTGAGCGAGGTGATCGCCGCCAGCAAGGTCACCAAGGGGGCGCTGTACTTTCATTTCGCCTCCAAACAGGCCCTTGCCGACGCGGTCGTGGCCGAGATGGTGGAGCACTGGAAGGTGCTGGTCGCCGAGGTCAACGCCCGCGGTTTGGACCCACTATGGACCCTGCTTGCCCAGACCGACGAGGTCATCGCCCGCATGATCGCCGATCCCATCGCCCGCGGCGGCATCCAGCTGCTGACCGACCGCGGACTGGTCTGCGCCGGCGCTGCCGAGCACTACGCCTATGGAGAAGCGGCGGCCGTCGAGCAACTCACCGCTGCCGCGGCGGCGGGGCTGCTTCGACCCGGCCTCGACCCGACCCGGATAGCCCGCTTGGTCGTGGTCATGATGACCGGCGCCAACCTGATCTGTGACCTCACCCCTGACCAGCTCTGGGAGGCGGTCACGGACCTGTGGCAAGGGCTGCTGCCGGCCATCGCCACGGATTCCTGGCTCGAGCGCTGGCAGGCTACCGACTGGCCGCGGCGGGCGATACCCGTGGTCACCGAACTCCCCGACCCACCCCGCCGAGGCGAGTGAACGCCTCACTGGGTGCCCAGTTGCCGTGGAAGCCGTGTGGGACACGGTCGGGGAGGTGGATCGCGGCGATGGTGTCGAGGGTGGCGGCGTCGAGCAGGAGCAGGTCGCTGCGGTTCGTGGCGGCGTCGTACACGAAACCCATGAGCAGGCCGTCGTCTTCGGGGGCTTCGGAGCTGTTCGGGATGAACACGAACTCGCCGGGCTGGCTGTGCTGGCCGAGCCGTCGCACCGTGGTGCGCCCCAGGTGCAGGTCATGTTTGAGCACGGCATCGACGGCGATGGCTCCGGTGCCGGGCGCGGCGTGCATGGCATAGCCATAGCGGTGCGGTCGGCCCAGGAGCCGTTCGTCGATACGCGGGAATTCCTGGGGGTGGTCGTCGAGCCGGATCTCGCGAACCGTCCCCGCGGTGAGATCGACGATCCAGCGGTCGAGGGTGGTGGGGCTTTCGTTGGATCCGCGCAGCTCCCTGTGCTCATCGCGGACGCTGTCGAACATCGTGGGGTGCCGGACGACGTCGAGGACGATCGTGTCGGCTTCGTCGTAGGCGTTGAGCGGGTGGAAGACATAGCAGGGCTGGACGTCGAACCACCGGATGTCGCTAGCGCCGCCCTTGCGCGGCAGGACGCCGATGCGAGCCGGGTAGGCGGGGTCCCAGGAGTAGGGCATGTTCGCGTTCCCTCGGACCCCTTTCCCGAACATGGCCGTGATCGGATCGGGCACTCGGACGCGGCCGATGAGCGCGGAGAGCACCAGCCGTGCCGGTGCTCGCAATGCGCGCGGGACGACGATGCCGGCGCCGTGAACCGGATCAAACGTGACCGGCAGATCGTAGAACACCACGTGGTTTTGGGTGAGCGAGAAGTCGTGCATCATCGGGCTACCCGTGACCGGGACATCGACGGTATGTCGAGCGTGTCCGTCGACCCCGATGATCGAGTACTGCACGGTGTTGCCGCGGCCGAAGAAGTAGGAGACCGCGTGCAGCTCTCCGGTGTCGGGGTCGCATTTGGGGTGGGCGGTGTAGCCGCCGGGCAGGGAGCCGTCGAAGTCGCAGGGCCCGACTGTGTCCAGTTCATCGGTGAGCTCGTAGCTGGCGATCCCGCCTTCGGCCAGCGCCAGGGTGCGACCAGCGTGGCAGAGCACGTTGGTGTTCGCGGCGAACATCTCCAGCCCGGCACGATGGCGGCGGCGATCGGTCGGCTCGCCGAGCGAACGGGCGATGGCCGGGGTGCGAATCCAGCGGTTGCGGTACCACTCTGCCTTGCCGTCGCGCAGGCGCACCCCGTGCACCATGCCGTCACCCATGAACCAGTGGTAGGTCTCCGGGTCGATCTCGGCGACCGGGTTGGGGCCGTTTCGCAGGTACCTCCCGTCGAGATGCTCCGGGATGGTGCCCGTCACCGCCAATTCGGTGATGGTGTGTTCCTGCCGCACCGGAGCGTAGTTACCGTCCAGGTAGTCGTTGCTCACCACTGTGGTCAGCCCACCCGCGGGCGCACACCGCCGCCGAGCGCAGGGCCTTGTCCCGGCTGATCACCCGGCGTGACCTCTGAGCCCGGTGGCGCGAGATCCCCGTGATAGCCCTCATCGGCCAGCGTGGCAAGCCGGGTCCATCCGGCACGCCGCAGCGACTCGACGCGCAGGTCGACCAGCCCGACGGGGTGGTCGTAGACCACCCGCGCGACTCGGCCCCAGGGCAGGGTGGGTGGCCCGGCGGGTATCAGCCGGGTGGGCACCCGCACTGCTGTCGCGGAGCGATCCGCCGGCACCTGGGTACCGCCCCGGAAGGCCTCGAACATCAGGTCGAGGAAGTGCCGGGGGAACCCCTCGTCGCCCAGCACCAGCACCTCCGGCATCCGCGCGATCCCGTCCTCGACTCCGACCTGGTTGACGCAGGGCAGCAGGGTGGCGGTGACCTGGTCGACATAGACCGGCGCCGCGGCGGTCAGGGTGGTCAGCGGACGCCACTGCGCCAGCCGCGGTTGGCCTACCGCAAGCCAGCTGCCGGGGCCGGGCACCAAGTCGAGAATAACCAGCCGCACACTCGACGGCCGCGGCTGGCCCGAATGGTGCGGGATGGACAGCCGGTCCAGGGCGACGACCGTTTGTTGCCACTGCATCTTGGGCACGGTCGGGTCCACCGGCAGCCCGACCGTGCCGGCCACGGCAGGGCTTGGCCCGGCGGTGGTGGCGTACTGCAGGGTCAGCCACTGGTCTGTGCGGGTGCCGAGCAGCGGGATCAGCAAGTCGGTGCCGCCATTCGCGGGCCCATTCGCGGGCCCGATATCGGGCCCATCAGCAGGCAGCGCGAACCAGGGTGTCACCAGCAGCCCTATCTCTGGGCCGCCCTGGGCGGCGCTGTGCCAGACCAGCGTGTCCGGAGCCGGTGCAGGCACCGGTGATGGCTCGTCAGCCGCCGCGGCGAACGCTCCGTCAGTGATCGCCGGACCGGCGGGCACCGGCTGCGCCTCGGTATCGACGAGGATCTGAGCGTAGTCGGCCAGCGCGCATGGCTCGTCCTGCACCGCTCGAACAGCCGACAGCGCTACCGACCACCCGGGGTATTGGCGCAGCGGTGCCCACACGAAGACGACGATGGTCATGACCACCATCATGATCGAACCGGCCAGCAACACTGCTCGGTCGGGGGTCAGCGCGGTATCTCGACCGCGGCGACGCCGCCACCACACCCAGCCGGCCGCTGCGAGCGCGACCGCGGCCCAGAGCGTGGGGTTGGCCAGCTGCACGGGGCCCAGCTTGGGTCGCAGGCTCCCGAGGTCGGCCCAATCCAGGGCCGCGTTGAGGTGGTTACCGAAGGGCTGGCCCCGGTCGGAATAGGGCCGCCACAGGTTCGGTCCGGCGAAGCTCAGTGACACCGCACCCACCAGCACCGCCGTCACTGCGGTGACGGCGACGGCACCCGCGCGGGGACGCCCCGGTGGGCGCCCCGGGGAACGCCACGGAAGGTGCAGCGGGGGCCGAAGCAGAGCTGCGGCAAGTAACACGGTGGGAGCGGCGGCCACCGCTCCGAAGTGGTTGACCCATTTGGTCGGTGTCGGCGCGAGGAGCGCCAGCGCTATCGCCGAGCAGAGCGCACTGCTCAACAACAGCCGGCGCACCGGGTCGCCGTTGGTGGAGCCGTTGCTGACCGCCCCGCCCGCCACTCTGTCCACCACGCTGCCCAGCGCGACGACCACGAGGACCGCGATGGTGAGCACGATGGGTGCCCGACGCGCCCACTGGCTGGAGTCCTGCAGGTGCAGCACTGTCCGGTAATGAACGAACTCCTCGTACCAGGAGTATGTCCGGTAGTACCACTGATGCACCGCGGTGGACTCCAGGAAGTCGCCCAACGTGGCGTCGGCGAAGCCCACCGGCACCAGGCTGGTGCCCGCGGCGACGAGCAGCCCGATCGCGGCCACCTGTGCGACCCGCGGTTGCGCACGCAGCCAGGCCCACAGCCAGGGCAGTGCCAGCACCAGCGGAGCCGCGGCGACCAGCCCGGAAGGGGAGACCGACACCGCCAGCGCGGCGGTCGTGGTAGCCGCGGCAAGCCGGCCGATCGAGCGGCGCTGGCGGGCCAACTCGGCCAGCAACAGCGTCGCGGCAGCGAACAGCACGATCAGCGGTTCCGGACGCAGCGTCATCCCGTAGGGCAGCCACCACAGCAGGTACGCCACCAGCAGCGCCCACACCGCCCGGCTGCTACCAAGCTCGCGGCCGAAACCCGCGATCAGGAGCAGACGCAGCAGCACCCAGGTGAGCAGCCCGTAGACCAGCGGCACCACCCGCATCCACGCCAGGTCCCAACCGCCGATCGCCCCCCAAGCCTGCAGCACGTACTGGCTGGCCACGAAGGGGTTCTCGGTGACGTTGAACATGTAGATGGCGTTGCCGATCGAGCCGGAGGTGTTGGCACCTCGGGCCATCAGCAGATACCACGGGTCGTCGAAGTTCGTCGGCGCGAGCAGCACCCACACCACCGAGACCAGCACCAGCACCAGGTCAGCGGCCCGGAGTCTGGTCCGCCGCAGTAACGGCGGCTGGACAGGCCCATCCATAGGGCCATCCATGGGCCCGGCTCGGCCGCCCCACCACCGCCAGGCCAGCACGAGCAACACCAGCAGGGCGGCGCCGTGGGCCACCAGCAGACCGATCTTCAGCGCGGTCGGCCTGGACTCGTAGCGGGCATCGGTGTGCAGCGACACCGCCAGACCCTCGGCCGCCGGGTGACCTTCGAGGTCGGTGGCCAGCTCGCCGACCTGGGGTACCGGCAGCGGGGCGGCGGCTCGCTGTTGCCCGTCGCGCAGCACCCGCACCCAGCCTGCGTCGGCCACGATGCGATAGGTGCACCCGGGCTCGGGCAGTACCTCCCGAAGCAGGGTGGCACCAGAGGCCGTGATCGCCACGTTGCCCCGGTGCGCTCCGATGACCAGGCCCTGATCGATCCAGCTCTGCGCGTCCGCCAGATCGATCTGGTCGGACGGCACGACGGGGGGAGGCAGGGTGCGCAGCGCGTCGCCGCCCTCGGCCCGCTGGTCCAGCGCAGCCAGCGCGGCGCACGGCACCGTGGCGTCCAGGCTCAACGGGCGGTAGGGCACCAGCGGCAGCACGGTCGAACGGTGCTGTTCTCCGGCCCGGGGCCAGCTGACCACCGGATCGTCGACGATCACCGGGGCGAGCAGCGCACCGACCGCACAGGCGAGCGCCAGCACAGCCAGCCCGGCCAACGCTGCTGCCTGCCAGGTCACAGCCCGCCATCCCGTGGTCCGTTCCGAACGGGAAGCGACCACGGCGGGAGGGTAACGGGTGGTCCGGCGGTGCCGGTGGCCCGTCGGTACTCTTCTCGAACCTGACCGCCACTGGTAAGGAGCCCGGATTGGCCGCACCCCAGCTAGCGGCGCGTCGGAGCCTGGCCACCCAGCTCACCCGGTTCGTGCTCGTCGGCGGCGTCGCCGCCATCGTTGACTACGGCAGCTACCAGGCGTTGCTGGCCACCGGGCTGTGGGTGCATCTGGCCAAGGCGCTGGGATTCATCGCCGGTACCGCCACCGCCTACCTGATCAACCGCCGGTGGACGTTCCAGGGCCGGGGTGGCGGCGCGCAGCTCGCTTCGGTGATGGCGCTGTACGGGATCACCTTCGTCGTTCAGGTGGGGATGAACGCGGTGATGCTCGCGTTGCTGCCGCCGATGCAGGGTGAGATCACTGCCGCGTTCGTCGTCGCACAGGGCACTGCCACATGTATCAACTTCATTGTGCAACGCACGGTGATCTTCCGGCACTGATCCGCCACTGACCCGGACGAGTGGTAGCGGCGACGCGCCGAGGAAATCCTGTGCGCCACGCCGTGGGATCACTCGCATGGGGGAGTCTGAAAGTGGCACAATGAAGTGCGGGTTCGGGACCCCCAGCCGGATCCGCCGCCCCTCGCGGAACACCTCCCCCTCGTTTCCGCGGGGGGCCCCTCTTTGCTCAGCGATCTCAGCGACCCAGTTGGGAGATCTCCGCGGTCTGGCCTCCGCTGCGCAGCGGCCCCGGTGACCACCAGCCGCTGCGCACCTCGGTGCCGGTCCTCAACGTGGGTGCCTCAGCGTCGGGTACCCGGGGCTGGATGACCATGAGCTTGCCCCAGTCGGTGTCCCAGTTCTCCTTGAGGTAGGTCGGCACCTCCTGCTCGGTAGCGAGAATCTGCAACCAGCCGATCGGACCGCCGGCGTCCCGTGATGACCAGTTCTTGCTGTAATCAGCCAGCAGCTCGTCGGGTAGGAGCCGATACTGGGGCACTTCGGCGATGCCGTTGCGGACCTCGAACGGGCGCACGCACGGGTGAACGAAGCCGACGGGCCAGTCCATGAACACCGGGGGTATCGGGGCCACCAGGTCGGTCATCGAGGTCAGCACGGGCACCCGGGGCGCGGAGAACGACAGCCAACCCTCTTCGGTGACGTCGGCGTCGGTGGCGATCAGCCGCACGGTGTCCGCCCCGGCGGCGGGCCGGCCGGCCAGCCCGAGGCGGTAGTCCCGCCATCCTGGCGCATTGGCGGTGGCCTGCCCGCCGATGGGAATCTGGTCGACGACCTGAAATCCACGCTCGGTGCGGCGGGCGAACTCAGCGACCAGCGGTGTGGTGGAGGACAGGTTTCCGGCGACGGAGATCACGACCGGCGCGTTACGGCCCTGGCCGGCCCCGCCGGGCAGCGCGTACCAGGTGGTGCGGGTGTCCCCGGTGCCGGGGCCGTCGCTGGAGAAGCTGCTCCAGATCGGGATCTTGTCGCCACCCAGCCCAGGCGGTGGGATGCCAACCGGGATGTTCGGCTCGGACTCGGGAGCGCGGTCACCCTGAATGCGGTCACTCTGAGTATCGCCAGGTTGCTCGTCCGCCCCGTCAGTGATTACGGGGGAGGTGAGCCGGTTGAGTTCGAAGCCACGCCGCAGCGGGATGTCGGCGAGCAGCGCACCCCGGAGCGGGATCAGCGCACCGGCGCTCCGATCGGGCTCGACGGACACGGCGTCGGTGAGATTGCAACTGCGTCCGGTGATATGGGCGATGTTGGCGGCGGCCATGCTGTAGCCGTCGCGCTGCTTGTGCATTGCCTTGAACATCGCGCCGACCTCGGCGAGCACCAGCAGGCCGCAGAACACCGCCAGCGGAGCCGACCCGATCAGCAGCGCCCGCCGCTGCCCGTTGCCCCGGTCCGGCGGGGGTGGCGGCGGTGCGCCCGGCTCGTGCCGCAACCCCTCGATCACCGCGATCAACCCGGCCAGCGCGGCCGCCACGATCAGCAGCGTGCTCGCTTGGAAGCCGTTCACCGACGGGGGTTTGTCGAACCACGGCACCCCGTACTGCGAGACGTACCACGGTGCGTTGGGTCCGGTCGAGGACAGCGCCAGGATCACCAGCAGGCCGGACACGAACCACCACCGGTTGCGCGCCGAACGCAGCACGCCCGAGCTGGTGGCCAGCGCGGTGAGCGCGGCCAGCGCGGCGCCGATCGAGGCGAGCGCCCCGAAGTGGTGGGTCCATTTGGTCGGAGTCAGCGCCATGAGTACCAGCGACACCCCCGCGGTGGCGATCAGCCGCCGGCTCGGACCCAGGCCGGCGCCCGGGATGCCGCCCCGGCGCAACAGCACCACCAGGCAGGTTCCCAGGCACAGCAGCAACAGCACCACCGGGAAGCGGCGGGCCAGCGCCCCGTCCGGGGTGGGGCTGAACAGCCACTGGTAGCGGGTGGGCTCCTGGAACCAGGACATGCTGGGACCGATCTCGGTGCGTATCCGGGTGGCTTCCAGCACCCCTCTCAGCGTCTGGTCAGCAAAGATCACCACAAGAACCAGCAACCCGGCACCGATGATCGGCCCGAGCACGGCGGGCCGACCGGCGACGGAGGCGTGCTGGCGCAGCAGTCGCACCAGTGGTCGCACCGCCACCAGGAACGGTGCGGCCGCGATGAAACCGGTCGGTGTCGCGGCGACGGTGAAGGCGGCAGCGAGCAGGCCTAGCGCCAGCGGCAACACCCGGCGGGTGGCCACCGCGCGCTCTACCGCGCACAACGCGAGCAGCGAGCCGATCGCGACCACCGGTTCCAGCCGCAGGCCGTTGTTGTAGGGCAGCCAGAAGGCCAGGAACACCGCGGCGGCGGCCCATCCGGCGGCGGCACTGCGGCGGACTTGCCGGCCCAGCCGCGGCATCACCTCGCGGCTGATCAGCATCCAGCTGACCACACCCATGGCGAAGGAGGGCAGCCGCAGCCACGGCGGAGCGGTGCTGATCTGCGCCCACAACGTGTACAGCTCGTAGGGCCAGCCGAAGGGCGCCTCGGGGACGTTGAACCATCGGTAGTAATTGCCGACGTACCCCATGTCCAAACTGGTGCGGATCATCGTGAGGATGTAGCCGTCGTCGGAGGTGATCCCACCGATGACGACCCACACCGCCAGCACGGTGATCACCGTCGCGTCCCGCCCGGTGGGGCGCCACCAGCCCGACGGCAGCAGCCGGGGGGCCCGTCGACTGATCCGCCCGTCCAGCCGATGCAGCAGGATCAGGCTGCTCAACACGGCCACCACGGCGAGCACCATCGCGGCGAGCTTGATCGGATGTGGGGTGGACTGGAAGCGGGTGTCCGCGGTGATCTGCACCGCCAGCCCCGCGACCGGGTCGAGCTTCTCGTCGAGAACCGAGTAGATGCCGGTCACCTGCGGCCGGACGTCCTGGTCGACGGTGACGAACTGGGTGGGGCCGGCCGAGGCCGTGGTGCCGGTGGCGTCGGAGTCGATCTTGATCAAGCATTCGCCCGGGGGCACGGGGATGGGTGTCCCGAGCGCCTGGCCGCGGCTGATCAGGCTCAGCTTCCGGTCCGCCACCTGCAGGACCATTCCCACGGCCGCGCCTTCGGTGGAGCCGGGCGGGGTGGTGGCCAGCAGCGACGCCGGCTGCACCGTCCGCGCGTCAGCCGAGGTGGCTGCCGTGCAGGGGATCGTGGCGGTCAGGCTCTGCGGCTGAAAGGTGACCAGCGGCGCGTTGACCGGGGCAACCTGCCCCGGGCGCGGCCAGGTGATCACGGTGGTGGCCTGGACCACCGGCAGTAGCGGTATCAGGACGGCGAGTAGCGCGCCGAGCAGACCGAGCGCTGCGGCTGCGATCCGCCACCGCGGGCAGACACGGTCGTTACCTCTGTGGCGGCCGGGGGGACGCTCGGTGGCCTCGTCACCAATGCCGGACGGGCGGCGCGAGGTCTCGGTGTGCCCGGGGGTCAGCACGGGAGGAGGCTAGTCCAAAGGGACCAGCGCCTTGGCACCCGTCCCGGACCTTGATTGTCAATGCCGGTAGAAGCGCTCTGCCCGGCCCTGGCGGAGCAGCCGCAGCCACTGCCGGAAGGCCCGCGGGTCGCGTTTGGTACCCAGGAAGTACAGCCCGAACCGGAACACCTCCAGCATCCCCATCCAGCGCATCCCCGGCTGGGACAGCAGGTAGCCGCGATTGCGGTAGGTGTAGTACCGCTTGACCTCGTCGGCAGGGTCCTGGGCGTGGAAGTGACCGCGCAGCATCGGCTTGAATTCCGCTGAGCCGTCGGGGTGGGCGTAGGCGGCCTTCAAGGTCGTGCCGAACCGCAGCCCGGCGCGGACCACCCGGCGGTGCACCTCCACCTCGTCGCCCCGGACGAACAGCCGGTAGTCCGGGACGCCGACGACGTCGAGCGCGCCGGCGCTGAACAGCGCGCCGTTGAAGAAGCTCGCGATACCGGGCAGGAAGTCAGTCCCCAGCTCACTGCGGTGGCGCTTCCAGGTCAGGCCACGGCGTAGCGGGAACGCCAGCCGCTCGGGATCGTCGATGTTGACGACCACCGGGGAGATCACCCCGAGGTTTTTGCGCCGGGCCTCCTCGAGCAGTGTCTGCAGCACCCGGACGTCTGCGGGACGCCCGTCGTCGTCTGCCAGCCATACCCAGTCCGCGCCCAGCGCCAGCGCATGCAGGATGCCCAGCGCGAACCCGCCGGCGCCGCCGAGGTTGCGCAGCGAGGGCAGGTAGGTGGACGGGATCGGGCAGTCCTCGACGACCTCCTCGGCCGGGTCATCCGGACCGTTATCCACCACCACCAGATGATCGGGTACCCGGGTCTGCTCGCCGATCACGGCCAGCGACTTGGCCAGCAGATCCCGCCGATGCCGCGTCACCACCACGGCGATCACCGTGCTCATCGGGCGACCACCGCATTCAGCGGGCTGAGCGTGGTAAAAGCCGGCCTGATAACCCCGCTGAGCCCGCTGAATGCGGTATGGGCGGTCATCTGGCGGCCTCCTGGACGCGGGTGAGGGCTTCCTTGCTGAGGTTCTCGTACGGGTCCTTGCCCTTGTAATGGGACAGCACCGTGCGCAGGTCACCCTCCTCCCGGATCTCTCCGTGGTCCAGCCACAACGCCGAGGTGCACAGTTCGATGAGGAATTCGTCGGAGTGCGACGCGAACACCAGGATCCCGGATCGCTCGACCAGCGCGGTGAGCCGGTCCCGGGCCTTCTCCAGGAAGGCGGTGTCCACTGCGCCGATGCCCTCGTCGAGTAGCAGGATCTCCGGGTCGATACTGGTCACGACGCCGAGCGCGAGGCGGACCCGCATGCCGGTCGAGTAGGTGCGCAGCGGCATCGACAGGTAGTCACCGAGCTCGCTGAACTCGGCGATCTCCTCGGTGCGGGCCTCCATCTGCTTGCGGGTCATGCCCAGGAACAACCCGCGGATGATGATGTTCTCGTAGCCGGAGATCTCCGGGTCCATGCCGACACCGAGGTCGAACACCGGGGCGACCTTCCCGACGATCTGCGAGCTGCCCCTGGTCGGCTCGTAGATCCCGGACAGCAGCCGCAGCAGGGTGGACTTGCCCGCCCCGTTGTGCCCGATCAGGCCGACCCGATCGCCGTGGCGCAGCGTCAGGGTGATGTCCCGGAGCGCCTCGATGATCGGCACCTTGGAGTCGATCCCGATCTTGCCGCCAGCCCGCCCCATGGTGCCCAGCAGCGCCTTCTTCAGCGACCTGGTCTTCGCGTCGAAGATCGGGAAGTCCACGCAGGCTGCGTTGACGTCGATGGAGACCATTGTGCTATCACACCCAGTAGGAGACTCGGGCTCGGTAGTTTCGCAGGACAAGCAGCGCCACCGCCCACCCCACCACAGTGATAGCCAGAGTCACCACCCAGTGCCGGAGTTCGAAGGATTCACCGATCATCGGGCGTCGCAGGATCTCGACGTAGTGCAGGAACGGGTTGAGCTCGGCCAGCCGGGCGCGCTCGCCGACCGTGCCGGGTGTGCTCAGCAGCTGCTCGTAGTCCCACACGATCGGCGTCATGAAGAACATCAGGGTGACGACGCTGCCGGTCACCGGGGGGACATCGCGGTATCTGGTGGCGATGACCCCGATCAGGATCGCCACCCAGACCCCGTTGAGCACGATCAGGGCCAGCGCCGGAAACGCCAGCAGGCTGCTCCACCCGAATCCCCGCGGGTCTCGCGGTGGGAAGATCAGCATGAGCGCGACCCAGACCAGCACGTTGTGCCCGAAGAACAGCAGTTGCCGCCAGACCAGCCGGTAGATGTGCACACTCAACGGCGCGGGCAGGTGTTTGATCAGGCCCTCGTTTCGGATGAAGACCTCGGCGCCGTCATTGATACAGGCCGCCATGAACTGCCAGATGATCAGTCCGACGGCCAGGTAGGGCAGGAAGTCGTGTAGTTCTTGGCCGAACAGCGCTGCGTAGAGGATGCCCATCCCGATCGCTTGGACGGCCAGGCTGATAGTGATCCAGAACGGGCCGATCACCGAGCGCCGGTAACCCTGCCTGATGTCCTGCCAGCCCAGGTGCCCCCACAGCCGACGTTGTCGCCACCCCGCCGTCAGATCGCCGACTGCTCGGGACCAGCTGCGAGACGACAGCTCCCGGGCCTCCGTGCTCTCGGATGCCGTCGCGGTGTGCTGCATGATCCGCGAGGGTACTCGGGCGGTGCCCGGACCCTCGGCCTGCGGGGCGGCAGATGATGCCCTCGCCGGCCATAGCTAACCGTGGGCTGGTGCGTCGTGAACTCGACGTCACCACCGCTCTGCGCTGGCAAACGTCGGTGGTGTCGAGCTCACGACGCGCGCAAACGCTGCGAGCGAGGACCCGGCGCGCGGGAGTTAGACCGGGGCGATCGGGTACGTTTGGGTGGCACGATCTCTTGTTGCGTCGGTCCTTTGCTCGGCGTGGGGGCCGGTCTGGGTGGGCACCGGATCGCTCGGTGTCGGCGCGGTGACCCGCCGGGCGGTGAGCTCGGCGAGGGCGAGCACGCCGACGCCGACGGCCAGCCCGGCGCGAGGCGTGCCGAGCACCGCGACGCCCCCGGCCAGCGCCGCGCCCGTCAGGGGCCCCGCCCCCCGCCAGAGCAGCCGGGCGACGGCTCGGCCCGGCGTCCCCACCGCGTTCATGGCGGCCTTGCTCGCCACTGTGTGCGCAGCGCCCCACAGTAGCCCGGCCAAGACCGCGGGCAGCCAATGAGTGGACGCCAGCACGGCGAGCCCGCTGGCCAGGGCCACCAGCAGCCCCTCCCTGGCCAGCCGGACCGAACCGGCCCGCCGGGTCAGCGCCGGGTACAGCGCGCAGGCGATCATCGCGCCGAGGCCCCAGCAACTGATCAGCAAAGCCAGCCGCGCGTCACCCGAGGGCGGCACGCCGAGGTGCCGGTCGGCCCACGGCAGCAGCATCGCCAGGTAGGCGCCGGCCGCCGCGGCGTGCAGGGTCCCGGCCAACGCCCACGTTCGCGACCCGGGATTGCCGCGCAAGAACCGCAGCCCGGAGCGCATCCGGTGGCGGGGCAGCGAGGTCGGTTCGGCCGGGTTGGATTCCGCACGGTCACACCAGGTGCGAACCGCCGCCCGGACCAGCAGCGCGGAGGCCAGGAAACTCACCGCGTCCAGGATGAGCAATGGAGCAGGCGCGACGATCGCGACCGCCAGCCCGGCCAGCGGCGGCACCATGAGCTCGACCAAGCCGGACGCCCCGCGCCCGGCGGCGGTGTCGACCGGTACCGGGAACGCACCGTCGTGCGCGGCCTCGCGCAGCACGAACACGGCCTGTAAGGCGCCGGCCACCGCGAGCACCTGCCACCCGGACAGCCCGCCGAACCCCCAGGCCAGCGGGATGCTCGCCAACAGCGCTGCGCCGGCCAGGTCTGCGGTCAACAGCACGTTTCGGACGTCACGCCGGGCCACGATCGGCGCGGCGAACGGGGCGAGCAACAGATGCGGCAGCGCTTCGGCGGCGACCACCGCCGCGGTCCACCCCGCCGAACCGGTCAGCCGGTACACCAGCACCGGCAACACCACGGCAGTGATCAACGTCCCGGCCATCGAGATCACTCGGGCGGCGAGGTAGCGACGGAGCCCAGGATCGGTGCCCGATGCGACCGCCGACACTGCCACGCAGTGACTCTGTCAGCCTCCGGTCGCAGCCTGAACCCGTCCGGGTTGCGAATCGATCACGAAACGCGGTCTGTCATGTGTGTCACGAACGTTCTTCGAGCCAGCTCAGCAGGGCGCCGAACTCCGGTGACATCGTGGTGTCCGATTCGGTGAGAACAACGTGATGGCCGCCGTCCTCCACGGTGATCGTGTAACTCATTTCGTCCCGGGCGCGTCCGGGTCCCGCTTCGGTGGGTTCTGCGGGTGTTGCGGCAGCTAAGGCTGCCGCAACAAGCTGCGTCAACTCCTTCGCGTCCGGCTCGGTCAGGGTGTCAGCATCGACCACCCGCGGCGGGCGGCGGAGGTTGATCGCAGCCGCCAGACCGCCATGCGTTGCCAGAGTTACCCTCATCCCACGACCGTCCGGCTGATCCGAGACCCTCTCCCCGAGGACATCTCGCGATACCCAAAGGGTACTCACTTCCCTGCTGTGCTGACCCGAACGTCTTTGGCCCGCGCCTTCACCTGGGTGGACGAGGTATCGATCTGCCTGGTCAGCGCCGCCAGACTGGTCCCGCCCACCCCAGCGTCCGCGGCGGCTGGTATGCCGCTGATCCGAATGCCGACCTCCCGCCAGGCGGCGAGCACTGCCTGCTGCTCAGCGCTACCTGCACCGTACAATTCCTCGGCCTTGACGTAGGTGGTGTCCGCGAATTCCTGGAACTGAGTTCTCGGGCTGGATGCCTTCAGGGTCTCGTACCAGATGCGCCCGGGAGCCTCCCAGGCGAAGCCCCCGATGTTCACCGCAGCCAGATAGAACGCCTTATTGGGGATACCGGAATTGATGTGCACACCGCCGTGGTCCCCTTCTTCGGTGTCCGGCAAGTGGACGAACTTACTCATGTGGTCAGGTTGCGGGTCCTTGCCGAAGATGCTGTTGTCGTACGCCTCCCCCGGAGCCTTCAACGATCGCAGGGAGTCCGCCTCGATTTCCGGGGTGAATATCTCGCTTCCGATGAGCCAGTCCGCTTCCGCGGCAGATTGCTGACGAGCCCACTGCTTGACCAGCGACCCGAAAACGTCCGAAATATGCTCGTTCAGGGCTCCTGATTGAGTGTGATACTCAAGCCCGGCGGTGTGCTCGGTGACCCCGTGCGTCAACTCGTGGGCGATCACATCGAGGGATCTGGTGAAGTCAGTGAAGACCCTCCCGTCCCCATCGCCGAATACCATCGCCCGGCCATCCCAAAACGCGTTGTTGTAGTTCCTGCCGCGATGCACGTATCCATCCAGGAGCATCCCTCGGTCGTTGATCGAGTCACGACCGTGGATGTCCTTGTAGAACTGTCGGGTGGTCCCGAGTCCGTCGAATGCCTGGTTGACGGAACTGTCGTCGGACTCCGGGCCGTCCTCTGATCGAGCGAGGACAGCGGACGAGAGGACGGTACGGTTCTGGCAATCGAAGATGGTGCGTCGCCCGCTGGCGGGGGCGGCAGCCGCAAACGATGCCCGCACCGTGCGCTCGCCCCCTAAACGGGCGTTGCTCAGCAGAGTGCTCAACGCGGCCTCACGAATGTCCCGATCTTCGCTCTCGAGGAGCTTCTGGAGAACGTGCGGGGGCGTGATGCAGTTGACGGGGCGGAAGCCTCTGGTCATGAGACACCTCGCGCAGCTAGGGGACAGTTAGAGGACAGCGAACAGATCCTGCGTCACGCACCAGAGCGCGACACACCGTGCACGAGAGCGCGACACGCGAGGTTAGAGGTACTGGCCGGTGCCTCGGGTTCCGGGCTCTGCGGGCTGCCCGCTGGGCTGCATCCCGGGGGGGATCGTGCCGGCGGGTAGGCCGCGGCGCATCTGCTCCAGCTGCACCCGGGCGGCCATCTGCTGGGCGAACAGGGTGGTCTGGATGCCGTGGAACAGGCCCTCCAGCCAGCCGACCAGCTGGGCCTGCGCGATCCGTAGTTCGGCGTCGCTGGGGGTGGAGTCCTCGCTGAACGGCAGCGAGAGCCGCTCCAGCTCGTCGCGCAGCTCCGGGGCCAGGCCCATCTCCAGCTCGCGGATCGAGGAGGCGTGGATCTCCCGCAGCCGGTTGCGGCTGGCATCGTCCAGCGGCGCGGCGCGTACCTCTTCCAGCAATTGCTTGATCATGCTGCCGATCCGCATCACCTTGGCGGGCTGCTCGACCATGTCGGAGACGTCCCCGCCACCCTGTTCGTCGAAGGTACCGGCTACCGCCTTGCCGTCCGGCCCGACCACAATCACCCGCTGCGCATCCGGTTCACTCATAACCCCATCCTCCCCCAACCCCCCCGCGTGTCGTGCTCCGGTGCCCGGTATGTCGTGCTCCTGTGCCCAGATAGACCCGGTCTGGTGCCAGACGAAGCCCGGTCTGGTGTCCAGATAGGACTGCTCAGCTGCGGGTGGTCAGCAGGACCTTGCCGACGGCACCGCCAGCCTCCAGTAGTCGGTGTGCCTCGGCAGCCTGCGCGAGCGGGAGAGTCGCGTGCACGACGGGCTTGACCCGGGCGTCGCCGAACATCGGCCACAGCCGGGCGCCGACGTCGGCGCAGATGGCGGCCTTTCCGTGCGGGCCGTCCACGGGTCGCCCGCGCAACCCGATGGCCGCGACACTGGTCCGCTTGGGCAGCAGGGCCCTGAGATCCAGCTCGGTGGTGGTGCCGCCTTGAAAGCCGATCACCACTAGCCGACCGTCCGGGGCAAGTGTTGCGAGATTGCGTGCGAGGTACCGGGCGCCCATGTTGTCGAGGATGACGTCGGCGCGGGCCTTGAGCAGTTCGGCGAAGTCCTGCTCGCGGTAGTCGATCAGGATCTGCGCGCCCAGCTCGGCGCAGCGAGGCAGCCGAGCCGCCGCTGCCGTGGTCGCGACCTGCGCGCCCAGCGCCCTGCCGACCTGGATGGCGTGGGTGCCGATGCCCCCCGACCCGCCGTGCACCAGCAGCAGCTCCCCGGCGGCGAGCCCGGCGTGCATCACCACCGTCGACCACACCGTGCAGGCCACCTCAGGCACGCCGCCCGCGGTGACCACATCCACCCCAGGTGGCACCGGCATCACCTGTCCAGCGGGCGCGGTGACCTGTTCGGCGTAGCCGCCGCCGGCCAGCAACGCACACACCTCGTCACCGACCGCGAACCCGGACGCACCCTCGCCGAGCTCGGCCACTGTTCCGGCGCACTCCAGCCCGAGAATCTCGCTGGCCCCGGGCGGCGGGGGATACCGGCCCTGCCGCTGCATCAGGTCGGCCCGGTTGACCGCGGTCGCTGCGACGTCGATCAGTATTTCGCCAGGACCCGGCCGAGGATCGGGCTGCTCGGTGATCTGCAGCCCTTCCGGGCCGCCGTACTCGGTGATCGTGATGGCGCGCACGGTGCCCGACGGTAGTCGGTGCCCGTGGCACCGTGTGCGGTATGCCCGACCCCTGGCCGTTACGGCATCTGGTGCTGCGCACCCCGCTTCTGACGCTGCGCCCGGACGACGACTCGGGCTTGTACAAACTGGCGGCGCTGGCGCTGCGCGGCGTTCATCCGCCGGAGGAGATGCCCTTCCTGTCCCCCTGGACGGACCAAGCTCCCGACGATCTGGTGCGCAGCGTCGTGCAGTACCACTGGGGGGCGCGCTCGCGACTGACCCCGTCGGACTGGCGCATCAATTTCCTGGTCCGGCGCGACAACCGGGTCATCGGCACCCAGGGCCTGTTGGCGAAGGACTTCGCGATCACCGGGGAGGTCTCGACCGGCTCCTGGCTGGGCGCCGCGTATCAGCGACGCGGGTTCGGCACCGAGATGCGCGCCGCGGTGCTGCTACTGGCCTTTGACCACCTCGGTGCCACCATCGCGCGCTCTGGGGCCTTCGCCGACAACCCGGCATCGCTGCGCCTCAGCGAGAAGCTGGGTTACCGCCGCGACGGCGCGAACACCTACGCCAGGCGAGGCACGGCGGCCACCGAGATCCGGCTGGTACTCGAGCCGGCGCACTTCGTCCGTCCGGAGTGGACACTCGAAGTGGAAGGGCTGGACGGCTGCCGCAAGCTGCTGGGCGCCGTTTAGGGTGCCGGCATGGCTCATTTCGGTGACCTTGCGCGGGAGATCTACCTGCGGGGTCTGGCCGGGGAGCGGCCGGACCTGCCGATGACCGCCGACGGCCTGGAGGCCGCGGCGCGGGGCGTGCTGCCGGCTGAGGCGTTCAGCTACGTGGCCGGCGGGGCGTCCACCGAGCGGACCGTCACCGCGAACCGCGAGGCGTTCGCCCGCTGGCGGATCGTGCCACGAATGTTGCGCGGCATCACCGAGCGGGATCTGTCCACCACCGTGCTGGGCACGCCGATGCCGGCCCCGGTGCTCACCGCGCCGGTTGGCGCGCTTGGCCTGGTGCACCCCGACGCTGACCTCGCCGTCACCCGGGCCGCCGCCGCACTGGGCCTGACCAGTGTGCTGTCCACCGTATCCTCGACCACCCTGGAGGACGTCGCCGCTGCCGCCCCGGACGCCCACCGCTGGTATCAGCTGTACTGGCCACGGGACCACGAACTGGCCGAGTCGCTGGTCGGCCGGGCGGAGGCGGCCGGATACCGGGCCATCGTGGCCACCGTGGACACCTGGGCGCTGGGCTGGCGACCGCGCGACCTGGAGCTGGCGAACCTGCCGTTCCTTCGTGCCGAGGGCATCGCCAACTATCTGTCCGATCCGGTGTTCCGTTCCCGGCTGGATGCGCCGCCCGAGGAGTCGGCGCAGGCCATGCAGGCGGCCGTGCGCAGCTGGGTGGAGCTGTTCGGCAATCCCGCGCTGAGCTGGTCGGATCTGTCGCTGCTGCGGCAGTGGACCCGGTTGCCGGTCCTGATCAAGGGGATCTGCCACCCCGATGACGCCCGGGCTGCGCTGGACCACGGCGTCGACGGGGTGGTGGTGTCCAACCACGGCGGCCGTCAGGTCGACGGGGCCCGGGCGGCGCTGGACTGCCTGCCCGGCGTGGCAGCCGCAGTCGGTGGGCGTGCCCCGGTGCTGCTGGATTCCGGGATCCGGTGCGGCGCTGACGTCCTGATCGCGCTGGCGCTCGGCGCCCACGCCGTGCTGCTCGGACGGCCGTGGGTCTACGGGTTGGGGCTGGCCGGGCAGCGCGGGGTGGCGCACGTGCTGCGCGCGGTCCTCGCTGATCTCGACCTCGCTCTGGCGCTGGCCGGCTACGCCCGCCCGGCGGAACTGAACGCGCACGCCGTCGTCAGGGACGGTTGACCGGTGTGGTCGGTTAACCTGCACGGGTGAGCAGGGGGACTGACCAGCCGCGGTGGCTCAATGACGGTGAGATGCACGCGTGGCGGGCCTACGTGGTAGGTAAGGCGCTGCTCGATTCCCGGCTGAATCGTGACCTGCAGGAGGAGCACCAGCTCGCGCTGGCCGACTACGAGCTGCTGGTTCGGCTCTCCGAGGCTCCCTGCCAGCAGGCCCGGATGAGCACCCTGGCCGAGCAGGTCGCGTCGTCCAAGAGCCGGATCTCCCATCAGATCGGACGGATGGAGAAGGCCGGGCTGGTGCGCCGCCAGGAGTGCCCGAGCGACGGGCGCGGGGTGGTCGCTGCGCTCACCAGTCACGGTCTGCAGGTGTTGCGCGACGCGGCTCCCACTCACGTCCGGGGGGTCCGCGACAACCTGGTCGATCTGCTCTCCGACGACGAACGAGCCGTGCTGGCCGAGATATTCGAGCGGGTCGTCACCCACCTGCGAAGGCGGTGACCCCACCCCCTCCCGGTCGGCCTGCCCCCGAATGGCGTAGTAGGTTCCCCCAACCAACCCGGGCGGGGTGCGCGCGGGCCTCACGGCATCGAGTGGTGGAGTTCATGACAGATCCGGCACGAGTGGCAGCCAACGAGTTGGGGGCCGGCAGCGGCCCAGTAGACGCCCCAGTTGATGGCCCAGTGGAGGGGACGGTGGAGGGCCCGGTGCGTGGCCCGGACAGCGTGCTGCCCGAGGAACGCCTTGCTCCCCCGCCGCCCCGGCTGAGGGTGCCTGGCCAGGTTCCTGAGCTCAAGCCCGACACCCCGATGCAGAAGGTCGTGCTGCCCGGGCTGGTAGAGCTGACCCTGGGCAACGTGGTGGTGCCGGACCGGTTCAATCCACACCGGATCGCCGGTTTCGTGACCCGGCTGGAGGACGTTCCGGCCAGCTCATCGGCCGAGCTGGCCCGGCGCTACGGGCTGGACCAGGTGGCTGGCTGGCCGGTCACCGACGAGCTGTACGTGCTGCGCTTTTACGCGCACAGCCCGCAGCTCTACATCGCTCCCTTCGAGCGCAGCGTCTATCAGGTCGATCTGCTCGAACTTCCCGCCGGCACTGAGTTGTGGCGGATCGACGCCCATGGTGATGAGCAGCGGGTGGGCGCGTACCTCAACCGGCAGGTCGGTTGGGTGAGTACCGCGCGACCGCTGCTGGGGCCGGGGGGTTGGAACCGGCCGCCGGTACCGTTGCGGCCCACTGTGCGCCGCGGCCTGGTCGTGCACTACCGCGGTGGGGACTTCGACGCCGACTTCGGCCCTCGCCCTGGCGAGGTGACCCTGCACCCGCTGCCCGGCAAGCGTCCGCCGAAGGAGTTCACCGAGCAGGCCGGCGCCTGCACCCTGTCGGTGATGATCAGCGAGCTCGACTCCCTGGACCTGGTCCGCTGGCGTGGCGGGTGGAGAGGTTTGCCGGTGGAGCTGCTGGAGTCCGGTCCGGAGTACGCCGTGATCCACTACATCGGGGAGAATGGTTCGCGGGCAGCCGAGTTCGGCCTCGCGGAGGTCGACTACCGGGTATGGCGCGGGGCTGTGCCGCACAGCGAGCTGGCGGACGTGCAGGAACAGCGCATGGAGCTCCAAGCCTCGTGAGTGGTCTGGCCGACCACCCGCTAGCGTGCACGATCGGAAGCGTGGCAGAGCGGTCTAATGCACTCGCCTTGAAAGCGAGAGGTGGGCAACCACCCGGGGGTTCGAATCCCTCCGCTTCCGCCGCCCCTGACCAGGCACGATGGTGATCGGCATGATCACTCTCTTCGCGTGGACTAGTCCCGAGGAGAGCGGACACTCTGACAGACGTCGTGGTGGGCCGCCACAGGGAAATGTGACACTTGCCGCGTGCCTTGGGCGGGAATTGGCGAGCGTGTCGCGGTGTATCGGCGTCGACGTGGGCTGAGTCAGGCGGCACTGGCCGGTCTGGTCGGCAGGTCGGAGTCGTGGCTGTCTCAGGTCGAGCGCGGGATCCGCTCGATGGATCGCCTGTCCGTGCTGCTTGACATGGCGCGCATCCTGCACGTCGATGTGGAGTCGCTGATCGGCCGGCCTTGGCAGCTGCCCCCGAATGGTGGCGGGGTTGCCCAGGGCCTGGACGCGGTCCGGCAGGTCATGACCCGGTATGACCACCTGCTCGGCGCGGACGCTCCTATCATGTCGCCATTGCCCGAATTGCGCGGCCAGGTCGCGACGCTGCACCAGGATTACCAGGCCGCACGGTATGAGACGGTCGTCCGTCAGCTCCCGGATCTCATCACACTGATCGACGGGGTACCACGGATCGCCGCCGACGAGCGGGGCGTGATGCTGTGCACCTACGTATTTGCCTACGTTGGTGCCGCGAAGCTGCTGACCAAGTTCGGCGTGACCGATCTTGCCGTGCTCGCGGCGGACCGGGCAGCGACGATCGCGGTTGAGGCCGACTCGCTCGGCGCCCGGGGGATGGCTGCGTACCAGGTGGTGTGCGCTCAGTTGCGGGCAGACCACACTGACGAGGCGGAGCGGCTCGCGGTGCGTATGGCCGAGAAGATCCACGGATCGGCCACGACCGAGACCCCGAAGCTGGCTTCGGTTGCCGGTGCGTTGTGGTTGATCGCGGCGGTGGCCGCCGCGCGTCGCACCGATCGGGGCGAGGCCTGGGCACGCCTGGACGCGGCCGAGTGTCTTGCTGAGCTGCTCGCCGAGGACGCCAACCACGCATGGACCGCGTTCGGCCCGACGAACGTCCGGATCCACCGGGTGACGGTGGCGGCCGAGTTGGGCGATCCAGGCGAAGCGCTCCGGGCAGCCGCGGACGTCGATCCGATGAGGTTGGCGGATGGTCTGCGCAGCCGACGGGCACAGGTCTATCTCGATCTCGCCTGGGCGCAGGCACAGCGCAAGCGCGACGCCGAGGCAACGCTGCACCTGCTCGAAGCGGAACGCTGCGCCCCGGAGGCGATGCGGTACAACGCGATGGTCGGTGACCTGTTGCGCGAGATGCTCGCCCGCGCACGCCGCCCGAACAGCGTTTTGCACGACCTCTCGGTACGCGCGGGCGTGCTGGACTAGGCCGTCGGTGCCCGAGCATCTCGTACTCGTCGCCTGCGGCGCGCCGCTCGCTGCCCGCGCACACGATGTCGCAGCACAGGCGGTCGAAGTGGGTTGGATCGTGCGCGTGGTTGCAACACCTTCGGCAATGAACTGGGTAGACGCTGACCGAGTCGAGAAGGTCACCGGGTTTACTGTGCTCGTCGACCAGCGCCAGCCCGGACAAGCTAAGCGGTTTCCTCCACCGGCTCAGGTCATCGTGTGTCCCGCCACGTTCAACACGGTGAACAAGCTCGTCGTCGGGATCATGGACAACTACGCCGCGGGCCTGCTGTGCGAAGCCCTCGCTTCACAAACCCCGATCACCATCGCACCGATGGTCAACAATCGCCTGTGGTCGCACCCCGTCTGGCAACGCAATCTAGACGTGCTCACCGCAGCGGGGGTGACGTTCGTTGACATCCAGGCCGGCCACACCGGGCAGCCTGCTGCCGTCCAATCCGGTACCGGAGGCGACGTCATCGCCGCCTTCAACCCCGCCTGGGTGCTGGCCCCCGCCGGTCAACCCGCAGAAAAGTCTTAGTCCGCCTCCCTCACCCGCACTGTCATGCGGGCGGTACCACGCTGCGCTCTGTGTCCTTTCGCGTGCTGTTTCCTGTGCTCCGGTAACCGGAAAGGAGTGGGCGGGGAGGTGCAGTCGTGACGGCCGATTCCCAGCGCCCGCGACTGCGCGAGTACCGCCTCCAGCTCGGCTGAGTCACGTCCACGCCGTCAACCTCTATCTCAGGGTGGTGGTGAGTGGGCGGGTTGGCCCGCTTCTGGGCACCAAACCTGGCGGGGCCGCCGCCTTCCACTCGACAGATCGGGGAAACTGTGGACCGGGACCACGCCCAGCGGCGAGCGCGTCTACGGGTGCCTGAGCCTCGCTTCCCCACCAAGACCCCTGCTGGCCGCCGGTCGAGCTGCCCCGCACCGCTTCCGCCAGGCGACCAGCCGGACCCCCGCTGCGCTGGCGGAGGTCGGATGTGAGGCAGTTGCGGTGGACGCGCTGTCCCGAGGATGGCGGCCTCCACCTGCTGCAACCCGCCCAGATCCGCCTTGCCGCCGCCGGCGACGCTCGGGCGCTGTGCGGTCGGCGGATACCCCCTGACGGTCTCACCATCACCCACGGTCCGGTGGGTGGCGCTGTGCATGGCCTGCGTGTGCGGGATCCCCCTGAGATGCGCGACCCCGGACCGGGAGGCAGCGCCCCATAGATCGCCGGCCGGCCACCGGTGGAGCCCCGACCCCCGACTCGGCTCCTGGTGGCCGGTCGGCCACCCCGAGGTGACGCCTACCATGCCCACTCCACCACCACAACCCCGCCTCCGACCCCGACGCGACGCCCAGGGCACCCACATCCCCTAAAGAGCCGGGTCGAGCAGGTCACGGTCGACAAGGTCCACGGGGCGCTACCGTCCCGGCTGCACCAACAAGGCCAGGTCGTCGGCCGGGGCACCCACCATCATCTGCGTCCCCAGCTACGCCGCTCGCCATTGGCCAGCCATTTCGCGAAGGAAACCGCACATGACGCAGCTCCCTCACCAGGCACGTGTTGCGGAAGCAGATGAGCCTGCCCCCCGTGGTGGAAGGACTACTGGTCGACGTGGTCGCCGACGGGTTCGTCGTGTACTGCTGCGGACCCAAGACAGCGCCGAACGCACTGGTCGCGTGCTATGAGTGGGAGCGTTACGTTGATCTGGTCACCATCCGCGACTTCGATCGGATCACCACGGCCAGGGTTCCAGCACGGGACAAGCTGGACATCTTCGCTCCCGAGACTGTGGTCTGGATCTACGAGGGCCCTCCGCAGCAGGCGCTGCGGACCTTGTTATGCCTGGTCCCACCCTGCGCATCCCGACGCGCCTTCCACTCACTACCCGGCGCCAGCGAGCCTGCACGTTCCCCGCGCCGAGCTACGCCCGATGACGATCCGGCCCCCGTCCCCGGGCCGGGCCGGGCCGGGGTCCGGGCTGCCCGGCTCGCCACCGGTATGACGACCCGCGGCCCCGGGGGATCATGCCGTGAGGCCGCCTTGCCTGGCAGGACATGATGTGGCACCAGATCCACGGCGAACTGCTTGACCTGTTCACCGGCACCGGTGGCGGTCACCGCCAGTCGCGGCATTGATGGATCCATCGGCAACACCCGGTGCCGTGGGCGCGGCCCCAACCGGACTCGCGCAGCCATCTGCTTGCTGAGCAGCGCAGCGCCCCGATCGGGATGCTGGCAGCGACAATCTGCGAACGGCTCATGCCGGAGGTGGTTGCATTTGTCGTGGTCGGCGACGGCTTCGGGTGGCCGCACCAAGGCGGGTGACCTGCCCATACTGCCCCAGCGGGTTGCCGCTGGCCGGCGTGTCCCGACCCTGCAGAAATGTATTCATGGGCAGGGCTCGTCCCCGGTGGTACACAGGGGGCAGGTCGCTGGGGTACGCGCCGCACGCTCGTATCCGGCAGCCTGGCTCTCTGTAGATTCTCTCCGGGCGCGGGCCTGCCCGATCTGGGGTTGTCTGAGAGCGTGGACGTATCGTCCACTGTCTACGAGACATTGGGCTGGGGGTGATCGTGGCTCACATCTTCATCAGTTATGCCACCCCGGACCGGGCGATTGCCGACGAGGTGTCGGGTTGGCTGCGGGCAGCTGGCCACGAGCCGTTCCTCGACCACGATCTTCGCGACGGAATCGGCCCCGGCGAGGACTGGAAGCAGCGTCTGTACCGCGAGCTGCGCCAGGTCGACGCGGTGATCGGGGTGGTGACGACGTCCTTTGTGGCGTCGGAATGGTGCTTTGCTGAGTTGGGAATTGCGGATGCGCGGGGGTGCCGGCTCATACCGCTGCGAGCTGAGGCCGGTGTGGTGCATCCGTTGATGCAGGGCCTGCAGTATGTGGACTATCACGCGGACTCCCAGCAAGCCCGCAACCGAGTGCTCCAGTCAGTGCTGCTTCTGGATGACGGTGGCGGCGCCTGGCGGGAGGGCGACAATCCGTTCCCGGGGTTGGAGCCGTTCACCGCGGCGCTGAGCCGGGTGTTTTTCGGTCGCGCGGCGGAGGCCCGGGAGGTGGGCAATCGGCTGCGCACCATGGACGGCACCGGCGGCATGCTGGCCATCGTCGGGCCGTCCGGCTGCGGGAAATCCTCGCTGTTGAACGCTGCGGTGGTGCCGCTGCTTGACACTGATCCGGCATGGCTGACGGTGCCGACGCTGGTGCCGGGAACCGATCCGCTACCTGAGTTGGCCCGGACGCTGGCGGCCACCGCCACCGGTCTGGAGTTGGGCTGGTCGGCCAGCGACGTCCGCCGCCGGCTCGAAGCCGGCACCGATGGCCTGCGGCGGGTGGCCGACGATCTACTGGCCGCCCGCCAGGGCACTCAGCAGCGGCGACTGCTGGTGACGATCGACCAGGTCGAGGAGTTGTTCACCCGGACGACCCCGGCCGCCTTGCAGCGATTCACGCAGCTGCTGCGCGACGCGGTCGCTGGCCCGGTGCAGGTGGTTGCGGTGATGCGGTCAGAGTTCCTTGATGACCTCCGCACGCTTCCCGCGCTGGCCAGCATGCCGATCGAGGCGTACGTGTTGGCTCCGCTGGACCGGGAGATGCTGCGCGACGTCATCGAACAGCCCGCCAAGGTGGCCCGGCTGCGCCTCGACGACGGACTGGCCGCTTCGCTGGTGGCCGACACCGACAGCGGCGAAGCCCTGTCGCTGCTCGCGTTCACCTTGCGCCAGCTGGCAGAGGGCCTGCCCGCCGGAGGCACGTTGAGCCTGTCGCGCTACCGCGACCTCGGCCGCGTCCAAGGTGGATTGGCCCGGCATGCCGATGCGGCACTCACCGAGGCGGTCCGGACCAGCGGCCTGACCGACCGCGACATACTGGCTGGACTGACCCGCCTGGTCACCGTCGATGAGACCGGCCGCCGCGGCCGGCGACGGATCAGGCTCATTGGCTTGGCTGAGCCGCTGCGTGTCGCGTTGCAGGTCTTCGTCGAGCGCCGCCTACTCCTCAGCGACACCGACGACGCCGGCCAGGTGTGGCTCACCGTGGCCCACGAGGCCCTGCTCACCGTGTGGCGCCCACTGGACACCGCCACCGCCGACATCACCGCCGCCCTGCGCGCCGCCCGGGGAGTCGAGCAAGCGGCCGCTGAGTGGAACAACGCGGACCGGCCTGAGCACTACCTCTGGGACGACAAGCGACTCACCGCCGCCCTCGGCACGTTGGGGATGGCCGGTGACGGCGGCAGCCGCAACCCTGCTGCGGCTCCCATCGTCGAACTCGATGACGAGGCCCGAGCGTTCCTCGACGCCACCGCCCGGAGCGTCCACGCCGCCAAGGAGCGTGAACGGCGTCGCCGCACCCGCATCATCGCCGTGCTGTCGACCCTGCTGCTGCTCGTCACCACGGCGTCGATATTCGCCTTCCAACAACGCAGCACCGCGCAGACACAACGCGACACCGCAATCTTCAACCAGATCACCGCCCAAGCGGACCGGCTGCGCAGCACTGATATCTCGCTCGCGGCTCAACTCGACCTCACCGCCTACCGCATGCGATCGACCCCGGACCTCTTCACAACCCTGATCACCGCAGGGAACACCGCCTTATCCACCCCAGTAGACGGCCACGAGGACGTCGTCAGAGCGGTGGCGTTCAGTCCTGATGGGCGCACCCTGGCCACCGCCAGCTACGACCGGACCGTGCGGTTGTGGAATGTGACCGACCCGGCCCACCCCACCCCGCTGGGTCAACCCCTGACCGGCCACACCAACTCGGTCAACGCGGTGGCGTTCAGCCCGGATGGGCGCACCCTGGCCACCGCCAGCTACGACCGGACCGTGCGGTTGTGGAATGTGGCCGACCCGGCCCACCCCACTCCGCTGGGTCAACCCCTGACCGGCCACACCCGATCGGTCATCGCGGTGGCGTTCAGCCCGGATGGGCGCACCCTGGCCACGGGCAGCAGCGACCGGACCGTGCGGTTGTGGAATGTGGCCGACCCGGCCCATCCCACTCCGCTGGGTCAACCCCTGACCGGCCACACCAACACCGTTCGCGCGGTGGCGTTCAGCCCGGATGGGCGCACCCTGGCCAGCGGCAGTGGCGACCGGACCGTGCGGTTGTGGAACGTGGCTGACTCGGCCCATCCCACTCTGCTAGGCCCCTCCCTGACCGGCCACACCAACAACATCCACTCGGTGGTTTTCAGCCCGGATGGGCGCACCCTGGCCAGCGGCAGTGGCGACCGGACCGTGCGGTTGTGGAACGTGGCTGACTCGGCTCATCCCACTCCGTTGGGTCAACCCCTGACCGGGCACACCAACACCGTCATCGCGGTGGCCTTCAGCCCAGATGGACACATCCTGGCCACCGGCAGTCGCGACCAGACCGTGCGGTTGTGGTACGTGGCCGATCCGGCTCATCCCACTCCGTTGGGTCAACCCCTGACCGGGCACACCAACACCGTCTACGCGGTGGCCTTCAGCCCAGATGGGCGCACCCTGGCCACCGGCATCGGCGACCACACAGCGCGGCTGTGGGACATCCCCTCTGCGCTCATGACCGGCCACACCCAATCGGTCATCGCGGTGGTTTTCAGCCCGGATGGGCGCACCCTAGCCAGCGGCAGCAGCGACCACACGGTGCGGTTGTGGAATGTGGCCGACCCGGCTCATCCCACTCCGCTGGGTCAACCCCTGACCGGCCACACCAACTCGGTCAACGCGGTGGCGTTCAGCCCGGATGGGCGCACCCTAGCCAGCGGCAGCAGCGACCACACGGTGCGGTTGTGGAATGTGGCCGACCCGGCTCATCCCACCCCGCTGGGCCAACCCCTGACCGGGCACACCCGATCGGTCATCGCGGTGGCGTTCAGTCCTGATGGGCGCACCCTGGCCACCGCCAGCTACGACCGGACCGTGCGGTTGTGGAATGTGGCCGACCCGGCTCATCCCACTCCGCTGGGTCAACCCCTGACCGGCCACACCAACTCGGTCAACGCGGTGGCGTTCAGCCCGGATGGGCACACCCTGGCCAGCGGCAGCAGCGACCACACGGTACGGTTGTGGAATGTGGCCGAACCGGCCCATCCCACCCCGCTGGGCCAACCCCTGACCGGCCACACCAATTACGTCCGCGCGGTAGCGTTCAGCCCGGATGGGCACACCCTGGCCAGCGGCAGCGTCGACGGGACCGTGCGGTTGTGGAACGTGGCCGACTCGGCTCATCCCACTCCGTTGGGTCAACCCCTGACCGGCCACACCAACTCGGTCAACGCGGTGGCCTTCAGCCCGGATGGGCGCACCCTAGCCAGCGGCAGCAGCGACCACACGGTGCGGTTGTGGAACATGGCCGGCCCGGCCCACCCCACCCCACTGGGCCAACCCCTGACCGGCCACACCAACTTCGTCTTTGCAGTGGCGTTCAACCTTGATGGGCACACCCTGGCTAGTAGCAGCGCCGATCATACTGTTCGGTTATGGGGAATGAACGTCGACCGAGCGATCCAGCGGGTCTGCGCCGCCACCACGAATACCCTCACCCCCGCGAAGTGGGCGCAGTACGTCTCCCCAGACCTGCCCTATCGCCCGCCCTGCCCGTGATGTGCCACGATCAACCCGACAGCTCGTTCTGCTGAGCGCCCCCTCGGGCGCCCCTCGACCGTACGGGAGCGTCCTCAGCACCGTCCGTCGCCTCGAATCGGCGCCCAGCCTGTACCCGGACGCCTTCCCGGTGGGGATTGAGGATTCGGGGTTCGATGGGGTGTGCCGATGCTTGTTGTGAAGACCACATCGTGGTCGGCCTATAACTCGCCGGCGTAATCCCGCGCCTTCGCCTGGTACCCTTGGTTTCGCGCAGCAGCGCGCGAGTGATCTTCGGTAAGGGGATCACGGCGGCTGAGGTATCCGTCTCGGTCTCATCGATGATCAATCGACCAGAACACCCGCCGCGCCGTCCGTACAACGTGCAGCGAGTTCTTCGCGAAATCGGCATCGCTTCACCTGAGCCCGAGCAGCTCGCCACGGCGAAGGCCAAGTGTCCCCGCGAGTGCATACACTGGGTAAGAAGCGATTTCCCTTCGCCGCCGGTGAGCATTCTCTTGACATCGCTGACCCGGAGTGTCCTTGCCGAAGTTATAGCGCGGAGTAGGGATTTGGGCAAGTTTTGGCGAGGTTTGCGGGTGATGAGTTCCTCGCGTTCAGCGTTACTGAGCTTATTGCACAATATCGCGTGACTGTACTGAACCTGCCATCGGGAAGCGTGCGGCCGCAGCAGCGAACTGCGAAACAGTGCCGCTTTGCTTCTTCACCGGTTTTTGTCGTGGTGGGCCGTGCAACACAGGGCACTTCTGTCGACAGACCGCGATGAGGTGACGTACGTCCGCGCCCGTGAGTTTGTGGGAGTCTTTTTGCGCCGTCGACGTCCACGGCATCGACACACTCGCCGACTACGCCACCAACCGGGCCCTGACCAGCACCCAAACCAATATCCGGCACTGGAGAAGAATCCAGACGGCAAGACCGCCCTGCGCCGCGCAACGCCGCGTCCTGCACATGGTGCTACGCCTGCTCGCCGCCAACGCCGAACACTGGCTCGCTCAAGCGACCCAACGCCTACCTACAAGACCCAACGAGTACCAGGCCACCACCGCCAACCTGCTACATCGAGGTAGCACCATCACCTACACCCCACAGCATCACCGTGCGCCTCGACCGACCTGCCAACCCCAAGATCACCCGGGCACTCACCCGGCTCACCGACCAACTCGACACCAACCCACCCCACACCCCCGCCCCATCACCACACCATGATCAACTTTCAAGGTCGCCACAACCCTGTCGATGTCTGAGACTCCGGATGGCGCGCGGTGCCGCACTTCTCATACTGCCACTTCCCTCAGCTCGTCATGGAGTGTAAACTTTCGATTACGAACCCAATAGTGAAACGGCGATGTTCCGCGCCTGATCAAGCGCCAGAACATTCCTTGCAGGGTTGGGGGTAGCGTTGAATCAGTTTGGGGAGCCGAGCCTCGGTGGCTGGTGGGCGGGTCTGATCATCGGGTTGGTGGTCGTGGTCGTCGTGGTGGTCGTGGTAACCGTGCTCTTGGTGCTTGCAGCCCGAATCAACTCGCAGGTGCGTGCAGCGACTCGTGAGCTCGAGGCGACACAGTCGACCACCCAGCCGCTCGCGGAGCTGCGCCGCACGAACGACACGATCCAGAGCATCCTCCGGGGCGCTCGGGCCGCTCGACAAGCTTTGGGAGGATAACGATGGTCTTAGCTCTCGCCGCCGAGGAGATCACGTTCTGGCAGGTTATCCTGGCTCTCGGGGCGGTCGTGCTACTCGCCGTGATCGCGCTGCTCAGCCTCCTCCTCTATCTCGTCGGCTCCATCGAAACCAGCGTGCTGCGGCTATGGGACGTGGCGCAGGGGGTTGGCGGCAACACGGCCAACATCAAGATCGCGCTCGCTGTCATCGACAGCCTGGATGAGGTCGCGGCCGAGGCGGGTCGCCACGCTCAACTGCTGGGGGTGGGGGCGCGATGAGCACGGGACTGCTCGTAACCCTCACCGTCGTCGAGATCGTGGCCCTGGTGGCCGTCTTGGCGCTGTTCGTTATCTTGATCACTCGTCGGCTGCGCTCCCTCGCCAACACCCTCGGACAGGTGAGTAGTGGGGTCATCGGGGCGATCCAAGGGGACGTGTTTCTGGTCGGCGCTGGTGCCGCGCTCCTGAACCGGAAGCTGAACGTGATCGCCGGCGCGCTGCCCGCCATCGCGGAGAAGGCCGAGTCGCTGCCTTCGCAGCAGACGCAGGCCCAGACCTCGCGGTCGGCGCCTGCCCAGGCCTCGGGAACTGGTTGGCGACCCGCAATAACTCAGGACCCTGCGATAGGGCGAAAGTAAGATAGGAGGCGACGGTGGCACTGTGGTGGATCGGTAACGCGATCTTCTTGTTCGTGGTCATACCCGTCGTGGTGGTGCTCCTGCAGCGCCTGATGAGGGCCACCCTCGACGTCGGGAAGCACGTCGACACCATTCACGGTCAGGCCGGGGGCATCGTCATCGCATGCGACGATGTGAAGGCGCTGATACCCACCCGCGACGCCGTGAAACGGGTGGGCGGTGGCCTCACCCGCTATGTGCAGGCGGTTGCCCGCCTCCTGTGAGGAGCGAATTACCATGCCGATAGCCGCTGTATTCACGATCATCCTCGCAGCGCTCACCGTGCTGGTGCTCGCTGCCTACCTGATCAGGATCGCGCTCGTTCTCCGGCGCGTCGATGCCAAGCTTCGCGCAACCACCGCCGGCCTCCACCTCGTCACCGAACGGACCGAGCCAGTCGGATCGATCGTTGGGGAGATCAACAACGACCTCGCCGGAGTGGATAAGGCCTTGCGGGCCGTGCTCGCCAGGTAGCGAGCCGTTCCTTCTCGACCTCGGTGATCGCATCGGGTGGGATTATCCGGCAGGCCCAAGGGGTGGTGGGTAACTCGACGAGGGCCGGGTGCGTCGCTAAAAGGGGCCGGCTGTTGACCACCGGCATGTCGAGGTAGAGATGGGGGACCTCGTAGGCGAGTCCGTCGACGGTGTCCTTGGTCAGCGGGACGACCTGCCACGCTGCAGGGTCGCGACGCAGCGCGCGGGCGTAGCCGGCGGTGTCGGGGTGGTGGAGCAACAGCGCCCAGAACTCGTCGTCGGTCATCGCGGCGACCTCGTTTCTGCGGGAGGCGCAGGCGCCGTCCAACAGAACGGTGGCGAGGTGGCGGACCCGCTGCGCACCAGTGATTCAAGGTGGTCGAGCCTCAGTCCACTCAGCCCACCGCGCAGTACCGAGGGGCGTGCGCCGGTGTCGGTGGCGATGACCTCCTCTGAGTCCACGCCGTGGTGGCGGAGCAGGTCGGCCAAGTCGGCGATGCGCTCGGCACCGAGCTGGTGGTGATCGAGACCGGCGACGTGTTCGAACGTGTGGCTCAACGGCAGATGCCCCACATCGTGCAGCAACGCCGCCGCGCGGGCCACCTGGTCATCAGGATCGAAATGCGCGGCCAGCGCGAGCAGCCCCAGGGAGTGTTCCAGCCGCGAGTAGGACTGGGTCGTCGAGATCGCGGCCGCCCCGGCGTGGGTGATGAACCCAAGCCGGCGCACCTACCAGCACTGAAGCAGGTCACGCTCAAGCGCGGTGAGCTGGACCGTGACTCGCCACATCGGGTCACGGTAGGCACCGTCGAGGCCAAGGACATCGGCCACCGCTCGATGCGTCAGACGGTCGCCATAAGACACAGCCAGCATGCTCCGAGAGGGGTTCAGCACAGACGGGGACAGACCACCAGTGTCTCGTACCGGCACAGCGTGAGTCGAACAACCGGCGACCGCGCCGCCGCTAGCGGGCGAAGGCGGGTTCCGGAACGTCGGGGCCGGCCAGCCGCCATGGCCGCACCACGAGCACCAGTACCGCCAGCGCCAGTGTCATTGCGGTTGCCACGACGGCGCCCATCGCCGTGGCGTCGTTTCCCACGACACCGACCAGCGGCGACACGACGGCCCCGGTCCCGAACTGGATGGCGCCAAGGAGCGCGGCGGCGGTACCGGCCGCTTCCCCGTGGCGGCTCAAGGCGAGCGCGGGCGTGTGGGCAGGGCTAGGCCGGCGGTGAACAGCGCCGCCCACAGCGGGACGAGCACGCCCATGAGGCCGCCGAACCCGATGACCGCAGCCGCGAGCAGCAGCAGACCGGCTGCCGTTCCGGCCAGCACGGCGGCCAGCAGCAGCTGGTGGGGCTCGAACCAGCGCAACAGGTAGGCGTTGACCTGGGTCCCGCCGATGATGAAAAACGCGCTGATCCCGAACAGCAGGCCGAAGCCCTGCTCGTCGAGGCCGAACTGTTGCTGGAACACGAACGACGACCCGGCGATGTAGGCGAACATCCCGGACATCACCAGGCCGGCGGTCAGCACCAGGCCGACGAAGACCCGATCGCTGAGAAGCTCGCGATAGGTCCGCAGGGTGGGCCCGATCCGGGCGGTGCGACGGCGTCGCGGGGGCAGCGTCTCGGGGAGCAGGCGGGCGGCGATCGGCAGCAGCACCAGCCCGTAGAGCGCGAGCGCGACGAACACGCCGCGCCAGGAGGTGAAGCCCAGCAGTGCCCCGCCGATGGTCGGTGCCACGATCGGGGCGGCGCCCATGACCAGGATCAGCCGCGATAGGAGCACCGCGGCGGCCCGGCCGGTGTAGAGGTCGCGGACGATCGCCAACGCGACCACCATGCCTGCCGCCGCGCCCGCCCCCTGCAGCACCCGCAGGACCCCGAGCACCTCGATGTTCGGAGCAACGGCACACAGCACCGACGCAGCCACGTGCACGCCGGCCCCGACCAGTAGCGGCCGCTTGCGGCCGAACGCATCGGCTAGTGGGCCCACCACCATCTGGGCCACGGCGAGGCCGAGGAGTGTCCCGGTCAGCGTGAGCTGGACGGCGGCCTCAGTGGTGAGCAGGTCGGCGGTGATCGCCGGCAGGGCGGGAAGGTACATGTCGATGGTCAGCGGGCCGAGCGCGATCAGCGCGCCCAGGATCAACACCAGCCGGACCCGGTCGGCGCCGGTCGGCGGGATCACCACGTCAGTGAGGGGCGCCTGCTCCGTCCGCACTGTGCCTAACGTCCGTTTCTCCACGGGCAGTGCAAGCCAGCCTGTGCAGTTCGTTGTTCCCGACCCGAACGGGTGTGACCGGCGACACGGTGATGGCGTCAGTACCGCTCACGCAGCTTCGGTTGCTCTGTCCTCCGTGGCGCCCGGCGCGCTGGCTACGACGGGGATCCTCAGCGTCTGCGGGCCACCCCCGTCCGCCCGGCTACGGTGCGCAACCCGGCGCCGGCCAACCACGCCCGCAGTACCTCTCGCACCTCAACCACCGAGACCTCCCGAAACGCCATCTACCGAAGCTCCACGTCGCATGACATGGACAGATCGGACATCGGAAGTGATCAACCCCACCGCGCTACACGCCGGGTGGTCCCATCACTGGCAACCGGGTGGTCCGATCCTCGTGGCAGAAACCCGCTCAGGGTGGTCCCATGATCGTGGCGGGCGACACACAGGAGGGCAAAGTCCTCATCGAGCGGACGGCGTATCTGATGGCGGCGCTGTATCGGCGCCCCGGTAGCGACGGGTTCGTCGACCACGAAGGGCTCCCAGGTCAGCGCGGGCCGGTAACGGTGTGGGTGGCGGCCAGGGCAGTGGCCATCGTGGCAAGTTCACCCGATCGGGGTTGAGCATGACGTACCTGCCAGGTGTTGTTCGCCCTCGTCTTCATGTAGTCGCTGGTTTGGGTCACGAAGCATCGGCTTGGCAAAGCAGCGGAGATGGTGCCCACGATGGATGGTTCACGCGCCTCAGGTATGCCCGTTCCTGGGGGCTGGTTCATTCTGGCCCCGATGTGCTCATCTCGGAAGACTGGGGCCGATGACTAGTGAGGAAGAAATCCGACGCGCTCCGAGCATGGATACCGGACGGATCGACTCGGTGTCCGGCGGGGCATGGCGGGCGGTACTCGCGAAGGTCTCCTCGCTGTCCAGCCGTGAGCTGGAGGTCTTCTGCCTGCTAGCCGAAGGCCGGTCGAACCGGGCGATCTCGACCAGGCTTCGCGTCAAGGAACGGACGGCGAAGGCGCATGTGGCACAGATCATGTCCAAGCTCGACGTGGAGTCCCGGCTGCAGGCGGGGCTCGTCGCCTTCGCCTGGGCGATCCTCGCCGAGAACCGTCACGGCCTGGCGCTGCCCACTCCTCCGCGCGCCCAGAGCCTCGACCAGATCGTCATCGCAGTCGTGCGGCCGCAGCTGTCACGGGACGCCGAGCAGGCGCAGCACGGCCGCGGTGCCGGCGGCGGCGAGGACGACCAGCAGAAACGGCGCCTTACGCCAGGCGAGCACGCCACCGACTAGCACCCCGACCGGGCGAGCGAACCCAGCGAAGCCGTGTCCTTCGGATAGCGCCGTGGTGGCTACCAGCGCCGCGAGCAGCACGATGGAGGAGGTTTCCAGCAGCTTCGTCGCGCGGGGCGGAAAGGTGATCCGGGTGCGCAGCGCCGGGCCGGCGAACCGGAATGCGAAGGTTCCTGCGGCGAGCGCGAGCATCGCGCCGATCAGCAGCACGTTGTTCATTGGCTCACCTTTTCTCGCGCGGTGAAGATCAGTCCGGCCAAGGCCAACAGCACAGGGAGTCCGGCCGGCAGGAACGGGGTGGTGACCAGGGCGACGACGGCCCCTGCCAGGGCGGCGCGCAGCGGGCCCTGCTCGTGCAGCGCTGCCAGGATCAGGGCGAGAAGCACGGCCGGGAACATGGCGTCCAGACCGAACGCGTTGGTGTCGGGCACGACGCTGCCGACCAGGCCACCGAAGAAGGCGCCGAACGGCCAACAAATTAGAATCCCGAGGCCACACACCCAGTAGGCGACCCGCTTGCGGGCGAGGTCGGGCTGGGCGAGGGCCAGGACAACGGTCTCGTCGTTCATCAGGTGGGTACTGAGGATCCGCCGCCAGCCGGTGCCGATCACCTCGGGCACCGACAAGCCGTACGGCAGGTGGCGCGCGTTGACCAGCAATCCGGCCAGTACCGCCGCGATGGGGCTGCCGCCGGCGGCGATGATCCCGATGAACAGGAACTCCGAGCCCGCGGCGAGGACGAGCGTGCCCAGCAGTACGGGCAGCCACAGCGGGAACCCCGACGCGACAGCGGTCGCGCCGTAGGACAGACCGATCGCCCCGACGGCCAAGCACACCAGCGCGATGTCTCGCACCAAGCCGCGGTCCAGGGTTCTCCACATCGAACGCATGGAGTTTATAATGAACAGGCCCGGACCGTTCGTCAAGGCGAACAAGCAACCACTGGAGCGAACGTGGCGCAGCATGGCAACACCCCAGTCAAGGCACCGCTGGAGGTCATCGCGGCCTCGCTGCGCCGGGAACGCAGTCGGACCGGGTTGTCCCTCACCCAGGTTGCCCGCCGGGCCGGCATCGCCAAGTCCACGCTGTCCCAGCTCGAATCGGGCACCGGAAATCCCAGCCTGGAGACGCTCTGGGCGCTCTGCGTCGCTCTGGACGCCCCGTTCTCGCGGCTGCTGGACCCGCCCCGACCACACGTCCAGGTGATCCGGGCCGACGAGGGCCCCGTGGTCTTCTCCGCCCAGGCCGACTACCGGGCCACCCTGCTGGCCGCCTGCCCGCCCAGCGCGCGCCGCGACGTCTACCGGGTCGCGGCCGAACCAGGACACCAGCGCGCGTCCGAGCCGCACATGCCTGGGGTGGTGGAACACGTCGTGCTCAGTACCGGCCGGGCGCTGGTCGGCGTCACCGACGAACCGGTGGAGCTCCATCCCGGCGACTACATCGCCTACCCGGCCGACGTCCCGCACGTCTTCCAGGCCCTGGAGCCGGGAACCTGGGCGGTGCTGGTGTCCGAACACACCTGAGCCACCTGCGTCACGATGTCGGTGTGCAGCTTCTCACTGAGCACCCTGGTCAATGTCGGTGTCCAGGTAACCGGGCGCGATGACGTTGCAGGTAATGCCACGTGGCCCCATCTCCCGGCTGAACAGAGCTGAATGGAACCGGGATAGGGAGCGGACGAGGTCAGGTGATCTTGTGCACCCAGCCGTACGGGTCGGAGCGCTCGCCGGACTGAATGCCCATCAGTTCCTCACGGAGCCGCATGGTGACCGGGCCCGGCCGGCCGTCGCCGATGCTGAACTCGCCGTCGGCGCCCTTGACCCGGCCCACGGGCGTGATCATGGATGAGGTGCCGCAGGAGAACACCTCGGTGAGCTGGCCAGAAGCCGCGTCCGCACACCACTGGTCGACGCTGATGCGACCCTCTGCCGCGGAGTAGCCGAGATCTCCGGCCAGCGTCAGCAGGGAGTCCCGGGTGATGCCTGCCAGCAACGTGCCGGTCAGCTCCGGTGTGACCAGCCGCGACCCATATACGAAGAACATGTTGCTGGTGCCCATTTCGTTGACCCAGCGGTGCTCCGCCGAGTCGAGCCAGACCACCTGGTCGCAGCCCTGCCGCAGGGCTTGCTGTTGGGCCACCAGCGTGCCGGCGTAGTTTCCGCCGCACTTGGCGGCGCCGGTTCCGCCCGGCGCCGCGCGGGTGTAGTCCGTCGACAGCCACACCGAGACGGGCTGGACTCCCGTCTTGAAATACGCCCCGGCCGGCGACGCGATCACGATGAACAAATAGGCGTTCGACGGATGGTAGAAGCCGAGGGTGGGCTGGGTCGCGATCATGAAGGGTCGGAGGTAGAGACTGTGGCCCCGGTGGGCGGGAACCCAGTCCTGGTCGGTGCTGACCAACAACTCCAGGGCCCCGACGAAGGCGTCTTCGGCCAGCGGCGGCATGGCCATCCGCTCGGATGAGCGGTTGAAGCGCTCAGCGTTGGCGTAGGGGCGGAACGTCACGATCGATCCGTCCGACCACCGGTATGCCTTCAGACCCTCGAAGATCTCCTGGCCATAGTGGAAGACCTGGGTTGACGGATCGAGCACGAGCGGCCCATACGGCTCGAGCCGCGCGTCATGCCAGCCGCTGCACTCCACCCACCTGATGGTGATCATGTGGTCGGTGAACACCTGTCCGAACGCGGGAGCGGACAGCAGCCGTTCCCGCCGCGCGGCGGGAACGCGCTCAGCGGCCTGGGTGGCGAATTCGATCGTCATGTGGGGTCTCCCGGGTGGTTCACGCTTTCGTTACGCGGGCCGGTTGCCGTGTTGGGTGAGGCGGGCGGTCGCCGAGTTGGCTTAAACGGGCGGGTTGCCGTGCTTGCGGAGCGGCGGCTCGGCGCGCTTGGTCCGCAACATCGCCAGTGCCCGGATGAGCACCTCACGGGTCTGGGCGGGATCGATGACGTCATCGACCAGACCGCGCTCAGCCGCGTAGTAGGGGTGCATCAGTTCCGCCCGGTACTCCTTGACCAGCTGCGCCCGCACGCCCTCGGGGTCATCCGACTCGGCGATCCGCTTGCGGAAGATGACGTTGGCGGCGCTCTCGGCGCCCATCACCGCGATCTCGTTGGTCGGCCAGGCATAGGACAGGTCAGCGCCGATCGAGCGCGAGTCCATCACGATGTACGCGCCGCCGTAGGCCTTGCGCAGGATCAGCTGGATTCGCGGCACGGTGGCGTCGCAGTACGCGTACAACAGCTTGGCGCCGTGCCGGATGATGCCGTCGTGCTCCTGATCGACACCCGGCAGGAAGCCGGGAACGTCCAGCAGGGTGAGCAATGGGATGTTGAACGCGTCGCACATGCGTACAAAGCGGGCGGCCTTCTCGCTGGCCCGGATGTCAAGCACCCCGGCGAGCACCAGCGGTTGGTTGGCGACAACGCCGACGACCTGGCCGCCCATGCGGGCGAGGCAGCACAGCACGTTGGTGGCCCAGGACTCGTGGATTTCGAGGTATTCGCCGTCGTCGACGAGCTCCTCGATGACTTTGCCCATGTCGTATGGGAGCTTTCCGTTGGCCGGCACCAGGTCCAGCAGCACCTCGCCGCGGCGGTCGGCGGGATCGGCACTCGGCTGGCTGGGCGGGAGTTCGAGGTGGTTGGCGGGCAGCAGCGACAGCAGGTAGCGGACCTCGACGAGGCAGGTCTGTTCGTCGTCGTAGACGAAGTGGGCCACGCCGGATGTCCCGGCGTGGACGTCGGCGCCCCCGAGGCCGTCGTGGGTAACCTCCTCGCCGGTGACGGCCTTGACGACGTCCGGACCGGTGATGAACATCTGCGACGTGTCCCGGACCATGAACACGAAATCGGTCAGCGCCGGGGAGTAGGCGGCGCCACCGGCGCACGGACCGAGCATCACCGAGATCTGCGGGATGACGCCCGAGGCCTTGACGTTGCGTTGGAAGATGCCGCCGTAGCCGGCCAACGCCACGACGCCTTCCTGGATCCGAGCGCCCGCCCCGTCGTTGAGGGAGACCAGCGGGGCGCCGGCGGTGAGCGCCATGTCCATGATTTTCTGGATCTTGGTGGCGTGGGCCTCGCCCAGGGCACCGCCGAAGATCCGGAAATCGTGCGCGTAGGCGAAAACCGTGCGGCCCTCGACCGTGCCCCAGCCGGTGATCACACCGTCGGTGTAGGGCTTGTTGTGCTCCAGCCCGAACCAGGTGGCCCGATGCCGGCGCAGCTGCTCGACCTCGTTGAACGAGCCCGGATCCAGCAGCAGTTCGATGCGTTCCCGGGCGGTCAGCTTGCCTTTGGCGTGCTGGGCCGCGGTCGCCCGGTCGCTGGGGCCGTGCTGGGCGGCCGCCTTGATTTCCCGGAGCTCGATCACCCGTCCCCTGGCGTCGGCGGACAGCGCGGTCTCGCTGATGGCCTTCTCCAGGGAAGGCATGGCCTACCGCGCTCCTTCCGGTGCTGGCGCTGTGAGCGCGGCGGGCACCAGGCCGTTGTCCGCCGCACTGACGGCTCGGCACCGCTGACGCTGTGCCCCGAGGCCGCCGACCTCGACCTCAACCAGGTCGCCGGGGCGCAGGTAGGGCTCGTCGGGGCGACCGAGGGCGACGCCGCCCGGGGATCCGGTGAACACGACATCCCCTGGTTGCAGGACCATGAACTGGCTGAGATACCAGACCAGGTGGGGCACGTCGAAAATCATGTCGGCGGTGCTGCCGTCCTGCATGAGCCGGCCATTGACGTGGCAGGTCAACCGCAGGGACCGCGGATCCCCGACTTCGTCGGTGGTCACCAGATAGGGGCCGAGCGGGCTGAAGGACTCGAAGGACTTCCCCTTGAGCCACTGGCCGCCGCGGTCAAGCAACCAGCCGCGCTCGGAGACATCGTTGGCCGTGCTGAAGCCGGTGATGTGATCCACAGCGGATCGCTTGTCGGGCAAGTACTGGGCGCGGCGGCCGATGACGATCGCGAGCTCTACCTCCCAGTCGGTTTTGTCGCCGCCCCGCGGAATGATGAGGTCGTCGTACGGGCCGACCATCGTCGAGGGGGCCTTGCTGGACACGATCGGCTCGGACTGGAGCTCCATGCCGGCGTCGGCGGCATGCGCGCGGTAGTTCAAACCGATGGACAGCAGGTGCCCGCCTGGGCGCACGGGCGGACCGACCCGTGCTGCGCCCAAATCGACAGTCGGCAGCCCCGACGCCTCGCGAGCCAGCTGAGCCCCGAGCTCACGCACCAACTCGGGACGCAACGCCGCACCGGTCCAGTCGGGCACCCACGCCGACACATCGCGGACGACACCGTCGGCGTCGATGACGCAGGGCTGTTCCTGTCCGTGCGGACCTGTCCGCAGCAGTCGCATTCCGCCTCCTGTCGATCAGTGGGGTGCGGCGGGCTCTTCGAGGTACTTCTCGAAGAAGGTGGTTTCCGCGTCGGTGAGCCGCCGGGGGCGGTTTCTCGTGTAGTTGAACGGCGCCATGACGGTCAAGGCGGTGGCGTACAGCTGCTCGCCGTCCTTGATCTCGTAGGCGATGGTGACCGTCGCTGACTCGAGTCGCGTGACCCACATTTCGATGTCCACGGGTTCGTGCCGGTGGACCAGCCGCCGCTTGTAGTCGATCTCGTGTCGCACGACGACCGAGCCGTCCTTGAAGAAGGCGTCACCCTCGGTCGGTGCCATGCGGAAGATGAAGTCCACTCGGGACTCCTCCAGATAGCGGAGGAAGACCACGTTGTTGACGATCCCGTAGATGTCCATGTCCGCCCAGCGCAGCGGGCAGCGGTAGAGGTGTCGGGCCATGATCTGTCAGCTCCCGGTGGGGTTCTGGGCCAGCGCCGCGTCGGTGTCGACCGGTTTGCGCGCCCCAGCCAGGCCCTGGAACGCGGTGACGTAGTCGTCGGCGGCGATCGGGGCGCGCAACAGCTCCGGCGAAAGCTGGAACCCGTCGATCAGCACGGTCACGTGCGGCAGGATCAGCGCGCACAGCGCGTCGATCGTGGCGGGCAGCCGCTCGACCTGCTCCGCCGTCAGCACGTCCCGCGCCAGGTACCAGCCGGCGTCGCGCTGGATCTCGGTGAGCCCGTAGAGCGAGGCCAGCAGCCGCAGGGCCTCGCGCACCTCGACGGTCTCCGCGTCAGCGGCCGCGCCCAGGAAACGCTCCAGCGCCACCCGGACACCGCGGCCGCGGGCCATGGTCAGCGCGGTGTTCATGGTGCCGTTCCACGCCTCGAGGTAGGTCCGTTCGCCGGACTCATCGGCCATCGCCGCCCGCGCGGCCTTGCGCAGGGTGTGCTCCCGATAGCGCAGCAGCTCCAGGTGCAAAGTGGGATCCTGGGCGTCCCGCTCGCGCGGCTCAGGCGCGCCCGGCACGGGCTCGCTGTCGCGCTGGGCGAGCAGCTGGCCCGCCGTGGTGGCGAGGAGGACCTGGTTGTCGCCCTCAGCGGTCACCAGGCCTTGCAGCAGCGAGCCGTAGTCCGCGATCCGGTTGACGCTGAAGATCCCCTGCGCGCCGCAGCGCTCCCGGCAGACGGCGATCACCTCGGTCATTTCCCAGGTGGAGAGCGCCTTGGTGATGGAGATCAGGTTGTTCTGCTCGGCGGAGGTACCGTCCTGTTGCTCGATGTACTCCCGCTTGGCGTGGTTGAGCAGGAAGGTCATCGCGTAGACCTTGGCCAGCGCGGTGAACAACGCGAGCTGGTGGCTGCGGTACTCGATAATCGGCATGTCGTTGCGGCCGGGGGCGTTGGTGAGCCGCTGCTTGGCGTAGCGCAGCGCGATGTAGACACTGGCCCGGCCAGCGCCGACCGCCGAGCTGGACACGCACAGCCGGCCGGGCTGGATGCGGCTCATCGCGCGCAGGAACTGCTTGCGTTGGTTGCCGCCGGCCGGGCGGAACGTACCGTCCGCCAGGAACTCGCCCATGTCGCCCAGCAGCAGATTCCGCCGCGGAATCCTGACGTGGTCGAACCAGGTGACGCCATTGTCCAGCCCCTGCACCGGCTTCTCCGGGCACGACGCGGCGTGGACGCCCTCGTACAGCCCATCGCTGTCACTGATCCGGATGAGGAACGGGAACACCCCGTGGTCCTTGTCGGCCGCCTTCAGCCGAGCCATCACCACGGCGATCTTCGGAATGTCCTGGAATCCGCTGTACGACATGTATTTCTGGGCCAGGGCGTCCGGGGTGTTGAGGACGAAGGTCTCGCTCGCGGGGTCGTAGACCGCCTCGGTCCGTAGCGCCGCCACGTTGTTGCCGTAGCCGAGCTCGGTGGCCATGTACGGGCCGAACGAGGACAGGCCGTCCAACTCGTCGATGTAGTCCTTCAGGTCCGGTCGATCGATGCCGTGGTCGAAGACGGTGCCGAAGCACAGGTTGTAGTGGACCATCAGCAGCGAGAACGTCGACACGTCCAGCAGCGAGGGCCACTCGGCCAGCGCGAACAGCCGCCGTGGGTTCCGCAGGATCTCCATCGGCCGCTCCAACTGGCCGTGCAGGTACCGGGACCGTTGGTAGGCTAGTCGTCCGGCCTCGGGCAGACTCAGGCCCTCGCGGGCGTCGAAGATCCGGTCCAGCAGCGCCGCCCGGATATCCTCGTGTACCTGCTCGTACGTGCCGTCGTAGACCAACCGGGTCAGGTCGGCGCGCGTGGTGTCGTCACCGGTCCGCCGTCCCAGTTGCGGCGCCGTGGCCATGGTCATCGAGCGTCCCTTTCCATCGGTTCGTGTCGGCGGTTCAAGCGGCGATCAGCAGGGCGGTGTTCTGGCCACCGAACCCGAAGGAATTGCTCAGCGCGACGTCCACCCGGCCGTGTCGTGCGGCCTTGTAGACCAGGTCGATGTCCGCCTTCGGGTCGGGATCGGTGAGGTTCGCCGTCGGGGGAATGACGCCGCGGTGCACCGCGAGAGCCGTGTAGGCGGCCTCAATGGCGCCAGCGGCGCCGAGCGGGTGCCCGGTCACCCCTTTGGTCGAGCTCACCGGGATATCCGCGCCGAGCACCTCGCGGATCACGCGCGCCTCGACGCGGTCGTTGAGCGGCGTGGAGGTGCCGTGCGCGTTGACGTACCGCACGTCCCGGCCGGTCAGTCCGGCGTCGGCCAGGGCCGCGCGAATCCCCAGTGTGGCGCCGCGCCCCTGCGGGTGCGGCGAGGTGACATGGTGGGCGTCGGCGGAGGCGCCGTAGCCGATCACGCGGGCCAGCGCCTGGGCACCTCGAGCTTTGGCATGCTCCTCGGACTCCAGGACGACGACTCCGGCCCCTTCCCCGAGCACGAATCCGTCCCGCGCGGCGTCGAACGGACGCGACGCCGTCGCGGGGTCGCTACGCCTGGACAGCGCGCGCATCCGGGAGAACGCGGAGACATACAACGGCGTCACCGGGGCCTCAGCGCCGCCGGCGATCACGATGTCCGCCGTGCCCAACCGCAGTATGTCCCGGCCGATCCCGATCGCCGAGGCGCCGGAGGCACAGGCGGTGCATGGGGCCAGGCAAGGGCCGTTGGCGCCGATGTCGATGGCCAGCTGCCCCGCCGCCATGTTGAGCAGCCCCATGGGTAGGGTCAGCGGGGACACGTCCGAAGGGCCGTCCTCGACTAGAACCCGGTGCTGCTCCTCCAGCGTCGCGGTACCACCGGCACCCGACCCGATAATCACGGCCACCCGGGAGCTGTCCCAGTCCCCAGGTGTGAGGCCGGCCTGGCGGAGCGCTTCGTGCGCCGCCGCAACGGCGAACCGCGTGTAGCGATCCCACTGCCAGGCACCGCTGAGCCCGAGGTCCTCGGCGGAGAACTCGGGGACCCGGCACGAGATGCGCACCGGGAGGTCGGCGAGCTCTGGGTCGACCGCCGCGGTCGCCTCGCCCTCGACGACGCGCGTCCAGTTCTCCGGTACGCCGATTCCCGCGGGCGTTACCAGACCGATTCCGGTGATCGCTGCCGCGAAACCAGACATCAGACCGTCACGCCCTTCTCCGCAAGCTTGGCGACAACCTCGGAGACAACGGCCATCTCGGCCATCTCGTCGTCGGTGATCTCGACGGCGAACTTCTTCTTGAGCGCCGTCGCGAGTTCGATCTGAGAGAGCGAGTCAAGGTCGATGTCGTCGAACGACGCGTCCGGCTGCACCTTGTCCCGATCGATGCCGAACCGGCCGGTGAAAACATCAACGACGGACTCGTAGAGCGCGCTCATTTCTTCCTCCTGGAATTGCATTCTGGGGAAAACGCTAGCGGACGCTGTCGACCGGAATATCCGGCCAGGTGAGTACCGTTGAACCCCACGAAAGGCCGGCGCCGAACGCGGACAGGAGCACGCAGTCGCCGGGCTTGAGATCGCCGCGGTCGACGGTGTCGTTTAACAGCAGCGGGATCGAAGCGGCCAGGGTGTTGCCGACGCGGTCGATGTTGACCGCGACCCGCCCCTCGGCCAACTCCAGTTCCTCCGCCACGGCGCGCACGATGCGGACATTGGCCTGGTGACCGATGAACCAGTCGACGTCGGCGACCGACCAGCCGGCGCGCTTCAGCACGGTCCGCGCGGAGGCGGTCATCCGCTCGACAGCCTGTACGTAGAGGGCTCGACCCTCCATCTGCAGGTACCAGTCCTTGGTGGGCACCACGTCGAAGCCGAGGCCGGCCTCGGCGGACCGCTGACGTGATCCACCAGCTGGGACGGCCAGCAGGTCGGCGCGAGCGCCGTCGCTGCCGAGGTCGAAGGGGCCCAGCGCGCCGGGCTCGTCCACCTCGCCACGGCGCAGCACCACCGCGCCCGCGCCGTCACCGAAGATCGGTGCCGTGTTGCGGTCGTCGGGGTTGACCAGGGTGGTGAACGCCTCCGCGCCGATGAACAGCACGCTGTCGGCCACCCCGGAGGCGATCAGACCGGCGGAGGTTGCCAGGCCGTAGGGAAAGCCACTGCACGCCGAGGTCAGATCGAAGGCGGCCACCGTGTCCACGCCGAGCCGGAACGCGACCTCCGGTGCCACCGCGGGACAGAGCCGATCGGCGGAGGTCGTCGCCACGACCACGGCGTCGACCGCGGACTCACCAGCGGATTTCAGCGCTCTCGCGCCGGCTTCGACGGCCAGATCCCGGGTCGACAGGCCGCCGGTGACCATGCGCCGCTCGCGAATTCCGGTGCGGGTCACTATCCACTCGTTGGTTGTGTCCAAAGTCGCACACAGGTCCTCGTTCGTGACTACGGCCGGGGGAAGCCAACCCCCGAGGCCCGCGATTACCGCCGCCATCGGCAATCCTCTCCTCGTCATTGCGGCCCGCCGGGACCGCGACATGAGGATCCGGCGATTTCGCACCAGGAAAATCCTCATGGGCGATCGCCTGACCTCCGACGCTTTCAGTCTCGCCGGTCGGCGCGGGCGCCCTCAACTGGCCCTTAGTGCATGGCCATTTGTGCATGTACTAAGGGCCATGATTGATACCGTCAGCGGGTCGCAATAAGGTGCGAGAATGGGCGTGACATTTCCTGAGCTCCAACACATCCTTCCCGCCGGGAGCGTGATCACCGACCCCGACCTGCTGGCCTCCTACGCGCACGACGAGGCGGAGCGAGCCCCGTACACCACCCCGGCCGCGGTCGTGCAACCGCGCGAGACCGCCGAGGTGGCGGCGCTCGTCGCCCACTGCGCTGAGCACGGCATCCCCATCGTCGCGCGCGGCGCCGGCACCGGGCTCTCCGGCGGCGCCAACGCCGTCCGTGGCTGCGTCGTGGTGTCGTTCGAGGCGATGAACGAGATCATCCACATCGACCCGAACGAACGGCTCGCGGTGGTGCGGCCCGGAGTGGTCAACGACGACCTGCGGAAGGCGTGCGCGGAGCGGGATCTGTGGTATCCGCCAGATCCGTCGAGCGCCCCGTGGTCCACGATCGGCGGCAATGTCGCCACCAACGCTGGCGGCGTGTGCTGCGTGAAGTACGGGGTGACCCGGGACTACGTACTCGGCGTGGAGGCGGTCATCGGGCGGGGCGAGGTGGTCCGGCTGGGCCGCCGCACCGCCAAGGGAGTCGCCGGCTACGACCTGACCGGGCTGATGGTGGGCTCGGAGGGCACACTCGGCCTCATCACCGAGGTCACCGTGCGGTTGCGTGGCGCGCGGGCCGCCGAGCGCACGATCGTCGGCTACTTCGACGACCTGCCCGGCGCCGGCCGGGCCGTCGCGGCCGTGACAGCCTCGGGCGTTGTACCCAGCGCGCTGGAACTCGTCGACCGCTACTGCCTGCGAGCCGTCGACGAGTGGAAGCACATGGGCCTCACCGATGGCGGCAACGTACTGCTACTCGCCCGGTGTGACGCGCCGGGCGTGGCCGGCGAGGCGGAAGCCGACATCGTGCTGGACTGCTTCGCCTCGGCGGGCGCGACCTGGAGCGCCCGCTCCACCGACGAAACCGAGGCAAACGCCCTGTTCGCCGCACGGCGCCTAGTGTATCCCGCGCTGGAGCGGCTCGGGCCGGTGCTCACCGAGGACATTTGCGTGCCGCGGATGCTGGTACCTCAGATGCTCGGGCTCATCGAGGGCATAGCCGTGGAGCACGACATCCACGTCGCCAGCCTGGCGCACGCTGGAGACGGTAACCTGCACCCGATGATGGTCGTTCCGCCAGGCGACGAGAAGGCCCGGCTGCGGGGACACGAGGCGTTCGAACAAATCGTCGACGAGGCTATCGCGCTGGGCGGTACCGTCACCGGCGAGCACGGGGTCGGCCTGCTGAAGATGCGTGGCCTGGCCAAGGAAATGAGTCCGGCTGTGCTTGCCATGCACCGCGGGATCAAGGACGCTCTGGACCCGGAAGGCATCTTTAACCCCGGCAAGGTCTTCACTCGGCCTTCAGACCAGTGAACCAGCGAGGAGTCCACTGTCCCGGGACAGAGGACTATCTGCCCGGTGTATCCGCGGCGACACATCCGGCTCTACTGCTCTACATGTGGGTGGCGGGGGGTGTGGTATGGGAGCTCCAGGTTGACGGGTCCGCAGGCGAGCATGATGGTGGCCAGCGCGGCTTGGGGCGCTGTGGAAGCCGTAGGCGCGGCGGATGATCAGCCGGACCTTGTTGTTCAGTCCTTCCTGGCGGCCGTTGGATAGTCCGCGGTCGATCGCGGCGTTGATACCGTCGCGGTGTTTCCGGATCGTGCGTGCCGCTTTGACGAATTCGGGGATTCGGCTCCGTTGCGCTTTCGAGCACCAGCGGTCCACCATGACACTCGCGTCAGCGGGGTCCAGGTCGCCGGCGAACACCGCGCGGCGGGACTCCTTCAGTTGATAGGCCCGCCACTTCCCTGCGCCCATATGAGGTCGCCGCGAACGATCTCGACCCCGGCGGGCAGGGTCACGCCGGGGTCGCGGGTGAGCGCCCGCACAGCCTGGCCGCTCTGCACGAGCTGGTCTACGACGTGGCGGCCGACGGTTCCGGTCGCACCGGTCGCGTAAATTACGATACGTATCGTAATTTATCGAGGAATTTAGCACGGTGATGTCAGAGCGCGAACGGACGTCAGTTGGCGTGGAGCTGGTGCGTTTGCGGGTCACCGGCCTGGCGGCGGCTGTGGTCGAGCAGCGTGGGGTAGTCGGTGGCGATGCCTTGGAGCAGGGTTTCGACGGTGCGCTCGATCTCGGCGGCGCTGGTGGGCGCGTGGCCGAACAGGGCGCGGTAGTGGACGAGTGAGCCGAGCAGATCGAGGACGAGACCGCAGTCGACGTCTTCGCGCAGGTCGCCCCGGGCGAGGGCGCGGCTCAGGGTGTGCTCGACGGCGGCTCGCGGCGGCTCGAACAGGGTTGTCATAAAGGCTGCGCGGAGCTCGGGCTCGCCGGCGCAGTCCGCGAGGAGGGGGCCCAGCACGTCGGGCGGCATGCGCTGGAAGGCCGCGACGAAGACGTTGATGCCCTCGGCGAGGTCGCACAGGGTGCAGTCCGTGTCGGGCACCGGCGACTCACCCAGACGCCGAGCGAGCGCCGCGAGCACGAGGTGCTGCCGTGTCGGCCAGCGGCGGTAGATCGCCGGTTTCGTGGTGCCGGCCCGCCTGGCGACCTCATCAAGGGTGCAACCGCGGTATCCCGACCCGTCGAGCACGGCGAGCGTGGCGCCGAGCACGGCGGTGTCGATGTCTGGGTTCCGGGGCCGCCCGCCCGCGACAGCCTTGCCGGCAAGACTTCGGACACGTCGAGTCAGTAAGACACGCAGGCCGATTTCGTCATGGGCGCGGTAATGCTTCTGGACGAAGGCGTGTGCTGCGCTGATCACTCGCGCTGAGCGCGGCCTTGTGAGACCACGCAGAGGCCTCAGCCGGGATTGCTGGGCTGCGTGGCAAAGCAGGGGTCGTCGGGGAAGCACGGGGCTTGGACCGGCTGGTGGTTCGGTGGTCGCTCCGGATGGTGTGCGACGCGGGCACCGCGGCAGTCTCTGGCGGGACGGGGCCGTCGGCCGGTTTGATCGGTGCGGCGGCGGGTGCCGAATGGACGCCTGCGGTGATCTCTTTGCTGCGGGGGTTGTCGTTGCCGCTGCCGGGGCTGGGTGCCGGGGTCCCGGAGGCGGCTGGCGGGCTGGGGCTGCTGTGAGACGTGATGAACGGCACGGACGCGGCCCCGGCGAAGGCGAGAGCGAGAGCGCCCGCGGCCGCAAAGCGATTGAACCGCCGCGAACTGGCCGGCCGCTGGACGTCGGCAGGTTCCGCGTCCAGCGGGATGGCGGTCAGAGATGGTCGGTGTGGGGCCTCGGTCTGGGCCAGCAGCATCGCATGGCGGTCCTCCGGAACGACACTGGTGGATCGCAGTGCCCGGCGCAGCGCCTCGACGGTCCCGGCGACCTGGGGGATCAGGTCCTCCAACTCGACCTGGCCGGGCCGCACCTTCGACTGAACCTCCGGCAGCAGCATCGGGATGGTCACCTCGGCGTCAGCCGAGGGGCCTGGCGTCGCATCGGCATTCTCGGACTCGGTGAGTAGTTCGGCGAGCTGATCTATCGACACGTGAAGGACGCGGGCGAGGCTTGGTCGCATCGACGGGAGTGGTTCGGTGTCTCCGGCCTCCCATCGGACCACGGTGGAGCGTTCTACTCCCAGGCGTTCCGATAGTGACTCTTGAGTCAACCCGACAGCTTTGCGGCGCTGGGATAGGCCCTGCCGTCTAGGCGCCATGTCATCACCTCTCGCTGAGAGCGTTTCCGCAGTTGAGGGCATCTGGTGCGGCACTGATGCCTCAGTGCCGCGGCTGTCGTGCTCTGGTCCGCGACCTCTTACTCACGGTTGTCTTTAGGCTCCACACCTTACGCACAGCAACGGAGGCGCCCGCGATGACTCTCCGACGGACGGTCATCAGCCATCGCTGCTCCGACTGAACTTCCCGTCATGTTGGGCCTGCTGCGTATCACCGTGACGAGTGCGAGTAGGCGGTGTGTGGGTGCGCGTCGCGGTGGGTGCCGTGTTAGTCCAAGTGTTTGGCCGAACACAACCTTGCGGCGCTATGAGTTGCCGCCTGAGCTGGGCCGATCCGGCGACAGAGCCTCCTCACAGTCGTCGCACCGGCCCTCCACCCTGCCCGGGGCCGCGCTGTGGCCC
>JBOHGH010000007.1:0-70572 GCA_050699975.1 Pseudonocardiaceae bacterium | reverse complement strand
TCGGCGGCCAGGGCGGCGGCATGCGCCGCGGCGGCCGGGGCGCGAGGCCCGTCAACCTGGGTGGCCATCTCGGCGAGCCGGCCGGCCACCGTGCGGTCACCGAAACAGACCGCAGTGTGCAGCGCGACCACCTCCACAGCAGGCTGGTGTTGGGACCCGGCCACCTCAGCTGCTTGGCGGGCGAGTGCGACGGCCTCGGTGACGGTGCCCTCGGCGGCGGCCACCCACGCCTGGGCGAGCAGCACCTCCGGTTCCAGGAATGCGAACGCCGGATTCCAGGCAGCCGTCATGTCCCCGAAGGCCTGGCGTGCTGACGTCGCGTCACCAGCCATCCCCAGCGCGCCTGGGAGGTCAAAGAGCAGCGTGAATGCCACGCCGGCGGTATCCGCGCTGCCCCGTCCGGCAAGGGACTGACGGAACCACCGCGCCGCCGTCTTGACTTGTCCGCGGGACTGGGCCACCGCCGCGCACATGGCGCTGGTGATCACCTCTCCGATTCCGGGGCTATCCTGGCAGCGCTCACGGTAGCGTTGCGCGGCGTGCTCGGCTTGGTCCAGCAGCCCGGCCAGGAGCAGCCCCCGGACCCAGGATGATCCGACGACGGCCGCCTGGTGCAGCCCAGTCTCGAATGAATCGGCGCGGGCGTCGATCCATTGCACTCTGTCGCCAAGCCCGTCGAGGCGGCCCCGGTCCCCGCAGGCCGCGGCGAGACCCCAGGTCGCCAGTTGCGCCGCGGGCGGCGGGCATTGCGGATGGGCAAGCACCGCGGCGGCTGCGTCAGCGGCCTGGACAGTCCGGCCGAGGAGGGCGTCGAGAACCGAATGCATCCCAGCCAGCTCCAGGGCGGCGGCCTTCTCGGAGACGGCGCTCGTGACGGCGTCGAGCATGGCCTCGGCCTCCATGGGACGCCCGAGTGTAAAGAATAGGGCGGCCACTCGGGGAATGGCCGCTTCGGCTCGCTCGGAGTCGGTGCGGGCCAGAGCGACGAGTGGGGCCAGCTCGGCATCGGCCTCAGCTGCACGGCCAAACCAGTGCAGCGCGTTGCCCAGCAGCAGCCGCGGCTCGAACCCGCCGCCAGCCGCCACCGCGGCCCGTGCGACCCGTTCGGCCAGCGCGAGATCGCCTAGCTCAGTCGCGCGTCGAGCAGCGTCGGTGAGCAACACGGGATCGGGTTGCTGATCGGAGTCCATCACCAACAGCGCCCGGCGCACGGTGTCACCGGCGCGCCGCCCGCCGGTAGCTGCCAGCGCGCAGGCGATTCGCCCACACAGCCGCCGAGCGTGCAGCCGGCCCATCTGCGCCCGTTGCAGCTCGCCGTAGAGCGGGTGGGCCAGCCGCGCCTGCAACCGCCGCCCGTCGGGGTACACCTCCACCAGACCCCGCGCCTCGGCCTGCTCCACCGCGAGGGCATCGGTCAGGTCCGCTAGCAGTGGTATACTCAGCGGCTCGCCGAAGGCCAACACCTCCACGACGTCTCGCTGCTCGTCGGGCAGTTGGCCGATCCGGGCCGACAGCAGCTCGGCCAGCCCCGGTGAGAGTGCAAGCTCCCCCGACCACCGCCACACCCCGGCGACCTGGTGCAACCGCGCGGACTCCAGCTCGCCGTCAACCAGCTGCCGCAGATACAGCGCGTTGCCCTGGGTGATGGTGAACAGCCGGCGGGCGGCGGCGGTGTCCACGGGCCCACCGAGCGCCGCCTCCGCCAAGGTCGCGGTCTCGGCCGCCGACAGTGGCTGCAGTTCCATCCGAGGCAGGTGCCCGTCTTTCCATAGTGCGGTCACCGCGTCCGGCGCGGTCTCGCCGGTGCGCAAAGTCAGCACCAGCGTCGCCGCCCGGCGCAGCACCAGTTGGTGGACCAGCATTGCGGACAGCTCATCGAGCAGGTGGGCGTCATCGACCCCGACGATCACTCCGGCCTTTCCGGCACCGGCCAATAGCGCATCACTGGCCTGGCGGATCAGCCGAGCCGGATCCGGGCCGACCACCCCCAGCGTCGCGGCGAACGCACCCAACGGCAGGGCCCGCGCCGACGCCGTCGCAGCCGCCCACCGGATCAGCGCGCCGCGCTGCTGCGCCGCAGCCAGCGCTTCCCGGGCCAGCCGCGTCTTGCCCACCCCAGCAGCACCAGCCAGCACCACCCCGGCTGGCCCATCCCGGCGACGGGTCAGCCCGCTGATCAGACTCAACTCCTCGGCGCGCCCGGTCAGCGGCCATGAGGCGGCCACACCCAAAGGGTAAGGACCACCATCCTCAGCCGATAGATCTCATCGGTCCCGCTCATCGCCCAGGATCGCGGCCAGCTTCGCCTCGGCGACATCCAAGAGCGGTTCCAGCGCCTCCCGTTCCACCGCCAGGCACTCAGCGATCAGTTCGTCGGCCAGACCGGCGTCGCGCAGGCGCAAGGCCAGCGAGTAGGCCCCTGGCAGGTGTCGTATCGCCTCCGCGCGCTGCAGCTGCGGGGCACTCGGATCGTCGGCTGAACACATGGATTGCACTGTGCGGCTCGTCGTACTGGCCTGCATGGGTAGTCCCTATTAAGAAGAGTTGACGACGAAGGTGAGTAACGATAACCCAGATGGGGTGGGACTTGCGGACTGTAGTGTCAGTCCGGTGGCCCTGCCCAGCTCGGCGAATTCGTCCAGCGTTCGTTCCCGCCCGCCGAGGAACACCAACATCAAGAGATTCATGAAGGTGAACGTCAGCGAGTTTCCATAGTCACTGGTCCGGTCGACGACAAGTATATGGCCGCCTGCGCCGGCTGCCTGGGCACAGCGGCGCAGGATCCTGGTGGCATCGTGGTCGTTCCAGTCGTGCAGGATGCTCGCCAGGAGGTAGAGATCACCGCCGCCCGGTAGCGGATCGAAGATATTCCCCTCTACCGCTGAGGTTCGATGAGAAAGCCCGGCGGCTTCGAACGTCGTCTCCGCGAGTGACGCCACTGCCGGCAGGTCTACAAGAGTGCCCATCATGGCCGGATAGGCGTGGAGGAGCTCCCTGAGCAGGAGTCCGGCGCCGCCGCCTACATCTATCACATGAGTGACGTCATTCCAGTCGTAGCACTTGACCACATCAGGGGCAAACGACGCCGCCCGGGAAGCCATCAGCTCGCCAAATGAGGCAGCTAGATCGGGGCTATCTTCAAGATCTTCCCATACCGGACGGCCGAAAATCTTCGAATAGGCAGTCTCGCCGGTACGCACCGAATCGAGCAGTCCTGTGAAAGAAACGTCCATACGCCCGGCGGCAGGCCCGTCGAGGTCGAACCAGCCCCGCACTTGCATCGGATGGCTGCTGGTAAGTACACGGGCCGACTCCGTCATCGAGAACACGCCTGGCTCTGGTTCGGCGAACACCCCCCGGCACGTGAGAAAGCGCATCAACCGCCCGAGTGCGTCAGGATTGGCCCCCGCCGCGGCGGCGAGCTCGTCCAACCGTCGTGGCTGCGCTTCGATCAGGTCCGCCAGCCGGAGCGTGGCCGCGACGCGTATCGCGTAGGGCGAGGCGAGGTTGGCCAACTGGGCTACCACTGACAGTTCGCTCGGATTTGCTGAGTCCTCGGAACCTGTGCCGCGAGCTTCTCCATACAGATTTTCGATCATTGTCTCTCCTTGATCGGATCGGTCTGTCCTTGGGCCGGACCGCGAGAAGGTGCCTACCGCAAAGCCGGATTCATCAGCGGTGGATCACCGAGGACATGGACGCGCCGCAGGTGACGCCCGCATCTGCTGGCGTAGGGCTCCCGGCCATGCAGCAAGGTGTAGTTGTCCGCGACGACGACATCACCCTCCTGCCACTCGTGGGCGTAGCAATGACGCGACTCATACAGCGCATCCCGCAGCGCCTGCTCGATCTCAGCGACTCGCTCATCCGGCACGTCATGGAACTTCACCCGCGGGCGGTTGACGTAGCCGATGCTCTCAGGAACGGGCTCCAAATAGCGAATCGTCGGGAATCCTCTGACCGGGTGTTCGACAACCAGTGGAGATACAGCCATACCGCCGTAATGAGACTCCTTCGTGACCCGGTAGGTGAGGGTCAGGTTCTCCCACAGTTTCTGGGTCGAAGCATCGGCGTCGTCGAGAACTCGGGTGGTGTCGCAGAAAATGGTGCGTCCACCTTGCCCCTCGTCCAGAGCCTTGATGCATTGGAAGATCTGGAACTCCGGGATCCGATCAACGAACATGCCATCCCAGTGAAACGACACTCCGGTGCTATCGAAGACGTGATCGGCTGGGCGCTCGTGCTCGACCAGTTCAAGTACGGCTCCGAAGGACCAGGCAAGTACCTGTCCCCAGGATGCGGCGTACCGCGCCAGTTCTTCCGGATCCGAGAAGGCGCCGAAGCCACGAAATATGAGGAGGTGATACCTGCGCACTAGGTCCTGAGCAGCCGGAACCGGGACCTCCGTCATATCTGCCTCGGCTCCAGCCGGACGTATCATCACGCCGAAGGGGGAGATGACTTCCATGCTGAACTGGCTGGGCAGGTCAGTGGGCAACAGTTCCATGAGAATTCCCTCCTTTAGGCGGCGAGGCATGAAGAGCTGTTTGAGGAAAGGTGTGACTGGCTCACAACATAGTGTGACGGCCTGCCGTGAAGGTAGATGAGATCAGCGCCCAAGGCTTCTGCCTGGTATCGCTTCATGAGAACGAACCGACCCTGGACCTCGACTGCCGTGCCATGCCAGGGGGTGATCCAGTTGTCGGAGGCATCAAGAAGGTTGATGCCGAGCTTGTCGGAGCCGCAGGGCTGCGGATGGATAGACAGTCGCACAGCTTCTGGAAAACGTTCCGCGATCAGTCTTCCCCACGCCCTACTCCGCTGTATGACACCATAGGCCCGCTCGCGACACTCTCGTTGAAGGGCGGCGCGACTCTTCTTGTGGCGGGGCCGATCCGCGTCCTCGAGGAGGAACCTCGTTATACCGCGATATAACGTGAGCAAGTCTCCACCCTCGCGCACTTGCCGCTTGAGCTCGTCAACACCCTCACCATAACGCTCCATCAGCAGAAAACGCATCTTTTCATATACACATCCCCCGTACTCGCCATCAAGGCCGAACACATCCAATGACCCTGGGCTATTTTGCTCGATCATTCCTTTCAGCTCGGCCTGATAAAAGGTAATATCCGAATCGGCGATAAGCACAAGATCACTGAACACGTGACCGTCGGAACAAATGATAATCCGAGCCCCGGGGGCGTAGATTGCTTGAATCTGATCGCAGATCTTACGAAGGAATTCCAGCGAGAGTTGCTCCGCCATGTCGGGAACGACGCCGATCACTTTCGACTTATTCGGCGACTTGCCGGGAAATGCGGGAAGCACGAAATCGACAGGGACGCTTCGTGAGACGAATCGGGCGACGCGCTCCCGGTGGGCTGCTATGCAGCTCTCGCAGGGACGGGAAGCGCAAGCCACCTCCCTGACCAGTCGCTGGTGCTGCACAAGGACCCTCACTATGGCCGAGGAAATTTCATGTTCACGGGAAATCCTCATGGCTAGGGCTCCTCTCGTCCCCGTCATCGCGGTGCAAGATCATCGTGTCAGGGTGCTGCTGAAAGAATGCGACGGAGGGAAGCCGATCGCCAGAGTCGCTGAATCCTGAATTAACCCACGGTCGGGATTACCCGCGAGTGCTGCTCGCGAATCTTCCTAAATTGCTCTGGGCTCGCATCTGCATCGAAGGCGCGTATCGGGTATGCGCAGAACAGCGAGAACGGGTGCCTGGTGGCGAGGTCGTTCCATAAGTCCTCTAATGCGATGGCAGCGGCGACGTTTCCCTGGTCCCACAGCACCGCAACCATCTCACCGTAGATTCGCACATCGCGTGGGCCCTGCGCTGCTCGGGAAACGAGCTCCCCTATGGCGGATTCGAAGCGCGCCGCGTCCGGCATGCACTCCACCATGAACGTCGACAACGTTTCGGACGCGTCCAGTGCAATGTACCGGCCGCATCGCTGGGCCTCGCGTAGGTCGATGCCCGTTTCGATGAGGGCGCGGCCGAACAAATCCCGGTGGGAGCCGGTGGCAACCACGATGGCAGCATCGCCGGCGAGGAGGCCCGGCACGAGGAAATCCCGTACGGAGTCCACGAGGAAGGATTCTGTCTCGTAGAATCCAACGACATGCGAATGACCCTCGAGTGCGACGATGTCGTCACGCTGTGGCTCGTTCGCAGTCATGCCACCCTGCACCTGGTCCGCCAGGGGCAACGTCGCGTTCAGCCTGGCCAGCCGGTCAGCGAGATCGCGTCGCCCGATGCGGTACAGACCGCCCGTCCGCTGCACGCCGAGACGTTCGGCCCAGGTGCTGTCGAGCAGGACGTAGCCATTCGGCCGGCGCGGACGGCGGTTCTGCCGTTGGTAAGGGATCATGGGCGTCGTCCCCTCCTCCTACACTTTGTGGGGTTATCCAGAACTAGGGTGCGCGCGGCTGGACTCGGCGATGCGAGTAGTCGGCTACTCGCATCGGGCGGGGGTGGGTACGCAGCCGGGGTCAGTCGCCGTGGAGTAGGGCGGCGAGTTCGGTGCGGTCGGAGGTGCCGAGTTTGGCGCAGGCGCGGTAGAGGTGGCCCTCGACGGTGCGGACCGACACGACCAGCCGCTCGGCGATCTGGCGGTTGGACAGCCCACCGGCGGCCAGGGTGACGATCTCCCGTTCCCGGTTGGTCAGTGGCAGGGGTGTCTCGACGGCGACCAGCGCTGGGGTTCGGGCGCCCTCGCAGGCCACGGCGAGCCGGTGGGCGCGGGTGGCGGCAACCTGGGCGGAACCACGCAGGTCATGGCGGGTGTGGGTGGCGGCGGCCTGGGCGGCGGCGTCGGCCGCCAGCAGCAGGGCGCCCATTTGTTCGAGTTGAACCGAGGCGGCGTGCAGCACCGCGCCGTCGTCGGCGGCCAGGGCGGCGGCATGTGCCGCGGCGGCCGGGGCGCGGGGCCCGTCGACCTGAGTGGCCAGCTCGGCGAGCCGGTCGGCCACCGTGCGGTCACCGAAACAGACCCCGGTATGCAGCGCGAGCACCTCCACGGCGGGTTGGGGTTGAGACGCGGCCACCTCAGCGGCCCGGCGGGCGAGTGCGACGGCCTCGCCGACGGTGCCCTCGGCGACGGCCACCCACGCCTGGGCGAGCAGCACCTCCGGTTCCCGGTATCCGAGCGCCGGATGCCGCGCAGCGGTCATGCCCTCGAGGGCTTCGCGTGCCGACGTCGCGTTACCGGCCATCCCGAGCGTGCCGGTGAGATTCACAAGGAGTTGGAACGCCCAGCCGCCGGTATCCGCGCCCCGCACTCCGGCAAGGGATTGACGGAACAACCGCGCCGCGGTCTGGACCTGTCCGCGGGACTTCGCCACCTTCCCGCACATGAAACTGGTGATCACATCTCCGGGTCCGGGGGTGTCCTGGCAGCGCTCGCGGTATCGCTGCGCGGCGTCCTCGGCCTGGTCCAGTAAGCCGGCCAGGAGTAGCCCCCGGACCCACGACGACCCGACGACGGCCGCCTGGTGCAGCCCGGTCTCCGACGAGTCGGCGCGAGCGTCGATCTGCCGCACTCTGTCGCCGAGCCCGTCGAGGCGGCCCAGCCCCCCGCCAGCCGCGGCCAGACCCCACGTCGCCAGCTGAGCTGCAGGCGGAGAGCAGCGCGGATGGGCGAGTACCCTGGCGGCCGTCTTGGCCGCCTGAACAGACCGACCGAGAAAGGCATCGAGAACCGAGCGCATCCCAGCCAGCTCCAGCCCGGCGGCGTCATCGGACACGACGCTCGCCACGGCGTCGAGCATCACCTCAGCCGCCGCGGGAAGCCCGAGTCCCCAGGCCAACGCGGCCACCCGGGGGATCGCCACCTGGGCTCGCTGGGCGTCGGTGCGGGCCAGGAGGCCGAGCGCGGCCAGCTCGGACTCGGCCTCGGCCCCCCGGCCAGACCACACGAGCGCGTTACCCAGCAGCAGGCGTGGCTCGAACCCACCGCCGGCGGTCACGGCGGCCACCGCGACCCGCTGCGCCAGTGCGAGGTCCCCCAGTTCGGTGGCGCGACGGGCGGCGTCGGTGAGCAACATCGAATCCGGTTGCAGGTCGGAGTCCAGCGCCAACACCGCGCGGCGCAAGGTGTCCCCGGCCCGCCGGGCGCCGGTGGCCGCCAGCGGGTGGGCTAGCCGGGCCTGCAGCCGCCGCCCATCGGGGTACACCTCGACCAGGCCCCGAGCCTCGGCCGCCTCCACCGCCACCGCCGCATCTGTCAGTTCCGTCAGCAGGGGCATGCCCAGCGGCTCGCCGAAGGCCAGCACCTCCACGACGTCTCGCTGATCGTCGGGCAGCCGGCCGATCCGCGCCGACACCAGCTCGGCCAGCCCCGGCGACAGCTCAAACTCGCCGGACCACCGCCACACCCCGGCGACCTGATGCAACCGGCTGGCTTCCAGCTCCCCGTCGACCAATTGCCGCAGGTACAGCGCATTACCCTGGGTAGTCGTCCACAACCGCCGCGCGGCGGCGCTGTCCAGCGGCCCACCCAGCGTCGCCTCTACCAACGTGGCGGTCTCCGCCTCCGACAGCGGCTGTAGCTCCAGCCGCGGCAAGTGCCCGTCCTTCCACAGTGCCGTCACCGCATCCGGCGCGGTCTCCCCGGTGCGCAGCGTCAGCACCAGCGTCACCGCCCGGCGCAGCGCCAGCTGATGAACCAGCATCGCGGACAGCTCATCCAGCAGGTGCGCGTCGTCCACCCCGACGATCACCCCGGCGCGCCCGGCGCAGGCCAGCAATACATCACTGGCCTGCCGCACCAGCCGGGCCGGATCCGGGCCGACAACTCCCAGCGTCGCCGCGAACGCTCCCAGCGGTAACACCCGAGCCGAGGCCGTGGCGACTGCCCACCGGGTCAGCGCACCGCGCTGCTCGGCGGCGGCCAGCGCCTCCCGGGCCAGCCGGGTCTTGCCCACCCCCGCCGCTCCAGCCAGCACCACCCCAGCGGGCCCATCCCGGCGACGGGTCAGCCCGCTGATCAGACTCAGCTCCTCGGCCCGCCCGGTCAGCGGCCACGCTGCGGCCACACCCGAAGGGTAGGCACCACCCGCCCCCAGCCGGAAGCTCCGAGGTAGTGGCCCGCTCTATGTGTTGCCGAGCGGAGTGTTGCCGAGCGGAGTGTTGCCGAGCGGAGTGTTGCCGAGCGGACGGTCCCCGTTCGGTAACCAGGACAGACCGTCGAGGAGTTGCTGGACAGCGGTGGGCACGGTGAAACCGGTGGGGCCGACGCTGACGCAGGACCAGCGGCCGTCGCTGACGACGGGCACGCCGGCGTTGGCCATGCTTTCCACGAGGTCGCCGGCGAGATAGCTGTGGCGGCTGTCCCAGACCCGTTGACGGTCGGCCTGGTTGAGGGCGTCCCACCACTGGTGGGCGAGTTGCAGGGAGTTGCTCATCGCGGAATCACCTTCTGGATAGTCGTTGTTGTCGAGCCGCAGGCCGATGGGCTGCGGTCGGGCCAGGGCATGGAGCCCTAGCATTAGTGGGGTCGGGCCCGCTCGGTCGCGACGGCTTCGCGTGATCTCCTGATCGTCGCCGCCATTGGCATATCCGCCATTGGACCGGTTGGAGGACGAAACCATCACCCCTTGTTACCTTCGTGTTAAAAGGTAAAGAGGGTTGGATCCTCAGCGCTGCCCATCAGCCTGAATATTTCCCCACTACATATCCCCACGAGCATCGGTGATTCGGTGGGGTTTCCCCGCTGGGGGTTCCTACCGGCGGGCTAGGTCGTCGCCGGCGCTGCTGTGAAAGACTTGCTGCGTGAGTTGACGCTGGGTGGCGACGAGCTCGCCGACGACCTCGCGCTGAGCGGCGAGTAACAACTCGAACGGGTCGAAGGCACGGGAGGCCATCGTCGCGCCGGTGGGAGAGTCCGGCGTGCTCGGGCCGACCTGTCGGGCCAGGTCAGCCCACACCTGGACGGACTTCAGTGAGGTGTCCAGCCCTTGGCGAACGAGCTGAGCCATCGAGTCCTGCGCCCGCTGAGTAGTCGTGTCCGCGGCGGCCTGAGCCTGCTCGGTGACCGGGTCCGCAGCGTCGTGGACCGGGTAAGGGCCTCGCTCGTCGCGGGCATCGGTTACCCACCGGTCGGTTTTGATATGCGTAGGCATGTATCAGTGCTCCCGGGTCTCGGGGATGCTGTATAAGCCTTCCACTGACCACCCTGCCTGCCCTTGGGACAGCGCGCAACCACCTTGGCATTAAAATCGAAGTAACATTTACACCATCCGGCGATGACAGTGCGTTACAACTTCTCGGTGGCCGGTCGACACCTTTCCGCGGTAGAGCCGCCAGTGATGTGGATCTATTGTTGGGTTGGTGGCCCGTGGTGCAGCGGATTCGGTAGCGTCGTCAAGCGTTGAACTTTTGCAGGCGGTATGGGATGGTGCTGGGCCGGTGGGTGGCCCGTTTGATCTCCTTCCAGGTTGGGTGGTGGAGTAGCCGTGCGGTGTGCACGGTGAGTAGGTCGCGCAGGCCGTCGATGCTCCAGCGGCTGCCGCCGATGTCGGTGCGGGCGTTGAGTTCGCGCATGACGCGTTCGAGGACTCCGGTGCCCAGCTCGGGTCCGCCCAGGCGGGCCAGTCGGGCGCGCAGGTCGGGGTCCAGGCAGGTGAAGGTGTGGTCGCGGGCGGCGTCGAGGTAGGCGTGTGCGCTGGTCAGCTTGTCGGGGATGGCCTGGGTGAAGGCGTCGAAGGCGGCCAGGGCCTCCGGGGTGGTCTGTTCGTGGCGGATTGAGTCGCGCAGCAGCTCACCGAGCTGGTTGCTCATATACCGCGCCCAGTGCGGGTTGACGTGGCGGTTGGCGGCGTCGTCGGAGTAGAAGGCCTTACGCAGCCCGGGGGGCAAATGCCACCAGCAGCGCTGGATCGGGGTGGTCGGCCACAGCTGCTGGGTCAGGCTGGTGAGCTCGGTCTCGCCGTCGAGCACGACCAGCGCCGGGGCGGGCAGTCCGGCCAGCTGCGCGGCCATCGCCGGCCAGTCCTGCCCGACGGTCAGCCCGAGCAGGTGGGTGTGTGCCCGGCGCCGCCGGTCAGGCCCGGAGCGGCCGGTCAGCCCCAGTGCCAGGTGCACGCCCACCCCGTTTTTGTTCGCTCCGGCGCGGGCGCCGGTGCCATCGAGCATCACCACATCCGGGCTGGGGTGCCCGGGCCCCAGCGTGCCGTCGGCGCCCGACAGCAGCGCGGCAACATCGGCCAGCGCGTTGTGTGCCTGCCCCGCCGTGGCCTTGGTACCGGCCAACTCCCGAGACAACCCCGCAGCCCGGGCGAAGCTGACCTGAGTCCCCAGCTCAGCCAGGTTCACCGTCAGCCGGTCGGTGCGCCGCTTCCCGGACAGCCCGAGCATGATCAGCAGCGGCGCGAACACCCGTCCACACTCGCGGCACCCGACATTCCACAACACCAACTCCACCGTGCCCGCCGCAGTATGCAGCTTGCGTTTGCGAGTCCGCTTGCCCTTGCGCGCGAAGTCCTCCCTCGCCCCACACCGCGGGCACGCAAACGGCGCCACCAACCCCCGCACCGGAACCCACCGCGGCCCGCACACCGAGTCAATCAACCGCTCCTGAGCATCCTCGAGCACCGACGCCAGAGCCTGACCCGGCAGCTCCTTACCCATCTGCACCGCCAACGACTCAAACTCCGACCAACACGAGCGAGCATCGAGCACTCCCGGCTCGACCGTGAGCGTCAAGACAGTAGCGGACATGGGGTAGGCGACTCCTCACACGAGTGGGATGATCGCCCGCAGTCCTACAAGATCAAGACCGAAGTTCAACGAAGCGACACGCTACCGCGGATTCACCCGTGGACGCAGCGGCTGCTGCGTCCCGGCGGTATCGACAACAGCCCGCACCAGATGATGGTCGGGCGACAGCTGGCACACCGGGTCCGCCCGGGCGGCGTCACCGGTGAGCTGGAACGCCTGGCAGCGGCAGCCGCCGAAGTCGACCTCCTTGCGCGGGCAGCTCCGGCACGGCTCCGGCATCCACTCCGACCCGCGAAACCGGGTGAAGGCGGTGGAGTGGCGCCAGATCGCGCCCAGTGAGCGTTCCCGCACGCTGTCGATGTCCAGCCCGACGATCTGCCCGGCCGCCGGGCACGGCAGCGCCCGGCCGTCGGGTGCGATGACGATGTGCCGCCGTCCCCAGCCGTGCATGCAGGGCTTCGGGTAAGGCTCGTAGTAGTCCGCGACGACATAAAGGATCTCAAGGGTGTCGCCGTGTGCCGCACGCGCTTGCGCGACAGCCTGCTCCGCGGCGACGGCCTGTTCGCGCGTCGGCAGCAATGCTGACCGGTTGAGGAGCGCCCAGCCGTAATACTGCGTATGTGCGAGCTCGAGCCGGTCGGCACCGAGCGCAACGGCGAGATCGACCAGGCGCCCGACACGGCCGATGTTCCCGCGATGCAGGACGACGTTGATCGTCAGCGGCAGCTCCAGCGCCGTGACCGCCCGGGCGGCCGCCATCTTGCGGTCCCAGACGCGGGCACCTGCCACCTCGTCGGCAGCCGCCCGGTCGGCGTCCTGGATGCTGAGTTGGACGTGGTCGAGCCCGGCCTGCGCGAGTTCGGCCGCCCGCAGCTCGTCGAGGCCCACCCCACTGGTGACCAGGTTGACGTAGAAACCTCGATCGCGGGCCCGTGCGACGAGCGGGGTCAGGTCGGGCCGGGCCAGCGGCTCACCTCCGGTGAGGTGCAGTTGCAGCACGCCGAGCTGCCGGGCCTCGTCCAGCACGCGAAACCACTCGTGCAGCGCCAGCTCCGCTGCCGCCGGGACAGCCACGGGATTGGAGCAGTACGGGCAGTGCAGGGGGCAGCGGTAGGTCAGCTCGGCAAGCAGGCCGAGCGGCCTATCCACTGCTGGCCACCAGCAGACCCTGGGCGATCAGGTCCTGCAGCAGCGACAAGACGCCCTCAACCGCGACGTCGTCGTACACCTCGCCGACCGACTGCAACACGTCAGCCACACTGTGGCGGCCGTCGCACTGCCGGACGACGGCTGCCGCCGTCTCGTTCATGATGAGCACACCCTCCGGGAAGAGCAGCACCGTCTCACCGCTGAGCGGATCGGTCCCGGCGCGCACCCCGCGGCGCAGCTGCGGCCGGTCGGTGAGCGACAACACCTCCGTCACCGACGCACCTGCAGCGAATGCTCGATTGCATCGAGCATGCTCCACAGCACATCGGTCTTGAACGCCAGCGCGCGCAGGGCGGCGTCCTGGCTGTCCCTCGACCGGCAATGCGACAACACGATATCCAGCGCGTCTGCGCATTCTTGTGGAGCCTGGTCTATCCGCGATTCAAAGTATCCCAGAGCGTCGCGATTGATCCAAGAGTAGTATTTTTTCAATGCAGCCGTGCGGGCAGCCATCGCCTGCGGGGCGAATAGTTCGGTCAATGACGACGCGATACCCTCGACCCATGGCCTCGTCCGAGCGAAGGTGACATAGGAATCGACTGCAAAGCGCACCCCCGGCAGCAGATGCAGCTCGTCAGTGACCTCCGCCCGGTTCAATCCGACCGCATCAGCCAGCACCAGCCACCGGGCGCAACCACCGTCACCGTTGGCGGTGCCGTCGTGGTAGGAGATTCGCGGTAGCCACCGCCGGCGGACCTCTGGCAGCGGGCAGTTCGCGATGATGGCGGCGTCCTTCTGCGGCAGACTTCGCTGGTAATACCACCGGTTGGCCACATAAGCCTGCAGGTGAGAAGGCTCGAGCTCACCGGCGGCCATCCGCTGATGAAAAGGATGCTTGTCCCAGTAACTGCGCTCCTGAGCACGCAGCATGCCCTCGAAGTCGTCACGGTTTAACACCGGCAGGCTTTCGCCCATCTCTTCCTCTCTCAGAGCTCGTATTGGGCACCGTCCTCGGCGATGCTTGCGCCGGCGCCGGCGAGGCACGCTCGTTCGGGCCCGTCCTCGAACAGCATCGGATTGGTGTTGTTGACGTGGGTATACACAACGTGCGCCTCGGTCAGTCGCCGAAGCAGGTGCAGGCTACCGTCCGCACCGTTGACCGGCAGGTGGCCCATCGAGCGAGCCGTCGCGGTCCCGCGCCCGCGCGCCTCAAGCTCGTCGTCGGCCCAGAACGTGCCGTCCACGAGGACCAGATGTGCCTGCTCAAGGTGCTTGAGGAGGCCCTCGTCGAACGCTGGGACCGAGGGGAGAAACACCACCGAGCGAGTGCTGCGCTGGTCGGTGATCCGGTAACCGATGACCACGCCGGAGGTGGGACCCGTGAAGTCACCGCCCCGAGCGTAGCGGGGAAGCCGACCGCAACTGACGTCGAAAGGCTCACACCACATCGGCGACACCGCGCCATGCCGATACTGCAACGCGAATGGCTCACCGGGGCGAACCTCGTGCCAACGCACCACCGTGTAGCTCTCCAACGTCGGGAGCACCCCGCAGCGGGTCAACAGAATTCGCACCGCCGCGGTTGCGTACACATGCAGCTCGCTCGCCTGCCGGAGCGACAGCAACCCCAGTGTATGGTCGAGCTCGGCATCGGTGAGAAAAACGCCATGTATCGGTGCAGTGGAGTCACCGGGGCCAGGCCATAGCGGGGGGCACTCGCAAAGCGCAGCGTCGAGATCTGGCCCAGCATTGCCCAGAAACCACTCGCCCGCATCATCACCGACGGCAACAGTGGACGAACGTCGCCGACTCACTGGGCGCGAACCTGACCGCGCGGCGGTGCACCCCGGACACCCGCAGTTCCATTGCGGTACCCCACCGCCGGCAGCAGAGCCCAGAATGCGAACGAGCATCGCAGCGAAGCTGACTAACCTTAGCGCCGAGCCACGTACATCGTGACTTCCATGGGGGTTTCCAGCCGCGCCCAGACCGGCGCCACCCACTGCCGGCGCGCGCTCCGTGCGCTCTGTGCAGGCTCCTCGATCCTCCCGCTGACAACGCGACCGTGCTGATCGTGGACAGTGACCATATTCGACCTCCGCTGTCACTCGAAACCGGCATCATAATAACCGGTGCGAATTCTTTACCAGAATCGCAAATAAGAAGTTCTTCATGGTGGCAGAGCGCACCGACCGATGTCAAGGTCATCTGACCATTGACTTTACCGGTTCGCTCCGCATGGCGCGGATCAGTTCGGCTACCGACCAGGCTTGGAACGGGCAGCCGGTGGCGGCGTGCGGTGGGTCGCCGTCGGTGGTCTCGGAGACCGAGCCCAGCCCCCACTCGGCCAGGTGCGCTGCCAGACCGTCGAGCACGCCGTCGGCGGGCAGGCCGGTGCGCCGGCAGGCATCGACGTAGGGACCGATCAGCCACGGCCAGACCGTGCCCTGGTGGTAGGCGCCGTCGCGCTCGCGCGACCCCCCGCGGTGCCGGCCGAGGTAGCCGGGCGAGCCGGGCGCGAGGCTGCGCAGCCCGAGCGGGGTGAGCAGCGACGCGGCGAGGGCACCGACGGCGCCGGGGTCGGTGAGCGGCGCATGCGGCAGCGAGAACGCGAGCAGTTGGTTGGGCCGCACGGTGTCGTCGTCGCCGACCGGGCCATCGACGACGTCGTAAAGCCCGCCGCGGGGAGTAGGGAAGCGGGCGGCGAAGGACCTGCGGGCGCGCTCGTGCAGCGCGGCGATCTCCGGCGGATCCGAGCCCAGACGCGCGTGCAACTCCCGCAGCGCCGCTAGACCGTTCACCCACAGCGCGTTGATGTCCACCGGCTTGCCGATGCGAGGCGTCACGCCGACCCCGTCGACCCGGGCATCCATCCAGGTCAGGGCGTAGCCGGGTTGGCCCTGGGCCAGCAGCCCGTCGGCGGGGTCGACGCGGATGCCGTACCGGGTGCCCTGCATGTGCGCCTTGACCACCCCATCCAGCACCGGGACGAGGGCAGCGGCAAGATCGAGGTCGCCGGCCGCTGCGACATGGCGGTCGATGGCGTGGATGAACCACAGCGTGGCGTCGGCGGTGTTGTACTCGGTTGCGCCGGTGTCTGCGGTGTTGGCCAGCATGCCCTTGGAGACCGTCGCGGCGTACCCGTGCAGCAGCGCCCGCCCCTCGCTGGCCCGGCCAGTGGCCAGAAACAGCCCCTCATAGGACGTCATGGTGTCCCGCGACCACGCGCCGAACCACGGGTAACCCGCGACGACGTCCGGCGCAGTGGTGATGAACGCGTCGGCAGCCAGCACGAGCCGCGCCGCCACCTCGTCGGCCGCACCCGCGGTAGCCATCAGGGCGCGGGCCCGCTCGCGCGCAGCCGCGATCACATCGACGGCCGGTGCGGGCTCAACCGCGAGGTCACCGGCCCACGCCGATACCGGCAGCGTGTCGCCAGCGCTGGACAGGTCGGCGGCGAACCGGCCGGCCAGCCAGAGGTCCTCCTCGGCCGTGAGCCCGCGCTGTGCCTCCAGCCGGGTGTGCACGCCGCGGTACCAGTCTCCGGCCGGCGCCCAGCCGGGCCCGCGCAGCCGGAAGGATCCCTCGACCACCGCCCCGCCGTCGCCGTGCTCGACGAGCAGCGGCCCGCCCGCGTAGCGCTCGCCGTGCGCGTCGCGCCAGGTCACCAGCGCCTCCAGCACCAGGCGCACCGGCCCGCCAGCCAGTAGCCGGTGCACCACCGCCAGCGACGCGCCACCGTGGCGCATCGCCAACTCACGTTCCAGCACGACGTCGCCCACCCGCCACCGCCAGCGCGGTAGCCCGTCGTCGAGGTCGAACGACTCAAGGAACGTGTGCCCGGCAGGCGCCACCGCCCCGCCCGACCACTCGTGCACGCCGAGCCGTACGGAGGTGCCCGACGCCAGCACCAGCATCGGGTCCAGCGCGACCAGGCCGAGGCGGCGCGTCGACGGGCCGGCGACCGCCGGCACCAGCAGGCCGTGGTAGCGCCGGGTGCGCAGCCCGCAGACGGTGCCCATCGCGTAACCGCCGCAGCCATCGGCTACCAGCCACTCCCGGTCACCGCCCTCGGCCAGCGACGTGCACACGGCAGGACCGAAGGCGATGCGCAGCGGAGTCATGAATCAGCAGTGTCCCCTCGACGGCCGAACGTAACGCCGGGCGCGGGCTGGTGTACTGACCAGCATGGGACAGACGACGTCAGCGGAGCACACCCGCCTTCAGCGAGCCGACGAGGGCACGGCGGCCTGGCGGGCCTGGGGCCCGTACCTGTCCGAGCGGGCTTGGGGCACCGTCCGGGAGGACTACAGCTCCTACGGCCAGGCCTGGGATCACTTCCCGCACGACCACGCCCGGTCCCGGGTGTACCGCTGGAACGAGGACGGCATGGCCGGGGTCTGCGACGATCGCCAGACGTTCTGCCTCGCCCTGGCGCTGTGGAACGGCGTCGACCCCATTCTCAAGGAGCGGATGTTCGGGCTGACCGGGCCGGAGGGCAACCACGGCGAGGACGCCAAGGAGTACTGGTGGTACCTGGACTCCACGCCCACCCACTCCTGGATGACCTGGCGCTACCACTACCCGCAGCGACCCTTCCCGTATGCCGACCTGGTCGAGCAGAACCGCCGCCGGGGCCGGGAGGCACCGGAGTACGAGCTGGTCGACACCGGCGTGTTCGCGCAGGATCAGTACTGGGCGGTGACGGTCGACTATGCCAAGGCCGACCCGGCCGACCTGTGCCTGCGGATCACCGTGGACAACCGCAGCCCGGAGGCGGCGACGCTGCACGTGCTGCCGACGCTGTGGTTCCGCAACACCTGGGCGTGGGGACTGCCCGGGCAGGAGGCCGTGCCGGAGATCCGCGCCGGCGCGGACGGGACGCTGATCGCACGGCACGCCGAGCTGGGCACGCTGGTGCTCGGTGGCGACGGTGCTCCACAGCCGCTGCTGTGCGACAACGAGACCAACACCCCGCGGCTCTACGGCGTGCCGGGTCGCTCGGCTCATCCCAAGGACGGGATCAATGATCACGTCGTGACCGGCGCCGCGACCGTCAACCAGGACGGGCTCGGCACGAAAGGTGCGCTGTGGTACCGGCTCGATGTGCCTGCCGGTGGCCGGTCCGTGGTCCGGCTGCGACTGACCACCGGCGACAGCGCCGGTGAGCTGGGGACCGGGTTCAGTGAGGTGATGACGGCCCGACGCGCCGAGGCGGACGAGTTCTACCGGGCGCTGATCCCCGCCGAGGCGTCCACCGATGAGGCGCTGATGTTCCGGCAGGCGATGGCCGGGATGCTGTGGGGCAAGCAGTTCTTCCACTACGACGTGGCACGCTGGCTCGACGGCGACCCGGCCGGCCCACCACCGCCGTCGCAGCGACGGCACGGGCGCAACTCCGCATGGCGGCATCTCAACAACGCCGACGTGATCTCGATGCCGGACCCGTGGGAGTACCCCTGGTACGCCGCTTGGGACCTCGCGTTCCACTGCGTGCCACTGGCGCGCCTGGACCCGACGTTCGCCAAGAACCAGCTGCTGTTGTTGCTGCGCGAGTGGTACATGCACCCGGGTGGCCAGCTACCCGCGTATGAGTGGGCCTTCGGTGACGTCAACCCGCCGGTGCACGCCTGGGCTGCATTGCGGGTCTTCGAGATTGACGGCTCGCGCGACTTCGACTTCCTGGCCCGGGTGTTCCACAAGCTGCTGCTGAACTTCACCTGGTGGGTGAATCGCAAGGACAGCGAGGGCAACAACGTCTTCGAGGGCGGGTTCCTCGGCCTGGACAACATCGGGCCGATCGACCGGTCCGCGGCGCTGCCGCTGGCCGGGATCCTGGAGCAGAGCGATGGCACCGCATGGATGGCGATGTATTGCCTGAACCTGCTGGAGATGGCCCTGGTGCTCGCCGAGCACGACCGGGCCTACGAGGACCTCGCCACCAAGTTCTTCGAGCATTTCGCGCTGATCGCCTCGGCGGCCCACGGCGGCCTGTGGGATCCCACCGACGGCTTCTTCTACGACGTGCTGTCCGCGGCTGACGGGCGGCGGATCCCGCTGCGGGTGCGCTCGCTGGTCGGGCTGCTGCCGCTGTGCGCGACGACGACGCTGGGCACCGCGACCCTGCAGCGGCTGCCGGACTTCACTGCGCGGATGCGCTGGTTCATCACGCACCTGCCGCAGTACGCCGACGTGGTGGGGGAGACCCACGTGCGGGGCGGCTCCGAGGGCCAGCTGCTGTCGATCGTGGGGCGCGAGCAGCTACGGCGGATCCTGCAGCCGATGCTGTCCGAGCAGGAGTTCCTGTCGCCGCACGGTCTGCGATCGGTGTCGCGCCACCACCGCGACGCGCCGTTCGTGCTCGACCTGCCCGAGTTGCACGCATCGGTGGACTACGAGCCTGCCGAGTCGACGAGCGGCCTGTTCGGCGGCAACTCCAACTGGCGTGGGCCGGTGTGGTTCCCCGTCAATTACCTGCTTGTCGAGGCGATCGGGCGGTTCGCCCGGTTCTTCGGCGATGACTTCGTCATCGAGCACCCGACCGGCTCCGGGGTGAAGCGCACGCTGGCTGAGGTGGCCGCCGACCTGAACGACCGCCTCATCAGCACGTTCCTCAACGACTCCGCCGGGCGCCGGCCGGTGTTCGGGAACTACGAGCTGTTCCAGACCGACCCGCACTGGCACGACCAGCTGTGGTTCTACGAGTACTTCCACGGTGACACCGGGGCCGGGCTGGGCGCGTCACACCAGACCGGCTGGACCGGCCTCGTCGCGGAGTGCCTGCTGCGCCGCAACACCCCCGTTGAGTAGCCGTTGTATCAGCGTCACCCCAGCCCTGCCGGCTGAACTCGACGCGACCGACATTCCCGTTCGTACAGACGTCGGTCCCGACGAGTTCACGGCGCCGACCCCGGGACATCGACCGCCGACTGCATAACGGTCAGATCAACTTGCCGCGGCCCTGGCCGCGGCAAGTAGGCGACCGCGCCCGGCAAAGTGCCGGGGGTGTGCTCCACCACCACGACCCGTTGAATGGCTCGGCGTCCGGCGATCTTCGATCTATGCCTCCGGCTAGTCCGATATCTGCCACCAGACAGATGTAGTGCGGGCGGCACAGTCATAGCTTGACTGCAGGTGCGAAGTCGAGGCCGCGTAGCCGACAGCAGACGACAAGCACATCTGACCCGCACGACTCACCAGGGAATAGCCATGTCCACTCTCTCCTGCCCGCAGTGTGCCCTGCCGGTGAAGGTGATCGACCAGTTGTTTGTGGGTGCCGCCAACCCGAGCACGGCAGCGCCTGCCGCCCGTGGCGCTGTTTTGTCGACTCGTCACGAGCGCGAAATGGTCTCGAAAATACTGAGGGTCATCATGGAGCACCAGCGGCTGGCCACGGATTCATCCTGTGTCTCTCGTCCCTGCGGCAGCTGCATGGAGGTTCACCGGGGGCGCGTCATGCGGTTCGTCGCCCGAGGCATCCCGGTGGAGTTCGTACTTCCAGCTTTCCCTGCCAAGTCCCCGAATAACTCGAAGGTTCTCGGTGCCACCCCCGACATGACAGAATGGCTCTCGCTCGAGTTCCTCTGTGCCATATGCGACCGAGTTCGGCAGATTTACCGGCACGGCGCAAAAATCATCATTTGCTCCGACGGTCGGGTGTTCAGCGACCTCGTCCAGATTAGCGACTCAAACGTCACACGCTACCAAGCTGAACTGCGGGAATTGATCGATTCGATCGGTCCGGACTCGCTCGGCCTTTTCAGGCTTGATGACGAGTACACCGGCTATACGCACACGACAATGCGCCAGGTACTGATCGGATGCTACGGCGAAGACCTTGAGATGCTCAAGCAACAGGTTCGCGCCGGGGGTGAACAGCTGACGCTATACCGCGGAATCACTAGATTCCTGGTAGAGGATGCCGACACGCCCGATCACCAAGGGAGCCGAGCTGCCCTTCAGCGAGAATGCCGGGTACGCGCCTACGGCGTGATCCAGCGAAGCAAGGCATGGGGGAAGCTGATCGCGGAGCGGTTCCCGAATGCCGTGCGACTGTCGATTCACCCACAGCCTTGTGGCTCTGCCAAACTCGGCATAAACCTTGTTGAGGCTCCGGACAACTGGCTTACACCTTGGCACAGCACGGCTGTCGATGTCGGCGGTAGGTTCGTGCTCATGAAGCGGTACCAGGCAGAAGCCATGGGTGCGGAGCTTGTTTATGTCAACGGGAGGCCGTCGCATTATACAGCGAGGGGCACGAACACCTGTTTGGGTCTGGCCGCCTGAGGTCGTCAAGAATCCTCAACATCGGCGAATCAGAGGAAGACCGTGGAACCATTGCATCAGCGCCTATCCTACCAGTTCGACGTGGAAGTCATGTCACCTTACGGCGTGATGATCCGCCCCCGAATGGCGAGCACCGATCCGACCGAGGTCCCGGTTTCGGTAGCACGAGAGCTGGCGCGTGAACATCATCTGCTTGTCCTGCGTGGCTTCGATCCGTTCCCAGGCCCCCAAGAACTAGCCCGCTACGCCGAATCATGGGGACAAGTGCTCACCTGGCCCTTCGGAGCCGTGCTCGAGCTTGTTGAGCACGAACGCCCCGCCGATCACGTTTTCGACAACTCGGCGGTGACATTCCACTGGGACGGCATGTTCGTGGAATGGATACCGGAGTTCCAGCTCTTCCAATGCGTCAGCGCGCTCGACGATGAGCAAGGTGGACGTACCATCTTCTGCGACACGACCCGGGTACTCGCCCGCGCCTGTCCTGCGACCCGGACGTTGTGGGCGGGGCTGACCCTGACTTACCACGTCGCCAAAGAGTCCCACTACGGTGGCACAGCTACGTCACTGCTCGTTGTCGAACACCCAAACTGTGGGTTTCCTACCATGCGGTATTTGGAACCTGTTCCTGACAGCATCAACTACATCAACCGGCCAAGGGTCGAGTTCCACGACGTTCCGGCCGAGCATGTTGCTCGGGTCGAACAGCAGCTGCGAGATGTGCTGTACGACCCGGACCACTGCTACGCCCATACCTGGCAGGCAGGGGATGTTGTCGTAGCGGACAACTACACGTTGCTACACGGCCGGGAACCCTACGCCAGCAAGTGCGGACGCCACCTGCGGCGCGTCCACATCCTCGGTGACCCACCGCTGATGAACCCCGCGTTGCACTGATCAACCCGATAAGAGAACAACTTAGTAGGATCAAGGGGAAGGCAAATGACCGAGAACCTCTATGGCGATGACCGGAGACCAGATCCCGGCGACTCAACCACCAGTGTTTCGCGAGTCCGCTCCGTGAAGAGGCGAGCTAAAGGACATGTTGTGCTTGACAGCACCTGGGCCCGCCGCCTCGGTGTCCGGCGCTCGGGGGGATGTATCGCATCGCCCACTGGCAGTTGATGGAGCGCCTTCAGCAACTTCAGCGGGCCCCCATGGAGCGGGTTCTGAGCCCGTCCGCCGTACAGGGTGGCCGCGGCCTGACCACGAACGGGCCGCCACTCGACGACATTGTCGTCCGTGGTCATCCGCATTTTGTCGGATTCTACGAGACAGAAGCTTTTCTCGTGGACTCCGTGCGGGACTTCCTCTCCTCAGGCCTCGTCACCGGCGATGCTGCCATCGTGGTTGCCTCTGACGCCCACCGGGATTCGTTCGTCCGCGCGCTCATGGAAGCAGGCATCGAGTTACATGAGGCGCAGCGATGCGGCAGGTTCATTGCACTGGACGTGGGCGAAGCGTTGGCGAAGTTCATGGTGGACGGCATGCCGGATGCGGCGCGCTTCAGGGCCACCGTTGGGCAGCTCGTTTCCCGGGCGGCGGGGAGCGCGCGCGATGTGAGAATCTACGGCGAGATGGTCGCCGTGCTGTGGGAGGAGGGGAACGTCGCTGCTGCTATCGCATTAGAGTATCTCTGGAACGACCTCGCCTCCAGATACCCGTTGTCGCTGTTCTGCGCGTACCCGATGAGCGCCTTCGATACAGACGCGAGCACAGCGGCATTTCGGACGATTTGCGGGCAGCACTCGAGAGTGTTACTTCAGGGTCAGGAAACCTGACGAGTGGCTTCGCTTCGTCGCATTCTTTCAGCAGCAGGCGCCGGCCCGCTCGGTGCCGGGGGAGACGACCCGTGCTGCACAGCCTGGGTGGACGTCCTGGGATGGGACGCCACGTCTGCCATCTGGCAGATGTTCTGATCAGGCCCGTCGCGGAGCATGGCGTCATGGAGAACACTCGGGATTACCTGTCAATATCTTCGACTGCGGATGGGGTGGTCTCTGTAGTGCCCCCGGTGCGCACTCGTTCCCTCCCGACGGGGTTGGTCACCTTCCTCTTGAGCGACGTTGAGGGATCGACTCGTCACTGGGAGGGTGACGAGGAGGTGATGGGGGCGGCTATCGCCCGCCACCATGAACTGTTCGACGCGGCGATCGCGCTCCATGGTGGGGTGCGGCCAGTGGAACAGGGCGAGGGCGGCAACGTAGTGGGTGTATTTGCCCGGCCGGCGGATGCGCTGGCCGCGGCCCTCCATGCGCAGCGTGCTTTCGCTGAGGAACCGTGGGCGGAGGGCCGGGCGCTGCGGGTCCGGCTGGCGTTGCACACGGGGGAGGCGCAGCTCCGTGGCGATCACCGTTACGTCGGACGGGCGGTCATTCGCTGCGCCCAGCTGAGCGCCGTCGCCCATGGTGGGCAGATCGTGCTCTCCGGCGTCACCCGCGACGTGGTCGCTGATCGCCTCCCTGACGGTGTGACCCTGCGGGACCTCGGCTCGCACCGCCTGAAGGACCTCGGTCAGCCAGAGCGGGTATGGCAGCTGTGCCATCCCGACCTGATGACCGATTTCCCGCCGCTGCGCTCCCTCGATGCGGTCGTCAATAACCTCCCGACCCAGCTCACCTCGTTCGTGGGACGGGATGTGGAGCTGGCCGAGTTGGGCCGGGCGTTCGAAGCGGCGCGACTGGTGACCCTCACGGGGGCCGGTGGTTGTGGCAAGACGCGCCTCGCCCTCCACGCTGTCGCCGAGGTCGCGCAGCGCCACCCGGATGGGGTGCGGTGGGTCGAGCTGGCACCGGTGTCGGCCGCCGACTTCGTGCCCTACGTGGTGGCTCGCACCTTCGGGCTGGTGGAGGAGCAGGGCCGCCCGGTCATCGACACCCTGAGCGAGCAGCTGGCCGGCCTCAATGCCCTGGTGATTCTCGACAATTGCGAGCACGTCCTCGAACCCTGCGTCCATCTGATCGAAGCGCTCCTGCGGTCGGCGCCGACGCTGCGGTTCGTCATTACCAGCCGGGAGCCGCTCGGGATCCCGGGAGAGTTGACCTGGCGGGTGCCGTCACTTGACGAGGAGGCCGGGGCCCGTTTGTTCGTGGAGCGGGCCGACCTCGTACGGCCGGGGTTCACCGTGGAGGGCGACGACGCCGAGGTAGTGAGGCAGATCTGCCGGCGCCTCGACGGCCTGCCCTTGGCGATCGAGCTGGCCGCCGCCCGGGTTCGCATGATGCCCCCGACAGGGATCGCCGCGGCTCTCGACGACCGGTTCCGCCTCCTCACGGGCGGGGGCCGGACCGCACTGCCCCGCCAGCAGACGCTCGAGACATCAGTGGCGTGGAGCCACGACCTTCTCGATGATGCCGAGCGGGCGCTGCTGCGCCGCCTGTCGGTGTTCGCCGGCGGTTTCACCCTCGAGGCGGCCGAGAGCGTGTGCGCCGACGAGATCGTGGACCGCTACGCGGTGCTGGATGTCCTCTCCCGCCTCGTGGACAAGTCCCTCGTCCAGGCTGACGTCGACCAGGCGCAGGGCCGTTACGCCCTGCTCGAGACGATCCGGTTCTTCGCCCGGGCGCGCCTGGTGGACGCCGGGGAGAGCGACGTGACCCAGGAACGCCATCGGGATTTCTTCCTCGCCGTGGCGGAACGGGCCGCGCCAGAGTTGGCCCTGGCCAGCGGCCCCGCGTGGCTGGACCGCCTCGAGCGGGAGAGCGACAACCTCCAAGCCGTCGCCGAGTGGTGTGACGCAACCGGGGCCTACGAACCGTTCCTGCGTCTCGTCACCGCCCTCACCCTCTTCTATGAGTTGCACTCCCACCTCCAAGCCGGAGGCCGGCGGTTCGCCCGGGCGCTGGCCCGCGACGAAGGGCCCTCGGCGCTTCGCGCCCGGGCGCTGTGGGGAGCGGCCCACGTGGCGATCTACGGCGGCGACGCTGAGTCAATGGGGCGATACGCTGCCCAGGCCTTAAAGATGGCCGAGGACGTCGGCGACGAATGGGCGATGGGCCGGGCCCTCAATACCAACGGGTTGGTGGCCGCCTGGCTGCGCCCGGAACCGGCGCAGGGCCGCGTCTTTCTCACGCGGAGCATCGCCCTCGGTCAGAAGCTCGGAGACCACTGGGTAGTCGGCGCCGGGTGGAAGCTGATGACGGTCGCCTGGATGATCCAGGACGACTACCAGGGGCTCGCCCCCGCGCTGACCGAATTGCGCCGGGTCGCGGAGCGTCTGGGCCACCCGTACTTCATCGCCTGGTACCACACCACCGTGGGATGGGCGGGCCTGCACCGGGGGGACTTCGCCACCGCGCAGCGGGCCTTGGAAACCGCCCTCGATTACGACCGCGAAATCGGTGGAGCCTCCACCGCCGGGATCGCCATGGCGTTGCTCGGCGAGATCGAGTCCCTGACCGGCCGCTACGACGCGGCCAAGGCACGCCTGGGCCCGTTCCTCGGGCGGGCGGCTGCCAACGGCGACTACCTCGGGGTCCCGTGGGGCCTGCCGGCGCTCGCCCGGCTCCTGGTCGGCCGCGGGGCCCCGGCCGACGCCCGCGACATGGTCGAACCGTTCGTGGAATTCCTGCGCCCGCTCGGGGTTCCCTACCACGTCTCGCACGGGCTCTGGGTGCTCGGCGCCGCCTACCTCGCTACCGGCGACCTCGAGGCCGCCGAAGCGGCCCTCATCGAGGCGAAGGAGCTCGCCACAGCTATCAGCAACCCCCGGCTGGCCGCCCACGCCAACCATCAGCTGGGCGAACTCGCCCGCCGCCGGGATGGCACGAGCCAGGCCGAGGATCTTCACCACGAAGCTCTGGCGCTCCGGGCCCGGGGGGGCCTGCGCCCAGGCGTCGCCGAGTCGCTTGAATCACTGGCCGCGCTGGCCACCGACCAGGAGAGCTTTTCGGAGGCGGCCCGCCTGTTCGGTGCCGCCTCAGCCCAGCGGGAAGAGATGGGGTTGGCCCGCTGGCCGGCGGACCAAGCCGGTTACGACACCGACGTGGCCAGGGCCCGAGACGCCCTCGGCGAGGACGCCTTCGATGCTGTCTGGGCCGAAGGGGAGGCGCTCACCGTCGACGAAGCGGTCACCTACGTATCCCGGGCCCGAGGTGACCGCAAACGCCCGTCCAGCGGCTGGGCCAGCCTCACCCCCACCGAACTGAAGGTCGTCAAACTCGTCGCCAAAGGCCTCACCAACCCCGAAGTCGGCGAACGCCTCTTCATCGGGCGGGGCACCGTGAAAACCCACCTCGCCCACGTCTTCGCCAAACTCGGCATCGCCAGCCGATCGGAACTTGCCGCCGAAGCGACCCGTCACGCGCTGTAGAGGGACGCTCCGACACCCGCAACCTCGCCATCCAAGCCCCTCGTCGCAGCCTTCGCCGACAACAGAACCATCGTCGACGAATCCGCCGCCCGTACCGCCATCGCCGTCTATGTACGAGCGGGCCCCGGCGATGGGACTATATCGAGTGCCCGGGCCGGGCGGGTCGGCCCGCTGCGGTGGGGGCACCCCCAGTGGACGTGAGTGGCGTCGAGCAGGCGACTTTTCACCTGTCGAATCTGCCGGTCGGCACGGTCACGTTCATTGCCGGTCGGCACGGTCACGTTCATGCTGACTGACGTCGAGGGGTCGGCGGGCCGGTGGGAGGCTGCCCCGGAGGCGATGAGTGCTGCTGTCGGCCGCCGCTACGAGCTGCTCGACGCGGCGATCGCGCTGCACGGCGGGGCGCGGCCGCTGAAGCAGGGCGAGGGCGACACCGTCGTGGTGGCGTTCACCCGTGCCTCGGACGCGCTGGGGGCCGCGCTAGACATCCAGCGAGCCTTTTACTCCGAGCGCTGGCCAGCGGGTACGTCCTTGAAGTTGCGTATCGCGCTGCACACCGCTGAGGCCCAGCTGCGTGATGAGGGGAATTACTTCGGTCCGGCGGTCAACCGCTGCGCCCGGTTGCGCGCGGTCGCGCACCACGGCCAGGTGGTCCTGTCCCGGACAACGTGCAATCTCGTCCTCGACCGGCTTCCTGACGGCGTCGAGCTGGCCGACCTGGGTGTGCACCGGCTCCGCGATCTTGGCCAGGCCGAGCATGTATTCGGGTTGCTGCACCCTGATCTGCCTGTGGCGTTCCCGCCGCTGCGCTCGCTGGACACGATGCCCAACAATCTGCCCAGTGAGCTGACCAGTTTCGTCGGGCGACGCGCCGAGCTGACGCAGATCGACGATCCGCTGCAGCGGGCGCGGCTGCTCACACTGACCGGTGCGGGGGGCTGCGGCAAGACCCGCCTGGCGCTGCAGGCCGCCGCCGACGCGATGGACCGCCACCCCGATGGCGTGTGGTGGGTCGAGCTCGCGCGCTTGGAGGACCCCACGCTGCTGCCAGCTGCGGTGATCGGCGCCCTGGGGCTGCGCGAGGTGCCGGGTCGGGCCCTGCAGGACAACCTCGTCGAGCATCTGCGCGACCGCCGCGCGCTAGTTGTCCTGGATAACTGCGAGCACCTGCTGGCCGCCTGTGCGGAACTTGCGGATGCCCTGTTGCGCAGGTGCCCGTCGCTGACCATCCTGGCGACGAGTCGGGCGCCACTGGGTGTGCCCGGCGAGACCACCTGGCGGGTGCCGTCGATGTCGCTGCCCGCCGGGCCCCAACGCGAGCCGATCGAGGCGCTGCGCCAGTCCGACGCGGTTTCCCTGTTCATCGACCGCGCCACGCAGGTCCGCCGCAACTTCACGATCACTGCAGCCAACGCGCCGGCGGTGGCGCAGATCTGCCATGACCTCGACGGCATCCCGCTGGCCATCGAACTGGCCGCCGCGCGGGTGCGGATGCTGAGCCCCGAGCAGATCGCCCGCGCCCTGAGCGACCGCTTCCACCTGCTCACCGGCGGCTCCCGCACGGTGATGCCACGCCACCAAACCCTGCAGGCCTCCATCGACTGGAGCCACGAGCTGCTCAACGACGGCGAACGGACGCTGCTGCGGCGACTGGCGGTCTTCGCCGGAGGCTGGACCTTGGACGCAGCCGACCGAGTATGTCCGGGCGATGGGATCGACCGCTACGACGTGCTCGACCTGCTGACCGGACTGGTCGACAAATCCCTGGTCACCGCCGACGAGCAGGGCACCGAGACGCGCTACCGCCTGCTGGAGACCGTCCGCCAGTACGCCACCGGCCGGCTAGCCGAAGCCGGCGAGGTCGAGGGCCTGCGTAACCGCCACTTGGCCTATCACCTCGCGCTGGCCCAGGCTGCCGAGCCACAAGTGCTCGGCGCCGGGCTAGACGACCCCGTCCTGCGCAGCCTCGCCGCCGAGCTGCCGAACCTGCGTGCTGCCCTTGAGCGGGCGGCAGCGAGCGACGCGAACGCCGGGCTGCGTCTGGTGGGCTCGCTGACGCTGTTCTGGCTGTTCACCGGCCGTTACCAGGAGGGTGACTTGACGTATGCCCGCGCGCTTGACGCCGCTGGCGAGCAGCCGACCCCGCTGCGTGGACGGGTACTCGCCGGCCGCGCGCATCTCGCGCAGCATGGCGGCGCCTACCAGGCAGCCCACGAGTGGGCGCAGGCAGCGCTGGAGACCGGCCAGGCCTGCGGCGACTCGTGGACGCAGGGGCGAGCCTTGAACGTCCTCGGGCGCTCGGTCTCCTTGCGCGACCCGGCCAGCGGGCGGCCGCTGCTCCAGCGCAGCGCACAACTGGCCACGCTCGCCGGCGACGAATGGTGCTGGATCAGTGCTTCGCAGACCCTCGCGATTGCCTGGAATTGGCAAGACGAGTTCGACACCGCCCGTCCGATACTCGATGAGGCGTATGCAACCGCCGCCCGGCATGGCTACCGGAGGGGGATCGCGCTCCACTGGTTCTGCCTGGGCTGGGAAGCGATGTTCCAAGGGCGGCTGGACGAGGCCCGCGAGCTGCTGGCGCGTTCCGTCGCTGCGAGCGACGAGGTCGGTGACCCATTCCCGAGCGGTCTCGCCAACGGCTTCCTGGTTTACGTTCACCTTGCTCGCGGCGATACGGAGCTTGCGTACTCGCTCGCCAGCGACAACCTCGGGCGGGTACGGGAGGCCGGCGCGGGCCTGTCCTTGGGCATGGCCCACCAGATGCTGGGTAGGGCCGAGATGGCGCGGGGAGAGCTCCCCGCGGCACGCGAACGTCTCCTGACCGCGGTCAACATCGATCGCGGCGGATTCACCATGCTCCTTACCTGGGACCTCGCTGCTCTGGGCACCCTGGACCGGGTCGACGGGAACCTCGACGCGGCCCGGACCCGCAGCGATGAGGCCCTGCAGGTGGCCCGGCGGCTGGGTAGCGGATGGATGCAGGCGGGCGCCGAGCGCCTACTGAGCCGTCTCTCGCTCGCCTCCGGCGAGGCTAGCGACGCCGAACGGTACGTTCACGACGCGCTGGGCCGCCTGGTGACGAAGGGGTTCGCGATCGACATCCCGGAGTGCCTCGACATCCTCGCCGCCATCGCCGCCACACAAGAGAGCTTCGAGGAGGCGGCGCGGCTGCTGGGCGCTGCAGCAACCGGCCGGGAGCGGCTTGGCATCGTCCGCTTTCCTCCCGAGCCGGAGTTCTGGGCCTCCATCGAGCGCACCATCGGGGCAGCTCTCGGACCCGACGGCTACGACACCGCGTTCGCCGCGGGCACCGCACTGGCAACCGATGAGGCAGTCGCTTATATCCGCCGAGCCCGGGGCGAACGAAAGCGCCCGTCACGCGGCTGGGACAGCCTGACCCCGACCGAGATCGAGATCGTGCGCCACATCGCCACTGGCCTCACCAACCGCCAGATCGGCGAGCGCATGTTCATCACCCCCGGAACCGTCAAGGCCCACCTCTCACATATCTTCGCGAAGCTGGGCACCCTGTCACGCGCCCACCTGGCCGCCGAAGCCACGAGGCGTGCACTCGGTCCGCCTCCCGCGCCATGACATATCGGATCTCTCGCACCTGGCGACATATGCCATTTGGCAGATGTACCTGCGTGCAACGCGATCTAGCTTGACTATTAATACGCTCGCTGAATCGGGTGGTAACGCGAAAGGGCTGTTGGAGATAACCTACGAAACGAGTGAGGAACTCGATGAGCGAAGTGCGCGGCGACCACGTCGTGGATGTGATCGTTGTCGGGGCCGGGCCCATTGGCCTGTGGTTGGCAGCCGAGCTGCCCAGGACGGTGGGCGCCGGTTCCAGGCCCGACGTTCCAGAATGGAGATGAGTGATATGCCACCGGTGACAGACCTCCTCCAGACCCATCCTCTGGTTGAGGAGATCCTCGATTCTCATCGCAATCACGCAGCAGGTGACGAGCGCGGTTGGGCCAGCTATCGAGGCCACGTCTATCGGGTGCTCAACTTGGCCCGAGCAATCGTGCCCGATCGCGACCACCGCGACGACAAGCTGGCAATCGCCGCGGCCTTCCACGACATTGACGTGTTCAGCTCGCTGAACTATCTCGGGCCGTCCATCCGCACCATGGACGCTTGGCTCAAGATCACCGGACGCGGCGCCTGGACCGAGGAGCTCGCGGTCATCGTCGCCAAGCACCACCACCTGACCACCTACAAAGGGCGCCACGCCGAGCTGGCCGAGGCCTTCCGGCGGGCGGATCTCAACGATTTGAGCCAGGGACTCATCCGGTCCCGGATGCCACGTGAGCACGTCCGTGCGGTGCGCCAGTCGATCGACGTGGGAGTCTTTTTCACCCGGACCGTGCCGCGCGCCATCGTGCGGCACCTGGTCCGCCACCCGCTGGACCCGCTGCCCATCGTGCGTGCCCGCCGAGCACTCCGGCAGGCCGGACACGACGGCACAGACCGTTAGTCGTGAACTCGACGGTACCGACGTTCCGCGCGGGCAGAACGTTGGTGGTGTCGAATTCACGGCTTGTCCCACTCACATCGGGAGAATCGATTACGCGACGTTCCACCTACCGGCAGGCAGTGTGACGTTCATGCTGACGGACGTCGAGGGTTCGACACGGCTGTGGGAGTCCGCCCCGGAGACGATGGGTGCCGCTGTCGCCCGCCATGACGAGCTGCTCGACGCGGCGCTCGCGCTGCACGGCGGCGTGCGGCCGCTGGAGCGAGACGAGACCTTCAGCGTCGTGGCGGCGTTCACCCGTGCCTCGGACGCGCTGGCCGCCGCTCTGGAGTTCCAGCGTGGCTTTCACATCGAGAGCTGGCCCGGGCGGGTGTCCCTGCAGCCGCGCATCGCGCTGCATACCGCCGAAGCTCAACGGCGCGACGAGGGGGATTACTTCGGCCAGGCGATCAACCGTTGCGCCCGACTACGAGAGGTCGCGCACAGCGGCCAGGTCGTGCTGTCCAGGACAACGCGCGATCTTGTCCTCGACCGGCTCCCCGAGCACGCCGCGCTGGCCGACCTCGGCGTGCACCGGCTCCGCGACCTTGGGCGGCCCGAGCATGTCTTCGAGTTGGTGTATCCCGACCTGCTTGGCGAGTTCCCCGCGCTGCGCTCGCTGGACACGCTGCCCAACAATCTGCCCGATGAGCTGACTAGCTTCGTCGGCCGCCGCGCGGAGCTGGCGCAGGTGGGCGCGCTGCTGGGAGACGTGCGGTTGTTGACGCTGACCGGCGCCGGTGGTTGCGGCAAGACCCGCCTGGGCCTGCAGGCGGCGGCCGACGCGATGGACGCTTACCCCGAGGGGGTGTGGTGGGTCCAGCTCGCGCGGCTTGAGGACGCTGCACTGCTGCCGACTGCGGTGATCGGCGCCCTGGGTTTGCCAGAGGTCCCGGGTTGGGCTCCGCTGGACACGCTTGTCGAGCACCTACGCCCGCGCCGCACGCTGGTGGTCCTGGACAACTGCGAGCACCTGCTCGCCGCGTGCGCGGAGCTGTCCAACGCCCTGCTGCGGGAATGCCCGTCGTTGACCATGCTGACGACCAGCCGGGCGCCGTTGGGAGTGCCGGGGGAGGCTACCTGGCGGGTGCCGTCGATGTCGCTGCCAGCGCAGCCGGGGCGCGAGCCGATCGAGGTGCTCCGCCAGTACGATGCGGTGCGCCTGTTCATCGACCGCGCCACGCAGGTTCGCCCGAACTTTGTGATCACTGCGGCAAATGCGCCGACGGTCGCGCAGATCTGCCATGACCTCGACGGCATCCCACTGGCCATCGAGCTCGCTGCTGCGCGGGTGCGGATGATGACGCCCGAGCAGATCGCCCAGGGTCTGGATGACCGCTTCCGCCTGCTCACCGGCGGCAGCCGCACGGTGATGCCGCGTCACCAGACCCTGCAGGCCTCGCTCGACTGGAGTTACCAGCTGCTCAGCGATCACGAGCGGGCGCTGCTGCGCCGGCTGTCGGTGTTCGTCGGCGGGTGGACGTTGGACGCCGCCGAGCAGGTGTGCGCGGGCGGCGGGATCGATCGCTACGCGGTGCTCGACCTGTTGACCGGCCTGGTCGACAAGTCCCTGGTCACCACCGACGAGCAGGGCGCTGAGGTGCGGTACCGGCTGCTGGAGACCATCCGCCAGTACGGGGTGGCACGCTTGGCCGAGGCTGGCGAGGTCACCGGGGCTCGCGACGCGCACCTTGCCTACCACCGTGCGCTGGCCGAGGGCGCTGAGCCGCTGCTGCTCGGCGCGGGGCGGGACGACCCGGTGCTGCGCGGCATCGCCGCCGAAGTACCCAACCTGCGCGCCGCCCTCGACTGGGCGGCGGCGACCGACCCACCGGTCGGCCTGCGTGTGGTGGGCGCCCTGACCCTGTTCTGGTTGTTCACCGGCCGCTACCGCGAGGGTGACGGCGCATACGACCGCGCCCTGGACGGTGCGGGTCAGGAGCCGACGGTCCTGCGCGGGCGAGCGTTGGCGGGCCGCGCGCACCTGGCACTGTACGGCGGTAACGAGGCGACAGCGGGATGGGCGCAGGCTGCCCTGGAAACTGGCCAGGCGTGCGGCGACCTGCAGGCACAGGGGCGCGCGATGAACACCCTCGGGCTCATGGTCGGTGTCGGCGACCCCGCCGGGGGGCGGCCGCTGCTTGAGCGCAGCGCGGAGCTGGCCACCCAAGCCGGTGACGACTGGTGCCGCATCGACGCTGCCCAGTGCCTCGCGTATCTCTTGGGCTTTCGGGACGAGTTCGAGGCCGCCCGGCCGATCATCGAGCAGGCTCACGCGGACGCGACCCGGCTGGGATATCAATGGGGACTAGCATGGCATGGGTTCTTGCTCGGCTGGGAAGCGGCGCTCCGTGGGCAGCTTCAGCAGGCTCGTGCGCCATTAGAGCAAGCCGTCGCGGCCAGCGACGAGGTCGGCGATCCGGTCACGAACGGTCTTGCCAATAGCCTGATCGCGTACCTCGACCTCACGTGTGGTGATACGGAACAGGCGCGATCACTGGCCAGAGCGACGCTCGGGCACATGATGGAGACCGGTGCCGGCTTCGCCCTTGGTATGGCCAACCAGATGATGGGGCGCGCCGAGCTGGCCCTAGGCGAGTTCACCGCGGCCCGCGAGTATCTCGAGACAGCCGTGGCAGTGGAGCGCATCTTCGCCTACCAACTCACTTGGCATCTCTCCGTCCTCGGCACGCTGGAACGGATCGAGGGCAATCTCGATGTGGCCCGCGGCCATGGCGACGAGGCGCTCCAGATCGCGCAGCGGATCGGTAGCGGATGGATGCAAGCCCACGCCGAGCGCCTGCTCGCCCGGGTCGCGTTGGCCGCAGGCAGGGCTAAGGAGGCTGAGCGGTATGTACACGACGCCCTCGGCCAGCTGGTGCCGAAAGGTTTTGCGATCGACATCCCGGAGTGCCTCGATTCACTGGCCGCCATTGCCGCCGCTGCTGAAAGCTTCGAAGAGGCGGCCCGTCTGCTAGGGGCTGCAGCGGCCGGGCGGGAACGGCTCGGTATTGTCCGTTCCCCACCTGAGTTGGAGTTCTGGACCGCCATCGAGCGCACCACGCGGGAGGCGGTCGGGGACGACGTCTACGAATCCGCATTCGCCGCGGGCGCCGCTATGGAAACCGACGAGGTGGTCGCCTATGCTCGCCGGGCCCGGGGCGAGCGAAAGCGCCCGTCAAGCGGCTGGGACAGCCTGACCCCGACCGAGCTCACGGTAGTGCGCCACGTCACAGCTGGACTCACCAACCGTCACATCGGCGAGCGCATGTCCATCACGCCGGGCACTGTGAAGGTCCACCTCTCACACATTTTTGGCAAGCTGGACATATCCTCACGCTCCCAGTTGGCGGCCGAGGCCGCGACGCGCGAACTCGGTCCACCCGACACTGCCAAGCGGTACGCACCAGACCGGCTGGACCGGCCTCGTCGCGGATTGCCTGCTGCGCCACAACGACCCCGTTGAGTAGGCGGTCAGGTGGTGCGCGCGCTGTAGGAGTGGGCGCCTGCACCGGCGAGCTTGCCGCCGTCGACGATGAGGTACTCGTCGCGGATGGCCCGGCCTTGGTAGTAGCACTCCAGGATCTCTCGGGTGCCGGCGGCGTAACGCGCCTGTGCCGACAGTGAGGAGCCGGAGATGTGTGGGGTCATGCCGTGGTGCGGGGCGGTGCGCCAGGGGTGGTCCGGGGGTGCCGGCTGGGGGTACCAGACGTCACCGGCGTAGCCGGCCAGCTGGCCGCTCTGCAGCGCGCGCACTATCGCGTCCCGGTCGCAGATCTTCCCGCGAGCGGTGTTGATCAGATACGTGCCACGCTTCATGCTGGCCAGCAGGGCGTCGTCGAAGAGGCCCTCGGTCTCTGGGTGCAGCGGGGCGTTGATGGTCACGACATCGCACACCGGCACCATGTCCGGGGTGGTGGGGTGAAACGTCAGGTTGAGTTCGCGCTCCACGTCGGCCGGCAGGCGGTGCCGGTCGGTGTAGTGCAGCCGCACGTCGAACGGCGCGAGGCGGCGCAGCACGGCGAGCCCGATCCGCCCGGCCGCGACGGTGCCGACGTGCATCCCCTCCAGGTCATAGGAGCGGGCCACGCAGTCGGCGATGTTCCACCCACCGTCGCGCACGGTCTGGTGGGAGGGCAGGTAGTTCCGTACCAGTGAGAGGATCATCATCACCACGTGCTCGGCGACGCTGATGCTGTTGCTGTAGGTCACTTCGGCAACGGTGATGCCGTGGGCGATGGCGGCGTCCAGATCGGTATGGTCGGACCCGATTCCGGCGGTGACCACGAGCTTGAGGTGGGGTGCCGCCGCGATGCGGTCGGCGGTCAGGTAGGCGGGCCAGAACGGTTGCGAGATGACGATCTCGGCGTCAGGCAGATGGCGGTCGAATTCTGATCCCGCGCCGTCCTTGTCCGAGGTCACCACCAGCTCATGACCGAGACCTTCAAGGAAGGGACGCAGGCCCAGGGCTCCGGACACGCTGCCGAGCAGCTCACCGGGGGTGAAGTCGATGGCTTGCGGTGTTGGCACGGTCTGTCCGCCCGGGTAGCGCTCGATGCGAGGGATGTCGTCGCGGGCGTACGAGGGCGGGTAGCCATCGACTGGGTCATCATAAAGAACGCACAGCACCTTCGCCATGAGTAGTCATCCCTTTCGAGAGGCTTCGTTTCGCCAACCCTTCTCCAAGATCCGGCCGTCTTCAACCCCACCGAAATCGAGACATCATGGCCGTGCTTCATCGACGCGTGTCGTCACGTTGCACGTCACGGAGGAGACGCACCTCACCGCCAGATACAGGAGCACCGGTGAGGGTGGCGTGGGCGGTGGCCGCGGTGCCCGGTAGCTCGGAAAGCTCCAGTTCGGCAGTGACCAGTCCGGCCGTCTGCAGCGTGGGCAGCACCTGGCTGAGCAGATAGCCGGCGAGGGCCTCGAGGGTGGTGTTGGCCAACGGCAGCACGGTCACATCCTCGGCGGGCAGCAGGTACCGCTTGCGGCCAGCGATGATCGACAGGGCATCGTTCTCCGGCGTGATCTGCAGCTCCGGTGCCTGTCCGGGTACGAGGGTGCGGCGGCGCAGCGGGGCGACGGCGTCCCGCAGTGCGGGCTTGATCTCGCTGAACTCAGCGACCATCCCGCTGGTATCGAGCTTGCCGGACAGGCGCAAGGTGACGCCGAACGTATGGCCGTGCAGGGGCTCGACCTCACCGTGGTACAGCGCGATGTGGGCGGCGTAGAAGCCGAACTCGGCCCGCGCCATCTCCAATGTCGTCAACATCTTCTCGCCCCCTAATGGGAGAGGCTACCTCCCGGACATTCGCCTGGCATGGAGCCCTAGAACGTTGAACGATCGTGCCGGCAGGCGCAGACTCTCCCTATGGCCGCCCCGGTCGCGCCCTCCCGGTTCGAGTTGCCCGAGGATCACCCCGGCTTCAGCGACCCGGCGTACCGCGCGCGGCGGGCCCGGATCGCCGAGGTCGCCGCCGCCTACCGCCGCGGCGACCCGATCCCGGACGTCACCTACAGCGCCGAGGAGGACGAGGTCTGGCGGGTCGTGTCCGCCGAGCTCGCCGCCAAGCACCGCAGGTACGCGTGCGGCGAGTACCTCGTCGGCGCCGACCGACTCGTCCTTCCGGCGCAGCGCGTTCCACAGCTACGGGAGGTCGACGAGCGGGTGCACGGCCTCACCGGCTTCCATATCAATCCGGTGCCCGGTCTGGTGCCGACCCGAACCTTCTACGGGTCTCTCGCGGAGCGGACGTTCCTGTCCACGCAGTACATCCGCCATCACTCGGTACCCTTCTATACACCGGAGCCGGACATCGTCCACGAGATCATCGGGCATGCCAACATGCTGGCCAGCCCGGTGTTCGCCGATCTCTACGAGGTGGCTGGGCGGGCGTCGCTGCGCGCCACGACCGACGTCTCGCTCGATGTCTTCAGCCGTGTCTTCTGGTTCACCCTTGAGTTCGGTGTGGTCCACGAGGATGGCGCGGTGAAGGCCTACGGTGCCGGCCTCCTGTCGTCCTACGGTGAGATCGAGACGTTTCGCGATGCGGAGATCCGGCCGTGGGACCTGCTCGCCATGGCGACTCAGGACTATGACATCACGCACTACCAGCCGGTGCTGTTCGCGGCCACGTCGTTCGAGCAGATGCTCGCAGACCTCCACGCGTTCTTCTCGTCCTACGACGACGAGGCGTGCGAACGGCTCCTCGCCCAGCAGTAAGCGACGCACCTGCCGGATCGGCGGCGGGTCAGCGGAGGTGTGCCGCGACGGCTACGTCGCCGACGATGCGATTAGCCAGGCCGAACCGTTGCCGTAGCTATGTCGAGAGGGTCTGGGCCACGATCTTCTCGGAGAGGACAGCCGCGTCCTCGGCCACCCCGAGGAAGGTCGCGGACTTGCGCTTGCGCTGGAAATGCACACCCATGAAGTGCAACCCGTGGACAGTCGTGCTGGAGCCGTCCTGCTGGATCGGGAAACCCAGGTCATCGAAGGCCTCCGGGAAACCGACCCAGCTCGCGTAGTCCGGGCGGAACCCGGACGTGAAGATGACGGCGCCGAAGCCGCTGAGCTCCACATGCTCCGGAGGGTTGGCTGCAAAGGGTGGCGGTGGTGGCATCGTGGGCGCTGCTACGCCTCGCTCGGCACAGCTCTTTTGGATAATCCCGCAGAGGTCGGCGTAGCGGGCGTCGCCGAAGGCCACGGACTCAGTGAGGTCAAGAGCGAAATGAGCCCGGTCGTCGTCAATCCCCAGAAAGTGGCCTAGCAGGTGAACGCCCGAAGCTTGCAGCGTTCGGTAGTGCAGGTCGCGACCACCGTGCCGGCCGCTGGCCTGCACGTTGGCCGCTAGCCGCGCTCGGGGGCTGGGAAGATCGGCCAGAGTGCCCTCCAAGAACGGTGTCTCACAGATCCACGCAACGGCGTCCCGGCCCTCGAGCCGTCGGGGAACCCAGGGAGCGCGCCCACATGCGAGGTAGACGTCTCGCTCTGCCTCGATGAGCTCCTCGGCCAGCTGGCAGCCGGTCTGCCCGCTACCTACGACTAGCACCTTCCCTGGCGGCAGCGCCTCGGCCGCGGTGTAGTCCTCGGCGTCGATGACATGGAGCGATGCCGGAAACCGGGCGGCCCCTGGCGGCCGATGCGGCTTCTGGTACGCACCTGAGGCAAGCACGACCTGCCGCGCGCAGATCTCACCCGAAGAGGTGCGCAGGAGGAAGCCGCCATCGTCGTTCGAGCGAAGAGCGACAACGTTGACACCCTCGCGGACCGGCGCCTGGAAGCTGTGCGCGTAGTCAACGAGATGGCCCACGACGTCGTCTCGGGGCATGAACCCATCTGGATGATCCCCGTGGTATTGCCCGCCGGGCAGCTGCACGGTCCAGTTGGGAGTGACCAGGCAGAAACTGTCCCACCTCCCACGCCACGTCTCGCCCACCCTGTCACGCTCGAGGATGACGTGCTCGACCCCTGCGTGAGAGAGGTCGTGGCTCAGGGAGAGCCCCGCGTGGCCGGCGCCGACCACTGCGACGTCAACGGTTTCCATCATGGATGCAGGGTAAGCCGCCTAGCGCCTGCGTCGCGGGTGCTCGAGGAAGAAGCGCACCATCTCCGCTGACGCGTCGGGGCCTTCTGGGTCGGTGTAGGACCCGGAACGGTCGCCGCCGGACCATGCGTGCCCGGCTCCGTGGACAATCCAGGACTCCGCGACGACCACGTCGCCGGCATCCCGGACTACCGTCCGCGTGCAGGGCTGGCTGCCGCCCTCGTTGAGGCGGATCGTCGTGGGTGTGCCGCGGGCCCCCGTGCCCGTGGCGGCGAGGCGGGCGGCGATGAGGCGCTCGGCGTTGACCGGGGCCACGCGGGTGTCGCCGTCGCCGTGGAAGACATAGAGGTCCGGGTGGGTCGCGGCCATCCCCGCGGCTATTGCGCCGCCCGCCGACAGACCGGCGACGTACACCCGGTCCGGGTCGGCGCCGTGTTCGGCGACGATCCGCCGGGTGATCCCGGCCAGGATGGACGGCTCACCCGTTCCAGCGCGCTGGTCTGCGGGGGAGAACCAGTTCCAGTAGCCGCCACGGTTGGCCGCGGTCGACTGCTCGGGATAGGCCACGAGCAGGCCGTGCCGCTCGGCGAGTTCGTTCATCCGGGTGCCGGCCGCGAAATCCGCAGCGTCCTGGGAACCGCCGTGCAGCATGACCACGAGCGGGCGCCGCTTGCCGGTCCGGCCGGCGGGGCGTAGAGGTCGAAGCGGCGGTTCCTGCCGCCTCGGTGTGGCTCAGCTGCACGATCCGCCCGGGCAAATCGCGCGGCAGGGCCCGGCGCAGGCGGCCCAGCAGACCGGACAGGGCGGGCGCAGTGGGCGGGGAGGCCTGCGGGGCACCAGCCTGTGGGGCACCAGCCTGGCCATCAGCCGGCGGGTCGGCGGGGGAGCCGAGGGTGCGTTTGAGGACGGCGACCGCCTCCGTCAGCCGTCCCTCGCGGGTGAGCCGCAGCGCCGCGGCCATGCTGGCGCTCTTGTCGTGGTCCATGACGAGTCCTCCCGTGCTGGCGGGCGGCACCTGCCACATTGGAGTGCCGTGGATGACGCAGCGGGCGCCCGGAGGCGCGACACCGGATCAGGTCGTGCGCGGGGCGAGCGCGGCCTTGACGGCCCGCGAGGCGCGGAACGCCCCCAGGACCTCGACAGACGCGATCGTCGCGAGCGCGAGCTCGGCGTCGACGTCGTCCGCGATAGTCGCGAGCCCCAGGACGCGCAGCTCGATCGTGCGGCTGGCGTCGCGGAGCTGCTCAAGGTCGCGCCGGGTGAGGTGCTGGATGCCGAGGGTCAGAGTCCGCCGGGCGATCGTGTCCGCCACGGCATCCGACCGGCTCTCGAGCTGGCGCCGGATGGCCGTGCGGATGAAGTCCGTGCGGTTGGCGAAGAAACCCTCGTCGACGAGCAGGTCGATCTGCCCGAGGTCGACGAGCCCAACGTTGATGGTGATCTTCTCACTCTTGTCGACTTCGGCCACGACACCAGCCTCCCACCATCCCGTGAGATGGTCAACGGTCATGCCCTGTGCTCGCCGCCACTACAGGAACCAGCTAACCCAAGACAGCAAAAGGATTTTCAGCACCTGAGGTAGAGCGACGGCGACCGGGCTGCGCCGGACGTGGCAGACCGGCAGCACGCCGACGGTCGTCATCCGGCTGGTGTTCGGTCGTTCCGCGCCTGCGTCGACTGAAGGCCGGCGCTGAGGGAAGAGGATGATGGGACCGGTACGGGACAACCAACAGCAGGTGATAAGTATCTACGGCGTGTTCGTAGCGACCCGGCGAAGGAGACAGTCCAATGCTTGCAGACGATGCCCGGAAGATCGCCACCTCGATCAACGAACGCCTCAACGCCAGCGCCTGCCAGGGAGCTAAAGCCACGGTCAAGGCCGAGCAGATGAGCCCCAAGACAGTTCCCGCCGGCGCCGGGCGTCCAACCTTCACCAACTACTACATCCAGATAGATGACGGCACTCGGATCGCTACCCTCACCCTGGGCCAAGCAGCCGGGTTGCGCGACGATGTCGAGCCGGATTGGGACCCGGATCGGCTCTTCGAAGCGATCCGCGCCCTGAATGTGCCGGTTGAGGACACGAACTGAGGACAGTGGGGGGTGGTCGTGTCCGCTTAACACCGTCCTCTCTACCTTTTTAGTGTTCAGAACCTCTCCGGTTGAGCCGGTAGAACTCGAGTGCGGATGACCGAACGCGCAGCTGCACGACGTCCGGCAGCGAGCACATGAGGCCGGAGCCGGGTTGGCCGCGCCCGATGCGGCTGGCCGGGCCCCGCAACCTCGACGCGTGGACCCCGAGGCCTGCCGTGGGTGAACGGCGAAGTTGAGGCCCCCGCCCGAGGAGGGTTCAGCGGGGGCCCAACGAGGTGGGAATGAGGAGGAAACCACCTGCACGTAAGATCGGCCGAAGCCTGGGTTCCGTTACCGCCACGCTCACCGATAAACCGCTTCCTGGCGGGGCGGCGTTGAACCCGCAGCTCCCGCACCGCTACGAGCGCCTCGGAACCCACGACAGCGCGGCTCCAAAGTTGGCTGCGACTCCCGACCAGATGAGATGGCCCGACTCGCCGACGGGGTGGGAATGCAAAGAAACGGCCCCCGTAGCGGGGGCCGTTGGCCCAGGCCGCTCACCTGAGCGGGGTACTCGACTAGCTTACCCGAAGAGTTCCGACGACCAACAACGTGTTGCACCAGGAGGGGCCCGTGGATCGGGTGAAGGCCTACGTGGACGGCTTCAACCTCTACCACGGTCTCAAGGCCAAGCACGGTCGCAAGTACCTGTGGCTAGACCTGCAGGCGCTGGCTCTCCGCCTCATTCAGCCTGCCCAGCACCTCGTTGAGGTGGAGTACTTCACAGCGCGTGTCCGTAACCAGCCGGAGTCGGAGCAGCGGCAGGCGGCATATCTGGACGCCCTCGCCGCCCAGTGTCCGCTGGTCAAGGTGGTCCAGGGGCGCGTCCAGGAGAAGACCCATGAGTGCTGGACGTGTGGTGGCCGGTGGGTGTCCTACCAGGAACGGTCGGCTTCGCGGAGTGCGGGTCGACCGCCTCGGCATCCAGTCCTGACCAGTCAGAGGGACCCATTTCGGCGTCCGCCAGCGGGCGTACTGCCGCCGTCCTCGCCCCGCGGTCGGCAGAATGACCCCGACTGGCAACCCGGCTACTGGGCCCGAGACTCTCATCGCGCGAGCCGGTGGGCGTTGGCGGTGCTGACCGTGTGGGGCCAGACAGTGAGGCACTGACCCTCTGCTAGGGCACGTGCCTCACCCACCACCCCCAAACGGCCGTTTCAGCATCTCGGGCGGGTACCCATCTGCCTCTGCGATCTAGGATCGGGGTCTAGGGAAACTTCGATCAGCATACTCGGCCCGAGTGTCGGATCCTTTGCTTTTTCTTGTGGCTGTCTCTCGGGTGATAGACAGCCGGGTGCGTCGTTTTCTGAGTCTAGCGGACATTTAGCAGGGGATGACGTAGGCGCGTGCGAAGAAGGTTCCGATTTCTGCGTGGTGGAGGTGTCCGGCGAGTGCTTGATCGCCTTCTATGGCCATGACAGCGTGGATGTGAACCGTGCCGTTGGTAATCTCCCCGGTACCGGTCATCTCGGCGGGTAGGGTGTAGTCGGTGATGACGTCTTTGGTGGCGTCGTGTTTGGGCATGGTGGAGATAGTGAAGCTGTCCACGGCGCCGATTAGGCTGACGATGGCCCCGTTATCGATGTTGAGACGCTTCGCCTCCTTGCTCACGGTCTCCATCAGTTCAGCGTTGCGGACCTCGATGACAACCACGGGCTACCTTCCAATCAGGGGACTGAGCGCCTGCAGCATTGCAGCGGCACACCATCGCGCGCCCGCGTCGCGATCGCTGACCGCTTCACGGGAGAATCTTTGGGCCACCAGAACGGGTTGTGGAAAACCTGCAGGATTTTCAGCGAGCCGCGCGGCGACGGGCCAGTCTAGGCCACAGACGCGTGCGACTACGGCGGTCATGTAGCGGCTACGGACGTCGAGGTCTCGACCGAGAGCTGCAGTCACGTGGGACGCCTCGAACTGTCCAGGAATTTTGGCGAGGATTCCGGCGGCATTTACCCGCAGGACGGGGTTATCGCCGTTATCCAGCCACCGTCGCAGGTGCACCACTGTGCCACGATCAGCCAGAGTCGCTATCGCAAGGTCGGTGCCGTGCGTAGTCTGGACTGTGGCAAGTGGGCCGGGGTCATTGCCTGCAATGCTGGCCGCTAAGCCAGAAGCTACTGTGGTATTTCCGGCGACGAGGCTGGCTACCTTGAAAAAGTCCCTACGGTTCACGTCATCACCTAACTGGCCTATGCCGAGCACTCTCTCGTACGCCTTGACCACATCTGTGGTCGCAGCCCGTTTGCCAGTTTCCACCATGCTGAGGTAGGCCTTGCTGTAGTGCGTGCGGGTAGCCATCACACACAAGCTGATCCCGGCGGCGTTGCGGGCCGCCCTCAGCGTTTCTCCCACCGTCATTGCTGTCAACGCTTGTGAACCTCTGAGCCGTTCTCCTGGTGGTCAGTGTCGATCAGACTAACGGCAGCAAGCAGAACCTGACAGTCGGAGGGTGTCATGTTGATCGCGAGTCCTGAGCTGGCCGTACGCAGTGGTCAGGATGAGGCCCCTGTGATCCGCTTGCCCCGGCCGGCCCCGGGGCCAATCCTGCCGTGGCCCTGGCGGGACTCCGGGTACCCGCCACGACGCGCTCGAGGACACCGCGACGTCACCATGGCACTGCGCGGCAACTCGAACGAACACCGTGGCCTCGATTGGGTACGCCCGCCCGCCCGCCCGCCCGCCCGCCCGCCCGCCCGCCCGAACGCCGCTGGTGTTGGCCCAGGTCATCGCTGTCGGCCGGTCCCGCCCAGGGTCACGTCCCGGCGGCCGTTCGTGGAGTTGCTGTCCGAGTCATGTCCGTGCAGGTTCGCTCGTGGTAGATGAACCGTCGTTGCGGCGCCACGGGGACAATGCGCGCGGCAGCCACCGCCTGGTGGTCATGACGACTTGTCAGTCGCACGGCGCGACCGGTTTCACTAACCTGCTGGTGACCAAGGAGGACGGGGTCATCGTGCTCAACCCGCACGCGGCGAACTGCTGCGTGTTGCGACTCGATGTACAGGCCGCGACCGCACTGCACAGCACAGCACCCTCGGAGAGTGGCTGGGGTGAGCTGGGCACCTGCCCGCAAACCCCGGTCGGGCCGTCGGCTGAGCGAGCGGCCCCGACGCCTGGCTCCCGGCGGCCCGACCGGTTCCATGCGTTGAGTGTCCTTGGCATGGGTCAGTTCACGCGGCTCGTCTGCGGATACCACGTGCCGCAGCGGACACGGCCGACTAAGCCACACCCGGCACACATCAGGTTCCTGCAGCTCAGGGCACTGCGAAACCCGTCACGGCGATGTGACGGGTTTCGCCTGACCGTGACGGGTTCGGGGTAGCACTATGACGGTTGGACGGCGTTGTGACGGCCCCGCCGGGACCGCTACGGCGTCCCATGATCGGCTAACAGGTGCCGTGTACCCGGGGTGCCAGGGGAGACGGGAAGCGATGACGTCGGCGGCTTTCGTGTCGGCACTGGCGACCCCGGTGGCGTAGACCTTGCTGCCACCGCCCTGAACGAGACGGCCGGTCCAGGGGAGTGTCGCCGAGTGCTGGGCCGATGAAACCGTTGATCAGCAGCCAGCGGCTGTCGCGGGTCGTTCTCCTCGACCTCATGCCCCGGAGAGCCACTGGCGAGCATGTAGCCGAGCGTGACGTTGGTCCACGCTGCCATAGTGTCCCGCACCCTGCGCGCGTAACTGGTCGCGGGCCAGCACCGCCGCGTCTTCGGTCGGCCGAGTTGCTGAGCATGGCCTATCACCGGTCGTACCCGGCAGAGACGCGGATGGTAAGTGCCGCCCCTCTGGCGGATGCCGGCAGGTCCTTCGCCGGCCACTTCCTGCGTGCCACACCGCAGCGCAGAGAACGAATAACCGACATCTCAATGAACGGAGGTCCACTTATTTGATCTACATAAGTCGGTTTCCCCAGCTAGAAGGTGGTACGCCGCCAAGGACTCGAACCCCGAACCCGCTGATTAAGAGTGCGAAGTCCACCCATTCAGAGGAGTACTACCTAGGATTTTGCTTGCTCTGGTTTCGTCGGAGAGGCACCAAGGGCACCTCATGGACCCGAGTTAATGGACAGTTCAATGGACAAGATCCATTCTTGTCGAGCCGCTATCCTTCTTCGCGCTCGTAGTATCCGTGATCTCCCTGATCACGCGGTGATTGCCCTGGTAGCGAAGCAATCATCTACCGAAGGGGTGAGGTCTGTTCATAGTAGCGGGCACTGTGAGTTGGGCGACCTGATCAGCCTGGTCGCCTGACCCCAACAACGAGTCTCTACCGAACCCGGGGTGGTTCAGCGATACAGGACCGGTCGGTGACGCGAGTGGCCAGGTTGCGTGCCGTGGCGATCGCTCGACGTTGCGGGCGAACTCCTCACCCCCCTCGGGGACGCCGGGTGACCGGCCGCCCGGACCTTCTCCGGCGGGCCGTCGACAGTGTTCGGGTAGTCGAGCACGAGGGTAGGGGCGAGGGCCTGGATCTGGTCGATCGCGCCAGATGAGACGGCCAGTGTGTTGGCCAGCACGACGGTCGGCCGAAAGGCAGCCACCGGCGCCGGGACGAGCGACCGCTGATACCAGATCAGGGCACTGACTCCACCTCGGGCGGGTAGGTCGCCGAGAGGTCCCGAGCCGAGTGCGTAGACCACCTCGGCGAGGTCGCCGTTTACCGGGATGATCCGCTCGGCCGAGGTAACGATGACGTCGGCGCCGGTGCTGTCGGTCACGACAACCGGCAGTGGCCCGGAGGGCGGTGCGAACGTCAGCCCCGCGAGCTTTAGCCCTGCGAGCCTGGACTCTTAGCTGAGCGGGTTCACCGCTAGGGCAGGCGATGAGCAAGCCGCAGCGAGCAGCGCGAGAGGAGCCGAGCAGGGCGCATGCCCTGCGAGCGTAGATCATGGTCAGTCTTGCCTTACAAGAGGGCGGATAGCGATGATAATCGGACATAACTCGCCTATTATCCAGATGGGAATCTTCGAGCTAAGGTCAGCCTTACCCTGGCAAACAAGATCGACATGATCAGGGTATCCCGTGATCTTCACCTTGGAGTCGTCGTGACCATCACTGCCCCCATCCGTCCCCGGCGGCACCCCTCGGCGTTCTAACTAGGTGTCGATCAAGAACGAGGCTGGGTCCGGTCACCCGTCGCAGGTTCCTCCGAGGGACGGCTGGCGGCGCCGTGCTGCTGGGACTCACCGCCTGCTCTGATAGCGGCCCAGCCGGCGGCGGCACCGGCACCGCGAGCCCAACGCCACTGGCGACTCGAGTGGTGGCGCTGGGTCAGAGTATCGACGCCGATGCCCTCATCGCCCTCGGGATCACCCCGGTCGGCATGTCGGCCGCTTTCAACCAGGAGAGCGGAATCCACCCATGGACGGCCGCCGCACTCGGCTCCCGGCACGTCGAGCTGGTGAGAGACACCGACGGCCTACCCTTCGAGCAGGTGGCTGCGCTCAAGCCCGACCTCATCGTGGCCACCACCTACAACACCACCAACAACGACTACGACACTGACCGGCCACGCCTCGAACGGATCGCCAAGGTCATCGGCCCGACGACCATCGCCCAGAGGGACACCTGGCAGCAGAGCACCATCCGGGTAGGCGAGGCGGTTGGGCTGGCGAACGAGGCCCGCCGCCTGGTCGAGGACACCGAGGCCAAGCTGACAGCGGTCCGCGACGCCCACCCCGACTGGGAAAGCAAGACCTACACCAACGGTCCGGTGACAGCCCCCGGGGAGGTGTGGACGATTAGCTCCGCCCAGGACACCTCGGCGATCGTGCTGGGACAGCTCGGTCTCGTCCTGTCGCCGAAGGTGACCGTTCTGTCGTCGCCTTATCCGGGCTTTGCGCAGGTGAGCCTGGAGCAGCTCAATGTCCTGGACGCCGATGTCGTGATGCTGAGCTACCACTCCGAGGAATTCAGTACTGCCCTCGAAGACAATCCGCTGTTCCAGCAGCTCCCCGCCGTCCAGCGCGGCGCGTACATCCACCTCGCCAACGATGTCTCGGTCGGGATCGCTTACCCGTCGGTCCTGAGCATCCCCTACGTCCTCGACTGGATCACCCCCCGGCTCACCCAGGCGCTGAACGACCGGTGAGCGAAGGCCATGACCTGATGAGATCGAGAAAGGCGTTGCTGAAGATTTGGTGCGGGTCATAACCGTTGGGTTGTCTTGCCGGCGGCGATGGCAATCCGGATGTCGGCGGTTAGGTCCGCTCGTCGTGTACCTGGGGCGGGCGGGGGAGGCGGGAGGCGATGAGGTCGGCGGCTTTCGTGTCGGCACCGGCGAGCCAGGCGGCATAAACCTTGAGCGTTGTTGCTCCGCCGCCCGCGTGGCCGAGCCTGCCTGCCACGGTGCGCAGGTCGACGCCGCCAGCGAGTAGTTCGGTGGCGCTGTAATGCCTCAGCGCATGCAGGTGCGTGTCGATGCCGAGATCGGCGGCCATCTTTCCGTATCGGTGGGTGATGGCGTCCGGGTCGCAGTTCCGCCGGTGGTCGGGGGAGTAGGAGAACACAAAGGCGTCATCGTCCAGCGTGATGCCGTGGTCGGCGCAACGTTGCACAGCGCGTGCCTTGTGCTGGCTCAGGATTGTGATGGTGTCCTGGTCGAGCTTGATCACCCGCATCTGGTGAGTCTTGGTGTCCTTGAGGATCGTCGTGCCGTTGCGCCGGACCAGGTTGCGGCGGATGGTCAGCAATCCGGAGACTAGGTCGACATGCTCCCACGCGAGGGCGACCAACTCGCCGCGCCGGGCACCGGTGACGAAGGTCAGCCACACAAACGTGCCCCAATCCGCATCCTGCTCCCACGCGGCGTTTGCGATCTTGGCTCGAACGGACGCGGACCCTGCCGACACAGCTGAGCCAGAGGAGTAGCGCCAAGCGCCGGGCCGATGAAGCCGTTGATCAGCAGTCGGTAGCTGTCGCGGGTTGTCTCCTCGACCTGATGCCCCGACAACCACTCATCAAGCAGGTAGCCGAGGGTGACATTGGTTCGGGCTGCCGTGTTGTCCCGCACCTGCTGGCGCAGCCGATCGCGGATCGCGATCGCCGCGTCCTCGGTCTCTGCCGAACCGCTAAGCATGAGCTGCCGACCAGTCACCGGGTCATACCCGGCAGAGACCCGAACCTGGTACGTACCGCCGCGCTGGCGGATGCCCGTCAGTCCTTCGGAAGCTGCTTCCTGCGTGCCATAAACCGCACCGTACAGCGCGGTAATGGACAATCCGTTGGACAAAGATCCCATAATTCGATCTTCTTAGTCCCATTACCACAGGTGAGAGGTGGTGCGCCGCCAGGGACTCGAACCCCGAACCCGCTGATTAAGAGTCAGCTGCTCTGCCAGTTGAGCTAGCGGCGCTGGTGTCGACGCCCTCCCGGCGTGACGTGCAGGACGCTAGCACGTTGGTGTCAGTAGGACCGAGTCAGGACACAGGCAACCAGGCGCCGTCGCCGTGCGTCGGTACACAGGTACCCACGCGGGATGCACCAACAAGGTCTGGTGGTCCAGTGCGGCAGACTGGGTTCTCTTGTGATAGATCACGAAAACGGATGGTGCCCCGTGCGGGTGAGCAGGTGGCGTCCGGCTAGGGGTTGGAGCGCAGTGTCAGGGCTGGTCAAGAATACCGTGATGATCGCGGTGCTGCTCATCGTCGGCGTGCTCGGCACCCTGTTGGCGGCGTGCAGCCTCAGTGCCCCGAATCCCGAGGCTCGCCAGGCCACCCCATCGCCCCCTCCTGCTCCGGTGGCGCGCATCACCACCGATCCGCCGGATCGCGCGCTTGACGTCTCGCCACTGGCGCCCGTCACCGTCACCGTCGCCAAGGGCAAGCTCGGCCAGGTGACCTTGACCAACCCGGAGGGGTCGCCGGTCGTCGGCCAGCTTGAGCCCAACGGGACGACGTGGAAGACCACCGAGCCCCTGGGCTACGGCAAGGCCTACACGTTCAACGCCGACGCGATGGGCGAGGACAACCGGCCGGTGACCATCAGGTCGAGCTTCGAAACCGTCGCGCCGCGCACTCTCGCCTACCCGTCGATAAACCCGACTGATGGGCAGACAGTCGGAGTGGGGCAGCCGCTCGCGCTGTATTTCGATGAGCCGATCGCGAACAAGCAGGAGGCCGAGAATTCCATCACCGTGACCACGACCCCACAGGTCGAGGGCGGCTTCTACTGGTTCTCCAACAAGGAGGTGCACTGGCGCCCCCAGGAGTTCTGGAAGCCCGGAACCAACGTCAAGGTGGATATTCGCTTCTACGGCAAGGACTTCGGCAACGGGGTGTACGGCCAGCAGGACCGGACGTCCCAGTTCACGATCGGTGATGCCTTCATTGCCCGGGCCGACGGCGCGACCCACCAGATGACCGTCGAGATCAACGGCCGGGTGGTGCGCACGATGCCGATCTCCATGGGCCGGCCCGACTTCGCCAGCGCCAACGGGGTGCACGTGGTCACCGAACGCAACGCGACCAAGGTGATGGACTCGACCACCTTCGGCCTCTCGCTCGATGCCGGTGGGTACATGACGAAGGTGCAGTGGGCCACCCGCATCTCCAACAGCGGCGAGTTCGTGCACGCCGCGCCATGGTCAGTCGGCCAGCAGGGCCACAGCAACGTCAGCCACGGCTGCATCAACCTATCGCCGGAAAACGCCAAGTGGTTCTTCGACAATGTGAAGAAGGGTGACGTCGTCATCAACGTCAACACTGGCGGCCCCAACCTCAAGCCGTGGGATGGCTTCGGGGACTGGCAGATCTCGTGGGGGCAATGGGTCTCGGGAAATAAGTAGCTTGACCAGGGTCATTGACCGGCGGCAGCGTGCTTCGCGATCAGGCGGTTGGCCCGGTCCGCCTGCTCGATGGGCGCCAGGTGCGCGGCGTCGAGAACTTCCAGCTTCGCTCGATAAATGCCGGCGGCAAGAGCCTTGGCATGCGGAGTGACCGGCGTCCGCTGATCCTGGGAACCGGCGATCACCAGCGTTGGCGTGAGGATCCGGCCGAGCAGCCTGCGGGCGTCCCAGGCGGCGATGGCGCTGCAGCATGCGGCGTAGCCCTCATCCGCGGTCCCGGCGATCATCTGCGTCGCTTGCTGTACCACCTCCGGGTGCGCAGCTGCCCATTCCGGCGTAAACCAGCCGGCGACCACCTCCGGTGCCAGCGAGGACGTGCCCGCCCAACGAACTGATGCGGCCCGCTCGAGGTAGGGCCCAACGTCGTCGAAATGCGCGCTGGTGCTGCACAACACGAGCGAGGACAGTCGCTCCGGGGCGGCCGCAGCAAGCCAGATGCCGACCATCCCACCCAACGAGAGCCCGCAGAAAGCCGCGCGCTCGATATCCAGCCGGTCCAGCAGCGCCAGCACGTCGACGGCCAGGTCCGCGATCACGTACGGCCCGCTGGGCACCGGGGATCCGCCGTGCCCGCGATGGTCATAACGCAGCACCCGGAACCGCTCCGCAAACGCCTCGACCTGCGGTTGCCAGATCTGCATCGTGCTGCCCAGGGGCCCGGCCAGCACAAGCACCGGCAAATCAGATGACCCGGTGAGCTCGTAGTGGACCTGCACGCTGTTCATGCGCGGCACTCTAATGCCAGCGGCCTACTGCGCGCCGTAAACGTTGGGGTGAGTGACGGGATTCGAACCCGCGACATCCTGGACCACAACCAGGTGCTCTACCAGCTGAGCTACACCCACCATGCGCCGGTTACACCAGCACTGCTGACCATGATATCGGGCGCCGGGCCGCAGTCACCGGCCGGGCATCTGATCGACGACGGCCTGAGCCGCCGCCTGCGCCGCCTCGGAGCTCGGGCCCGGTTCGGGCACGAACACGGTGCGCCGGTAATACGCCAGCTCGCGGATGGACTCGGTGATATCGGCGAGCGCCCGGTGTGCCAGACCCTTGGCTGGCTGTGCGTAGTAGACCCGCGGGTACCAGCGCCGACACAGCTCCTTGATCGATGACACGTCGACCATCCGGTAATGCAGGTGCTCGTCCAGCTCGACCATGTCGCGGGCGAGGAATGCCCGGTCGGTGGCCACCGAGTTGCCGGCCAGCGGCGCCGAGCGGGCGTCGGGCACCCAGATGCGGACATAGGCCAGCACCTGCTGCTCGGCCTCGGCGAGGCTCACGGTGGACCGGCGCACTGCCTCGGTCAAGCCGGATTTCGCATGCATCTCGTGCACCACCTCAGGCATCGAGTCCAGCGCGGCGTCGTCGGCGTGGATCACCACATCGACGCCCTCGCCGAGCACTCGCAGCTCACCGTCGGTGACCAACGCGGCGATCTCGATCAGCGCGTCCTTGCCGACGTCCAGCCCTGTCATCTCGCAGTCAATCCATACCAGACGGTCGTTCACAACCACGAGCCTAGTGCGCGGAAGGCGCCGCCACGTCGTGATTCAGAAACGGCGTGAGTAATCCCGGCACAGCGTGCTCGGCGACGGCCAGCCCGTCGGCGGTCCGGACGTCGATCACGTGATAGGCGCCGCTCCCGGCTGCGGTGGTCGCGGTCACGGTGACCAACCCGGCTCGGCGCTGGAAGAACGACTGCGACACCGTCCAGCCGATCACCCCGCGGCGTTGCAGTGCCACCGTGGCGCGCACGCCGGCACCGTGCCGGGTGACCAGGTAGCGGCCGGTGAGCGCATGCCCCAGGTTGTGATAGGAGTCCAGCGCGAGCAGCACCGTCACCGGCAGCAGGCCCAGCGTCGCCCACGCCACCCAGGTCGGCACCGGAGCCAGCCACAACACCGCGGATCCCGCCAGCACCGGCGCCACCGCCCGGACCAGCCGCCGCCGCAGCGCCTCAAGCGGGTGCCGGCGCAACGACGTGCAGGTGGGGGAGGGGTCCTCAGCGAGCACCACCCCCGATACTCGATGCGCCTCACCACGCGGGGCGGGCGGCAGCAGGGTGCCCTGGCCGTGGCCGCCTCCCAGCCCGGTGGCCACGGCGACGGTGCGCGCTCCACCCCCGATCCGCAGCAGCAGCGGCTCGATCACCTCGACCCCGCGCACTCGACGCTCCTCCAGCGACACCGACCGGGCGGTGAGCAGTCCCCGGCGGATCCGCAGAGTGCCGCCCGGCTCGCGGACCAGCCGGAACCTCCACCAGGCCTCGACGAAGATCAGTACCGAGCCCACCAGTGCGATGACCAGCACCAGCACGGCGAACACGGAGACGCCCAGCCACAGCGGGGCAATGCTCAGCTTCTCGCGGATACCGCCGACATTCGTGATGTCGGCGCCGAGCTCGCCCGCGAGCTGGCCGAACGCCCCGGCGACAGCGCCCACCGCGACCAGACTGGACACCGTGAGCGGTGCGAACCGCAACCAGGCCCAGTCCAGCGCGGCCAGCTCGGTCGCGGTCGCCGGGACCGTGACGCCTGAGTGGTCCGGGTCACCGGCCCCAAGGGGATCCAGCAGGCGCTGCCGCATCCGGTCGGCCTCGGCCGTGGACACCGCGTCCAGGCTCAGCTCGCGAGACCCGTCGCCCTCGGTGCGCTCCCCGGTCCCGATCTTGACCACCGACAGCCCGAACAGCCGGTGCACCGGTCCGGCGGTGATGTCGACGCTGCGAATCCGGTCCCGTGGGACGGACCGGGCATTGCGGAACAGCAAGCCCGAGCGCAGCTCGACGCGCTCACTGGTGATCCGGTAACGGGTGGTCGACCAGCGCAGCACCCCGGCGAGCACGACAACCCCCACACCCACCAGCAACCCATAGACCCGCCCGCCGACGTCCTGCCCGACGCCGACCACCAGCACCACTGCGATCACCGGCAGGAACCCGGCGAGTTGGCGGATCGGCGTGACGGCGAGCATCCGGGGGTCCAGGCGCTGCCAGACCGGGGTCATGTGGCATCCCCGGGGGTCGCCTGCGTGGTTGCCGTGAGCTGCTCGACGAGGTCCACGGCCAACGCGTGGTCCAGCCCGGCCAACCGCAGCGCCCCGGCCGCCGATGCTGTGGTGACCGTGACGGTGGCCAGCCCGAACAGCTGCTGCAGGGGCCCGCGCTCGGTGTCCACCGTCTGTATCCGGGACATCGGCGCGACCCGCCACTCCTGGCTGATCCAGCCCGCCGAGGTGTAGACGGCGTCGCCGGTGGTTTCCCAGCGGTGCACCCGGAATCGCCACCGCGGCATCACCAGCACGTAGCCGACGCCGAGGACGACCACCCCGGCCGTGACTGCGGCCAGCCACGGCCGCGCGTCGGCCCAGGCGACCAGGCCAACCGCCAAGGGGATCAGGACGGCTGTCACCTCGAGTGCGGCCTGGGTGGTCCACCAGGTGATCGCCCGGCGGCTCACCAGGTGACGGGGCGGACGCAACCGCAACGGCTCGGTGGACGGCACCCTTCCACCATGCCGGATGACTCGCCGGCGCTCATACCGAGGCCTCGCCCCGGTCGACGGCCTCCAGGAAGCGCGCCGGCACCTGCGGGACCCGGCTTGGATCCCCGGCAGTGAGCAACAGCGCGGCGTAGGTCGCGCGGGCGGCCTCCTCCAGGTTGACCGCCCGCTTGTGCGCAAGCTCCACCGAATCGGCCAGCACCGAGCAGCCGTGATGCCCGAGCACCAGGGCGTTGACCCCACCGGCCACGGCTTGCGCGGCCGCTACCGCGAGGTCGACGGTGCCAGGCTGGTCGAACGGGATGGCGGCGATTTCGCGCAGGTAGTACGCGTGATCGGTGGTGATCAGCGCGATGTCGTGGCCCAACGCGGTGAGCAGCACGCTGGTCTGCGGGTGCAGATGGACGATCGCGTTGACGTCCGGGCGTCGGGCATAGGTCTCGGTGTGCAGTCGCCACTCGCTGGACGGGTTCGGATGCCCGCCACGCAGCCCGCCGTCCGGGATGCTGATCAGCGAGAACTCGGCGGGCTGCAACCGGTCCAGCCAGGTGTTGGCCGCAGTGATCCAGCATTGGCCGGAGCCCGGTTGGCGGGCCGAGAGGTTACCGCCCGATCCGGCCACCAGCCCGGCGCGGACGGCCTCCGCGCCGACGTGCGTGAGCTGGTGGCGCAGGTCGCCCCCGGGGTAGCTCACCCCAGGAGCCTAGAAGCACGGGCCGGTCAGTCAGAGGTCACCGGGTGCACCGCGGCTACCCAACGTGATGAGATGCTCACGCTGGTGCCCTACACTCCGGACCCTGCAGTGGTCGAGGGTGACAGTGGAACTGGAAGAAAGGCAGGCCTAGATGCAGCACCGCAAAAACGTCCGGGGAATGGAACGCGTCGGAGCATGCCTTGCGTCCGCTTCATTGATCCTCGTACTCGTAGGGCCGACCCAGGCGTTGGCACACGAGGTCAACGCGGCGCACCTGGAGGGTGTTCGTCACTTCTCCGTTGAGCTGACCGGCCCCGAGTCCGTTACCCCCGCAGACCCCGACGGGCAGGGTTCCGCTCGGCTCGATCTCGACCCGCAACAGGGGACGGCCTGCTACGAGATCACCTGGAAGAATCTCGACGGTATGGTCACCGCTTTCCATCTCCACACCGGCCATCGCGGCAGTGACGGCCCGCATTGGATCGATTTCTTCAACGACAAAAACTTCGCTGGGGAGCAAACGGTCAATGATTGCGTCTCTAGCACGCGGGAGAGGATCGAGGCGGTCATCAATGATCCTGCCGCCTACTACCTCCAAGTCCATTCGACCGCGTTCGAAAAGGGAGCGATCCGCGGCCAGCTGGGTTAGGACGCGCCCGACCGCCCCCTGGGAACCGGCCGGTCCAGCCCCGCTGCATCGATCACACCCAGCGGGCACGGCCCACCCTCGGTCAGCGGGATCGCACCCGGGTCGCGGTCCGCTGCGTTAGGGAGTTGGGGGCCACTGGGTTGCGGCCCGGGAGGGGTTGCGGCCCTGGAGCCCCCGACACCATCCGGGACCGGGGCGAACAGATCGGGATGGTGACCTGCAGTATCGCTAACGGAACGCCCCGTAACAGCGATACGGAGGCCGAGCGCCGTGCCAGATATGTTCGAACGCTGCTCTGGGCCTCCGGCACCGCCAGACGAGGATAGGGGCACGCCAGGATGAGCTACTGGCTCGGGATCGACGTGGGCACCACCTTCACCGCCGCAGCCATCTGCCGCGAGGTTGCCGGGCGGCGTCCGCTCCCCGAGGTGATACCCCTGGGCAGCCGCGGCGCCGCCGTGAGCTCGGTGGTCTACCTCAGCGAGGACGGCCAGGTGGTGGTCGGGGAGGCCGCCGAACGGCGTGCCGTCACCGATTCCGACCGGGTGGTACGCGAGTTCAAGCGGCGCATCGGCGACGAGGTCCCGATGATGATCGGCGGTGTTCCGCACTCCGCCTCCGAGATCGCTGCGATGGTGGTCCGATGGGTCGTCGACCGGGTCGCCGAGCGCGAGGGTGAACCCGCCCGAGGCATCACGATCACCCATCCGGCCAGCTGGGGCACGTACAAGACCCGGATCATGGCGGATGCCCTGCGGGCGGCAGATCTGTCGGAGGTCATGTTCCGCACCGAGCCGGAGGCCGCCGCAGCGAGCTACTCGATGCAGGAACGGGTCGCGACCGGCAGCACCATCGCGGTCTATGACCTGGGCGGTGGCACGTTCGACGCGGCCGTCGTGTGCAAGGACGGTATCGGGATGTTCTCGGTGCTGGGCCTCCCGCAGGGCATCGACCGGCTAGGCGGCGTGGACTTCGACGATGCTGTCTTCGGTCACGTGGTGGCCAAAGTCCCGGCCTTGAGCGAACTCGATCCGGAGGATCCCGCCACGCTTACCGCGACCGCCCGTCTGCGGCGCGAGTGCACCGAGGCCAAGGAAGCACTCTCGGCCGACACCGAGGTGACGATCTCGGTACTGGCCCCCGAGGTCCAGTCACAGCTACGGCTGGTTCGGGCCGAGTTCGAGGATCTGATCCGCCCGCAGGTGGCCGAGACCGTTGAGGCCCTGCGCCGGGCGCTGCGCTCAGCCGACGTCGGTCCGGAGGACCTTGACGCGGTGCTGCTGGTTGGTGGCTCCTCACGGGTGCCGCTGGTCGCGCAGCTTGTTTCCGCCGAGCTCGGTCGGCCGGTCGCAGTTGACGCTGACCCCACGGCTGCGATCGCACTCGGAGCCGCCCTGTTCGCACTTCCTACCGGGCCCGCCGAGTCCGACACTGCCAGCGCGGATGTCCCGACGGACACACAGATCCTGGCCGTAAGCCCGGACCGGGATGCGCCGACCGTCGTGATCACCGGGCTCGACGTCCCGGTGCGATCCCCGATGGAGGTCCCGGATCGGCCAACCCTGACTGTCGCCCTTTCGGATATCGAACCTGCCGATCTCGAGCGGCGCCGGGCCAGGTCGCGGCAGGTCAAGCAGGTAGCCGCAGCGGGGCTGCTCACCCTCGTCCTGGCCGGGGGGGCGACGGCCGTGCCGTATTTGAGCTCCCGCAGCGGCTCCATTCCGCCGGCGGACGCGGGGACCTCGGGACCCGCAACCTCTACTGCTGCCCCAGCCCCTGCTCTCGTACCAGACATCCCTCATCCCGTACCGGAGGCTGGCAGCGGCAGCGACGGGAACTCGGGTAGCGACGACTCCAGCGGGACCGTCCGTACGACGCCCACAGCCGCACCGCCCGCTGGTGCGGGCACCGGCGCAAAGGCGGGCGCGACTGTGCCCGCCACCCCACCAGCGACCCCATGGACCACGAGCTGGCGGACCAGCTGGACCAGACCCCCTTCGTCGTCCAGCCCCCCGCCCCCGCCGAGTACCACGAGCCCTCCGACCACCACGACCACCACGACTACCGCGAACGCGCCGCCTCCCACAACGACGACGACCGCCCCGCCCCCCACGACCACCACGAGGACCCGGCCCCCCAGGCCCACCACACGCCCATCCTCTGACGCCCCGGAGTGACCAGTCGACGGTGGATCGCGTAACGACTCGTTCGCGCAGCTAATGGGTGTTCGTCCGGGGCCCGCTGCCCTAGCCTGGGCAGGACGGGACGGGAGAGATCAAGGTGACCTACGCGCTGCAGCTCACCGAGGCTGAGCGGGAACGCTACCGGCTCATGGCAGAGTTCGCCCGTGCCGACGAGCGAGCCCAGTGGGAGGCCGCCGGGATTGTGCCCGGCGCGCGGGTGGCAGACATCGGTTGCGGGCCGGGGGCCATCCTGCGGTTGCTCGCCGAGGAGGTCGGCAACAGCGGGAAGGCCGACGGTGTCGACCTGGATTCCGGTGCCGTCACCGCCGCCGCCGAGCAGGTCGCCGATCTCACCCAGGCTTCGGCGCGGGTGGGTGAGGCGGCTGCCACCGGGCTCGATCCCGGCAGCTACGACGTGGTGATGTGCCGCCACGTCCTGGCCCACAACGGCAGCCATGAGACGGCGATAATCGCCCATCTCGTCAAGCTGGCTCGTCCCGGCGGGGCGATTTACCTCGTCGACGTCGACGCCGCCGCAATGCGGCTGCATCCCGATGACCCCGACATCGCCGATCTCAACACCCGCTACGTCGAGCTGCACCGCTCCCGCGGCAACAACATCAACATCGGCCCGACGCTCGGAGCCCTGCTCGAGACCGCAGGGCTGCAGGTCGAGTCCTTCCGCAGCGGGGGCCCGGTGTATCGGGTTCCCCCGCAGCTGCGGCCGCCTTCGTGGGCCGCCCGGGATGCGCTGGTGGCCGCCGGGCTCGCCACCGCGAGGGACCTGAGCAGGTGGGCGGTCGCGTTCGAGCGCGTCGACGCGCTCGCGACCCGGCCGTGGATGACCGTCGCATCCTTCATAGCCGTGGGTCGCAAACCCGGCAGTTGACACACTTACGGCGATTGCACGGCTCGGACCGGCTCGTAAAGAGTGGTGCGCTGGGCCAGCGGCCGCCCGAGCGGCTCGACGATCGCCCGGAACCCGGCCTCGTCCAGCCCCTGCCCGTGGCTCGCACCCGCCGCACGGCTGATGTTCTCGTCCATCAGCGTGCCACCGAGGTCGTCCACCCCGGCCCGAAGCAGCTGGCGGGCACCGGACGCGCCGAGCTTCACCCAGGACGCCTGCACGTGGTCGATCAACCCGTGCAGTGCGATCCGGGCAACCGCGTGCACCAGCAGCACCTCCCGCCAGGTCGGCCCACGCCGGGCCGCCCGCTTGAGGTACATCGGGGTGGCCATGTGTACGAACGGTAGGCCGACGAACTCGGTGAACCCGCCGGTCTGCTCTTGCAGGTGGCGGGCCCGCAGCAGGTGCCGAGCCCAGTGCACGGGTTGCTCGATGGCCCCGAACATCATCGTGACGTTGGAGCGTAGCCCCACCGAGTGCGCTACCCGGTGCGCCTCCAGCCATTCCCCAGTGGTGATCTTGTCAGGGCACAGCACCGCGCGGACCTCGTCGTCGAGGATCTCCGCGGCGGTGCCGGGCAACGACTTGAGCCCAGCTTCGCGCAGCCGGGTGAGGTAGTCGACCAGCGGTTCGCCGAGCCGCCGGGCCCCTTCAGTGACCTCCAGCGCGGTGAAACCGTGGATGTGGATCCCGGGCGCCGCCTCGTGGATGGCCCGGCACACCGTGAGGTAGTAGTCGCCGTCGAAGCTGGGGTGGATCCCGCCCTGCAGGCACACCTCGGTAGCGCCCCAACGCTGCGCCTCCAGAACCCGCGCCACGATCTCGGGCAGCTCGAGCAGGTACGGCGCGCCACGCAGGTTCAGCGACAGCTTGCCCTTGGAGAACCCGCAGAACCGGCACCGGAAGGTGCACACGTTGGTGTAGTTGATGTTGCGGTTGACCACGTAGGTGACGGTGTCGCCGACGGTTGCCACCCGCAGCTGGTCGGCCAGCCCGGCGACGGCCGCAACCTCGGGGCCGCGGGCGGACAGCAGCGTCACCAGCTCGTCGAGTTCGGGACGCTGCCCGAGGCGAACCCCGTCGAGCACCTCACGCACCGCCCCGGTGGCCCGCCCCGGCGCGGGCAGCAACGCGGGCGGTGCGACGTCGGTACCGGAGTACCAGGCGGTGGAGCGGCGTGCGGCCAGGGTCACCTCAGCGCCGTCGCCGACGTTGACGGCGTGGTGCGCGCGTTCGGAAAACACCGCGCCCGGATCGTCCCGGCCGAGCCCCGCTGCGTCGGAGCGGTCCAGCACACCGAAGCGAACCGCCTGGTCCAGCCACCGCTGCGGATCCAGCGCGCACTCCGGGTACACGGTCAGGCGTGGCGCCAGGGTGTGCCCCGCCGCTTCGGTGGCGGTGCGCAGCTCGTCCAGCGCGGGCCAGGGCCGCTCGGGGTTGACGTGATCGGCAGTGATGGGGGAGACCCCGCCCCAGTCGTCGATGCCGGCAGCGAGCACGCCCGCCGGATCGTCGGTGAGGTTGGGCGGGGCCTGTACATGCACCTCGGGCGGCAGCAGCAGCCGGGCCAGCGCGATGGCCCGCAGGTGTTCCTCCGGCGGGCAGGGTGGGACCTGGCGCATCGCAGTGCCCGCCTTGGGCAGGAAGTTCTGCACGATCACTTCCTGCACGTGCCCGTACTGGTGGTGGGCCTCGGCGACCGCCTCGAGCGCGGTAACCCGGTCGGCCTCGGTCTCGCCGATGCCGACCAGGATCCCGGTGGTGAACGGGATCGCCAGCTCACCCGCGGCGTGCAGGGTGGCCAGCCGCCGATCCGGATGCTTGTCCGGGGCACCGCGGTGCGCGGCCAGATCCGGCCGCAACGACTCGATCATCATCCCCTGGCTCGCGGTGACCTCGCGCAGCTCGGCCAGCTCGTTGCGGTACAACGCACCGGCATTGGCGTGCGGCAGCAACCCGGTGTGCTCAAGTACCCCGCGGCAGGCTGCGACGAGGTAGTCCACCGTGCTGCTGTACCCGTGGTCGGCGAGCCAGCTCCGGGCCTGCGGATACCGGTGTTCGGGCCGCTCGCCGAGGGTGAACAGTGCTTCGTGGCAGCCGAGCTCCGCACCCATACACGCGATCGCCAAGATCTCGTCAAGCTCCAGGTAGGCCGACGGCAGCGCGCGGGGGGCGTGCGCGAAGGTGCAGTAGCCGCAGCGATCCCGGCACAGCATGGTCAGCGGAAGGAACACCTTGGGGGAGTAGGTCACCCGAGTGCCGTGCGCAGCGTCACGCACCGCACGCGCCCGCCCCAGCAACTCCGTGGTCCCCATCCCCGCAAACTCCATACCTCCCCTTTCCGTGTTCTGGATGCAGACTGCTGTCGTCTCCCCCCTATCAACAGCAGTCTGCATCCAGAACGCGCTGAGCGGGCGCTTGAGCCGGGGACAAGGTCAGCGGGTGGCAAGGCGGACGCGGTCGCGGCCGGCCGCTTTGGCGGCCAGCAGGGCGCCGTCGGCGGCCAGCAGGAGGCGGTCCAGCTCGCTGCCGTCGTCGGGACACACCGCCGCCCCGATCGACACCGAGATACCGTCCACCGTGACCGGCCGGTCGTGTGGGCCGTGGACCAGGACGCACAGCCGGCTGATGCGCAACCGGATCCGGTCTGCGACGTGCTCGATCTGGGTGGTTCCCACTCCAGGCAGCAGGATCACGAACTCCTCGCCGCCGAACCGCCCGACCAGGTCGTAGGGTCGGGTCTGGGAGCGGAGCTCGTCGGCAACGGCGCGCAGCACCTGATCGCCGACGAGATGCCCCATCCGGTCGTTGAACGACTTGAAATGGTCCAGATCGAGCATCAGCACTCCGAGCGGCTCGCCGAGCCGGCGGGCCCGTTCGATTTCCCGGCCGGCGACCTCATTCCAGAAACCCACAGTGAGCAGACCGGTCTTGCTGTCGGTGCGGGCGGCCTGCTGGAAATGCGGCAGCAGCAATGCGCGGTGCAGCGCGATCACGGTAAGCATGAGGACAGCGATCAGCCACGGCTGCCAGGCCAGCATCGCGGCGAGCGCGACGCCCAGCCCGAGCGAGGCCGCGACAACGACCTGATCGCTCGGGTTGCCCAATGCCTGACGGGCCGGCTGCAGCGGGTCGGACATCATCACGGCACCGGCCACCAGCCCGAAATTGACCAGCCAGTATGCCGCTCCGGCGCCGATCAGGGCGACAAGCCCCGGCAGGCCGTGCGGGATGATCGGGTAACTGTTGGGCCCCACCAGGTGCAGGACCGTGACAGCAGCAGCGGGCGCCAGCACCATCGTTGCGCCGGAGAACAGCGCGCGGTACAGGCGGCCAGGTCTGATCCGCCACCAGGCATGCAGGTAGACGACCACGACCACGGCGAAGACCAACGGTAGCGGGACCGACAGCACCGCCGCGAAGATCCATACTGACCTCAGGTTCGGAAGCAGGCCACTGCCGACCGCCCGCTCCCGCAGTAACTCGATCTGGCGAACCGCCTCTTGGTGGACGACCGCCCCCGCGACCAGCAGGCCGAACCGGAACAGATCCGCGGGGCGAACCGGTATCGCCGCGATCGCCCCGACGATCAGCGCGACCGCCACGATGTCGACGGTGAGGACGTAGCCGAGGACGACTCTCCGTTCGCCCCAGAGCTTCCACCCTCGTGGGTGCAGAGCCGCCAGGCCGCGCCGGGGTTCGACGCGATCAAGCCCGTGGCTCACGCTCACTAGGTGCCCCCGGTGGTGACGTTGAGCAATCTCCCCCAGCGTAATCGGCACGCGACTCATTGTCATCCTCCGAGCGGAGTGCCACATTCAGGGGAGTCGCCATCACCTTCAGTAATCTACTGTGCGTCCATGAAAGCTGTGCCGATGAACGTCCTCATGATCGGCCCGGACAACGACTGGGTCGTACTCCCCCCAGCGGATCACGAGTTCTACAGCCTGCAGCCGATGAACGGTGCGCGAGGGCTTCACCTGCGCCGATTACGGCTGGTATGAAGTGCGTTACTCAGCGTGCACGATGCGCTGGCGAGGGGGGCGGTGGCCATGAGCCGGCGGGGGCACGTGCTGCACGTTCTGCGCGCGCTGGCTATGGTCCTGCTGGTCGCCCTGTTTTCCGCCGGGCTGCTGTCCTGCTCGGGGTCCGGGCTGCCGCCGTCCCCCGCTCCTGACTCGCCGATTCCGAGCAGTGCGCCAGCTAGCCCGTTACCCGGACCGCCGCCGGTGTCGCCGTTCACTGGCCTGGCCACCGACCTCGGCGCACCTGTGCTCGGAGTCAAGATCGACAACGCCCCGCCGGCCCGCCCGCAAACCGGGCTCGAACTTGCCGACCTGGTCTATGTCGAGCCGGTGGAGGGCGGCATCAGCCGGCTGCTCGCGGTGTATCAATCCCGCTTCCCGCCGGTAGCGGGGCCGGTACGCAGCACCCGGCTGACCGACCTGCAACTGCTGGCCAATTTCGGCCGCCCCGCTTTGGCCTACTCTGGCGCTGCCGCCGCAGTCAACGCGCTCGTGGCACGCGCGCCGGTGCTCAACGTCTCGGAAGAAGAGCAGCCGGGCAGCTACCGCCGGGACCGGAAACGGCGGATGCCGCACAATCTCTACGGCGACACCAACCTGCTGCGCCGGGGAGGCGCGCCGCCGCGGGACATCGGGTTCCGCTTCGGGCCTACCCCGCCCGGCGGCCGTCCCGTGCCGGGAACCAACGTCCGGTACCGAGCTACCGGCATCGGGGTGCAATGGGTGCCTGCCGAGGCGAGGTGGGTGATATCGATGGACGGTGCGCCGCTCACCTCGGCCTCTGGCCCGCGGCCCGGTGCGGCCACCGTGGTGCTGCAGCGAGTGGCTGTGCGCGACACCCCGATCCGGGACACCTCCGGGACGCCTTCGCCGTTTGCTGCGACCGTGGGCGCCGGTAGCGCGATTGTGCTCCGGGACGGCCTTGCGTTCGACGGGAGCTGGTCGCGCCCGGCCCCCGAGGCGATCACCACGTTCACCCTCCCGGATGGATCGCCGCTGACCTTTGCTCCCGGTCCGGTATGGGTGGTACTCGTCCCGGAGTAACTCCTGGCGCGGTACTGGGCGGTTGGCCTGGAGGGAGATGTGGGTTAGCGGTGACGTTCGGGGCGTTCCTGCTGGCCCCGCAGTATCCCGGCCAGGATTACGCCACGGTGCTCGACGGCACCGTGGCCGCTGCGGTGGCCGCCGACGAGGCCGGGTTCGACGAGGTGTGGGTTGCCGAGCACCACTTCATCTCCTACGGGGTGTGCCCTTCGGCGGTGACGCTCGCCGGCTACTTGCTCGCAGCGACCCGGCGAGTCGCAGTGGGTACTGCGGTGAGTGTGCTGTCCACGACGCATCCCGTGGCTCTTGCTGAGCAGACCGCGCTGCTTGACCAGCTGTCCGGCGGTCGGTTCCGGCTGGGTGTGGGCCGCGGCGGACCGTGGGTCGACCTCGACGTGTTCGGTACCGGGCTCAGCCGCTGGGAACATGGCTACCCGGCCGCGCTGGACGTCCTGCTCGAGACACTGGGTACCGGGTGCGTGGCAGGCACCCTGCCACTGGTGCCGGCACCCCGGACCCGCCCCTACCCGCCGGTGGTCACCGCGGTGACCTCGCAGAGCGGACTTGAGGTGGCGGCCGCACGCCACCTTCCGATGCTGCTGGGCATGCACGCCGACGACGAGGAGAAGGCCGCGTTCACGGCACGCTATTCAGCGCTGACCGGTGGGCTGGATCCCGGTCACCTGGCCGCCGGGGTGGCCCATGTCGCAGACACCCGCACCGAGGCGCTCGCCGAAGTGCGCGCGGCGCTACCCCGCTGGCTGGGTCCCGGGGTGGCTGGCTACCGGCGCGCCGACGGTGCGCCGCATACCCCGCGCGACCCGCACGCGTACACCGAACTGCTGTGCCGCCTGCACCCGATCGGCAGCCCCGAGGACTGCGTGCAGGTGCTTGCCCGCTCCGCGCGGCGCACCGGGGTGCGCCACCACCTGCTGCTGGTCGAGACCACAGGTGACGCGGCACGCACCCGGGAGAACATCGTCCGGCTCGGGACCGAGGTGCTGCCCAGGCTGCGCACCGGGGTGGCGGGTGTTGGCAATGATATACCAGAAGGGGGTATATTTGATACCCAGTAGAGGTATTTCGGAGGCGTCACGAGAGGGCAGCGAATGGCAAGCTACACCAAAGACCGGGACGCCTACCTCAAACGGCTGCGCCGGATCGAGGGGCAGATCCGTGGCCTGCAACGCATGGTTGAACAGGACCAGTACTGTATCGATGTCCTGACCCAGGTCTCGGCCGCCACGAAGGCACTGCAATCATTTGCGCTGGTCTTGCTCGAAGAGCATATGGCCACCTGCGTGGTCGACGCCGCGGCCGATGAAACCGAGGCCAGCGTCAAGGTCAAGGAAGCAGCCGACGCCATCGCCCGGCTGGTTCGTTCCTGACGCACCACGCGGACACCGCAACGAACTCGAGGAGGTCACGACATGGGGGACACGGCCACGGTCAGTGAGTACTTCGTCACTGGGATGGTGTGCCAGCACTGTGTTTCCGCGGTGGCCGAGGAGGTCGGCGCCATCGAGGGTGTCAGTGATGTTCAGGTCGACTTGGCAACCGGTAGGTTAAGCGTTACCAGCGACGTTGCCTTGGCTGACGCCGCCGTGCACGCTGCGGTCAATGAAGCCGGCTACGAGATTTCACGCTGAGCATTCACGGGGAGGTCTCGGACTGAGCAGATGCGAACCCCAGTGACGCTGCTGGCGATGCTCGCCGGCTTAGTCGCAATCTTCGGCGTCGCGATCAACCTCGGAGAGGCGATCGTCGATGCCGCCGCACCAGCACCGAACCGCCAGACTGGGCCCCAGAGCGGATCACCCAGCGGTGGCGACAGCGAGCGCGGCATGGGGCCCGGTGGCCTGGCCGTCGCCGACCAGGGCTACCTGCTGCGTCCAAGGACCACACGGTTCACTGCCGGCGAGACCACCGATTTTCTCTTCACTGTGTTCACCGTCGACGGCAAGCCGGTTACCGACTTCGCGCGCAGCCCTCACCGGATGAATCTCGTCGTCGTGCGCCGGGACATGAGCGGCTACCAGCGCCTGCACCCCACGATGTCTCGCGACGGCACCTGGAGCGTGCCGCTTGAGCTCGACCGGCCGGGCAGCCACCGCGCCTTCGCCGAGTTCCTGCCAGAGTCCGCCACAACACCGGTGATCCTCGGGGTGGATCTCGACGTACCGGGTCTGGCCGAGCCGGGACCGATCCCGAAGATCTCATCGACCGCCGACGTCGACGGTTACACCGTGGTCGGGACCGGAGACCTGATCGCCGGCTCAGTGTCGCAGTTGTCGATGCACGTGATTCGCGACGACGTGCCGGTCACAGACCTCGATACCTACCTCGGGAATGCTGGGCGTTTGGTGATCCTGCGTGAAGGCGACCTGGCCTACCTGCAAGTGCGTCCCATCGAAGGCCCTCGCCGGGACACCACGATCGGCTTCGAGGTCGAGGCACCGACCGCCGGGTACTACCGGATGTTCGTGGAGTTCCAGCACCGTGGCCGGGTGCGGACCGCAGAGTTCACCGCGCTGGCGAGGTGACATGGCGACCGTCCGCGACCGCAGCCCCGGGGCCGTAACCGGCGCCGGGGAACCGGCCCGGCAGGTCGAGCTGGCTATCGGGGGCATGACCTGCGCGTCCTGCGCGGCCCGCATCGAGCGCAAGCTCAATCGGCTCGACGGGGTGAGCGCGACCGTCAACTACGCCACCGAGAAGGCACGGGTCAGCTACGCCGACGGCGTCACACCCGAGGACCTCGTGGCAACCGTGGTGCACACCGGCTACACCGCCGAGCTCGCCCGAAGTAAGTCGACCCTGGGTAAGTCGACCCAGAGTAAGTCGACACAGGGTAAGTCGACCCAGCCCGAGGCGGACCACCCCGAGACCAGCCCCGGGGATGATGAGATCCACGCACTGCGCGATCGGCTGGTCGGCAGTGCCGTGCTCGCCATCCAGGTGATCGCCATGGCGATGGTGCCTGCGCTGCAATTCCCCAGGTGGCAGTGGTTATCCCTGTTGCTGGCCACGCCGGTGGTGGTGTGGGGGGCGTTGCCCTTCCACCGCTCCGCCTGGCGGAATCTGCGCCACGGTGCGGTCACCATGGACACGCTGGTCTCGATGGGTGTGCTGGCCGCGTTCCTGTGGAGCAGCTACGCGATGATCTTCGGCGGCGCCGGCGGGCCGGGCCTGCGACACGAGTTCGGCCTGTCAGTGCACCGGGGCGCGGATGGGGCCCAGATCTACCTGGAGGTCGCCGCAGGCGTCACGGTTTTCCTGCTTGCCGGTCGCTACTTCGAGGCCCGTGCCAAGAGGCGCGCGGGCGCGGCGTTGCGTGCGTTGCTCGATATCGGTGCGGTGGCCGTCTCGGCGCTGCGGGACGGGCAGGAGGTGCGGATTCCCGTCGAGGAGCTCGGAGTCGGCGATGAGTTCGTGGTCCGCCCAGGAGAAAAGGTCGCCACCGACGGCCGGGTGGTGGACGGATCCTCCGCCGTCGACGAGAGCATGCTCACCGGCGAGTCGGTCCCGATCGAGGTCAACCCGGGCTCGGCGGTGACCGGTGGGACGGTGAACGTCTCCGGTCGACTGCGGGTGCGGGCCACCCGGGTCGGTGCGGGCACCCGGCTGGCCCAGATGGCGCAGCTGGTGGAGGACGCCCAGCACGGCAAGGCCCCGGTGCAGCGGCTGACCGACCGGGTCTCGGCGGTGTTCGTGCCGATCGTGGTCCTGCTCGCACTGGCCACCCTCGACTTCTGGCTGGTCATCGGTGCCCCGACCACGACCGCGTTCACCGCTGCGGTCGCCGTGCTGATCATCGCCTGCCCGTGCGCTCTCGGGCTGGCCACACCGACTGCGCTGCTGGTAGGCACCGGTCGTGGCGCGCAGCTGGGCATCCTGATCAAGGGACCCGAGGTATTGGAGTCCACCCGGCGGGTAGACACCGTGCTGCTGGACAAGACCGGCACCATCACCACCGGCACGATGACCCTGGTCGACGTGCTTCCCGCAGCCGGCGAAAACGCCGACGAGGTGCTACGCCGGGCCGCTACGGTGGAGGACGCCTCCGAGCACCCCATCGCCACCGCGATCGCCGCCCGCGGCCGGGAGCAGCTGGGCGGTCTGCCTGTGGTGAACCGTTTCCGCTCGTCGCAGGGGATGGGTGTGCACGGGGTGGTGGAGGACGCCGCGGTGCTGGTGGGTCGGCCGGTCTGGTTGGCCGACCAGTGGTCACTACCGTTGCCTGACCCGATGGTCACGGTATCGGCGAAGGCCGAGCGGGATGGCCACACGGTCGTCGCGGTGGCCTGGGACGGTCAGGTGCGAGGCTTACTCGCGGTGGCCGACACGGTCAAGCCGGGCAGCGCCGAGGCGGTGCGCCGGTTGCGTGCGCTGGGTCTGACCCCGGTTCTGATCACCGGCGACAACGAGACCGTCGCCCGCTCGGTGGCCACCGAGGTCGGGATCGACACTGTGATCGCCGGGGTGCTGCCCGAGGGAAAGGTCGAGGAGGTGCGCCGGCTGCAGCGGCAAGGCCGGGTCGTGGCGATGGTCGGCGATGGGATCAACGACGCCGCCGCGCTGACCCAGGCCGATCTGGGATTGGCGATGGGTACTGGCACTGACGCCGCGATCGAGGCCAGTGACCTCACCCTCATCCGCGGTGACCTGCGGGTGGTCGCCGATGCGATCCGGCTGTCCAGGCGCACCCTTCGCACGATCAAGGGGAACCTGTTCTGGGCTTTCGGCTACAACGTAGCCGCGCTTCCGCTGGCCGCGGCCGGGCTGCTCAACCCCATGGTCGCCGGAGCGGCGATGGCATTCTCCTCGGTGTTCGTGGTGTCCAACAGCCTGCGCCTGCGCCGCTTCCGCCCGCTTTAGCTGCTGGGCACCCGCCGGCTGTGCCCTGCCGCTCGGAGCGCCGAGCGCAAGGCGTCCGCGGCGGCGTCGAGTCCGGCCGGGTCCGGATCATGGTCGGCGTTGCCGAAGTCGAAGTCGTCGATGCCCCAGGAGGGGAACACGTGCAGGTGTAGGTGTGGCACCTCGAACCCGGCGATCATGAGTCCGGCCCGCGGCGCGTCGAAGGCTATCTTCTGCGCCGCGCCGATCTGCTTGGCCACCACCATGAGCTGCGCGACCAGGTCGTCGTCCGCGTCGGTCCACTCGTTGACCTCGGCGCGGGGGACGACCAGAGCGTGGCCGGGCCGCAGCGGAGCGATGGTGAGAAAGGCGACGCAGCGTTCGTCGCTCCAGACGAAACGACCCGGGATTTCGCCGTGGATGATGCGGCTGAACAGGGTAGGCACGGCGCAAATCTCTCACAGCGCGGTGCATTGCCCCAACCAGGACCGCAGCTGCGAGCCGCCGTCGGACGCCGGATCGGTGCTGACGATCCGGCGTCCGGTGAACGCCCGGGAGCGGCTTGACGTCCCGCTGACCAGCAGCACCGGGCCGGGGTGGCGGCGCGCCAGCTGCGCGAAGTCCCCGTCCCCCGTGGCCAGCAGCAGCGGCCGGTCATCGGCCCGGTAGGCGCGGGCCAGCAGCAGGTCCGCACCCTGCCAGCCGCTCGCCGGCAACACCTGGGCCTCCGACGGCCAGTCGAGCGCATCCAGCGCTGTGGGCGCACCGGCCACCACGATGTCGGCGGATGGCCACGTCTCTGATGCGGCCTCCAGCGCCGCGACGAGCAGCCGCAGCCTGGGCACATCAAGATTGTCCGCGTCGACCAACACCTGCACGGATGTGATCATGCACCTGGTGCCGGATCGCCGTCACTGCTTAAACCGATATGCAAGGCTTTCGATGAGACACGCCAAATGCGCGATCACGGGGGTTTTCACCATGGCAGCATGGCGGCTCAGCGGGCTCGACACCGCCTTTCTCAGTCTGGATCGCGAAGTATCACCGATGCACCTCGGCGGCTTGGCGATCTTCCGGGCGGTCCAACCCGGGGATCCCGAGCGGGTGATCTGCCTGCTGGCCGACCGGGCCAAGCGTGTCCCACAGCTACGTCAGCGGGTGCTACCGGCCAGGTTTGCGCTGGCCGCCGCGACGTGGACCGAGGATTGCGGATTCCACGCCGAGGACCACATTCACCTGCATCACCTGAACTGTCACGGCAGCCGCGACAAGGCGGCGGCGTTGGCCGCCGAGCTGCTGGTCCTACCGCTGCCGCGAACCCGCCCGCTGTGGGAGTTCCACGTGATATCGGGCGTCGGCGGGGGCCGCTTCGCGGTGCTGGTCAAGATGCATCATGCATTCGGCGACGGGCGCAGCGCGCTGGATATCGGGTTCCGGGTAATGGATGGGATCAGATCACCGGGTGGTGGCACCCCGAGTCGCGTCGCCGTCGACGGCGGCTCGCCGCGCTCTACCCCGTCCTCGACGCAGCCGAGCATGCGGTCACTGCTGTGGCAGGCACCCGGCGGCATGCACGCCGCCGTCAAGGACGCGGTGGGGCAGCTGACGGAGGCCACCTGCATCGTCACTTCGGTGCTTCGTCGCGTCCGATTGCCGGCACCGGGCTCTCCGCTGGTGACCTTGTCCTCGGGCCGGCGGGCGCTGGCGACGGCCCGGCTCGATCTCCGGCAGATACACCGGGTCCGGGCGCGCTACGGCGGCACGGTGAACGACATCCTGCTCTCGGTGGTCGCCGGGGCGTTGCGGGGATGGCTCGTCGCCCGCGGCGACCCGGTCGAGGGGTTGATCCTGCGGGCGTTCATCCCGATCAGCCGGCGGGCCAGGCCGGGCGACCGCGTCGGGGGCAATCGGCTGTCCGGCTACCTCTGCGATCTGCCGGTCGGCGAGCCCGATCCCGGCAAGCGGCTGCTCAAGATCCGTGGGGCGATGGAGCAGAGCAAGGCTGACGGGACCAGCCACGGCGCCGGCGCGATACCGCTGCTCGCCGACCGGTTGCCACCTGCAGTGCACCGGGTGGCGGCCCCAGCGGCCGGTCAGGGCGCCTCGCTTCTGTTCGACCTCATGGTGACTAGCATCCCGTTGCCGGGGATCCGGTTCACGCTGGACGGCGCGGAGCTTGAGGAGGTTTATCCGCTGGCGCCGCTGGCGGCCGGCCAGGCTCTCGTCGTGGGGCTGTCCTGGTATCGGGACAGCGCATATGTCGGTCTGCTCGCCGACCAGGAGGGCCTGCCGGACGTGCAACGGCTCGCCGAGGCGATCCGGCCTGCGGCGGCTGCTCTGGATCTACCGAGCGGGTGACCGCGTTGCGTCGTGTAAAGCTACCGCCAGTGATTGCGCCAAGCTAGGCTCACTGGGTGCCAACTTTCGATGCTGCTGCGGTGGACTGCCGGGTCTCCGTCTTTCGGGAAGGACTGCTGACCACCTTCGGCCACGACGTCACCTTCCAGGTGACGAGCTTGTCCCTGGAAGTGGGGGACGACGACACGATCACAGCCGACTTCGACGCGAGCTCGCTGCGCGTGACGACCGACGCGGTCTCGCCGTCCGACCGTAAGGACATCGAGCGCAACACCGAGAAGACGCTCGAGACCCGGAAGTATCCGAAGATCGAGTTTCGCTCGGTGTCAGTGGTGCGCGACGGTGACCGGGCCCGAATCGAGGGGGATCTGACACTGCACGGCGTGACGGCTCCGATCTCTGTCGAGGCTCGCGACGACGGCAAGGGCTGGAACGCCAAGATCGTCCTGGACCAGCGCAAGTTCGGTATCAAACCGTTCTCCGCCATGCTCGGCGCGCTCAAGGTCAAACCCGAGGTAGAGGTAGACATCAGCGTCCCGCATCCCTGACGTTCACCTCCTCATCGAGGGCGCACCGGGCGCGCGGATCGAGTGCCCCGACGACCAACTGCCTCCGTAGCCACCATGGGGAGGCGGCGAACAGTGCGCCCATCGCAGCGGCGCTGCCACTGACGTCCTCGCGGCCGGTGAGGTAAGCCCAGCGGTGTCGCTCGGGAAGTGCGAAGAACACGTCGAAGAACTCCGGGACAAGGCCAGGGGGAAAGCGCAGGAGCGATTCGAGGCTGCGCCGCCGCAGGGTGTGCACCGCCAGCGCGGCTGGGCTCCACACCGT